>JAGAXP010000288.1 GCA_017940955.1 Oribacterium sp.
ATCTTCCTTGAGGAAACGGAGACAAGAGTCAAATGTAGCACCGCCCCAGCACTCTACAGCGTTATAACCAACCTGATCCATCTTATCAAGGATCGGTTCCATTTCTGAACTCGGCATACGAGTTGCGATTAATGACTGATGCGCATCACGCAGTACAGTCTCTGTGATTTTTACTTTAGCCATTTTATCTCCTCTATTTACTTAACACCGTAAACGGCCATAAATGTACCGGCTGCAACGGCAGTACCGATAACTCCGGCTACGTTAGGACCCATAGCCTGCATGAGCAGGAAGTTTGTAGGATCAGTTTCGGAGGCAACCTTCTGTGAAACTCTGGCAGCCATAGGAACGGCTGAAACACCGGCAGAACCGATCAGAGGGTTGATCTTCTTTCCGGAAAGAACATACATAATCTTTCCGATAACAACGCCTGCGGCTGTACCAAATGCGAATGCGATAAGACCGAGAGCTACGATCTTTAAGGTATCAACATTAAGGAAAGCCTCGGCTGATGTTGCACCGCCTACAGAAGTTCCGAGCATGATGACAACGATGTACATCATAGCATTTGAAGCTGTTTCTGTAAGCTGCTTAACAACACCGCACTCTTTGAAAAGGTTACCGAGCATAAGCATACCAACAAGGGGTGCTGTCGTAGGAAGAAGGAGACAAACTACTACTGTAACAACGATCGGGAAAAGGATCCTCTCGAGCTTTGATACAGGACGGAGTGTAGGCATCTTTACCTTTCTCTCCTCTTCTGTTGTAAGGGCCTTCATGATAGGAGGCTGGATGATGGGAACCAGTGACATGTAAGAGTAAGCTGCTACTGCAATAGGTCCCAAAAGTGATGTCTGTCCGAGCTTATTGCAAAGGAAAATGGATGTAGGTCCGTCGGCTCCACCGATGATGGAGATGGCTGCGGCAGCAGCACCGTTGAATCCCATGAAAATAGCCATGAAATAAGCTGCGTAAATACCAAACTGAGCGGCAGCACCGAGAAGGAAGGTTATCGGGTTTGCTATCAGTGGTGAGAAGTCTGTCTGGGCACCTACACCCATGAAGATAAGTGAAGGAAGGATCGCCCACTCATCAAGATGGAAGAAGTACCAAAGAAGTCCGCCTGTTCCGTTAATGGATTTTTCCGGTGACATCATGATATCCGGATAAATATTAACAAGCAGCATACCGAAAGCGATAGGAACCAGAAGAAGCGGTTCAAATCCCTTTGCGATGGCAAGATACAGGAAAATAAAAGCGACGAAGATCATCAGGATATTTCCCCATGTCATGCTAACGAAAGCTGTCTGTTGGAGCAGGTTTGAAAATGTTTGTAATGCGTTCATATTTTATTTATCCTCCAGTACAGCGAATCAAATCAACAAAAGCAAATCAACTGTTAATTAGTTAAGAGTTGCAAGAGTTGCGCCTGACTCTACTGCATCACCAACAGAAACGTTGATGGAAGCAATTGTACCATCCTGAGGAGCAACGATCTCGTTCTCCATCTTCATGGCCTCGAGAACAAGGATTGCCTCGCCGGACTTAACAGCTTCGCCTGCATTCTTCTTAACAGCAAGGATCTTACCTGGCATAGGAGCCTCAACCTTTACTGAACCCTGAGCGCCTGATGCTGCAGGAGCAGCTGCAGGTGCAGGAGCTGCTGCGGGAGCGGGAGCAGCGGCAGCCTTAGGAGCAGCAGCACCGTTGCCGCCCTCTTCTACTGTTACGTCATAAGCGACGCCGTTTACTGTAATAGTATATTTCTTCATTTTAAATACCTCTCAATAAATAAGGGCAATCGCCCGTGTTAATCTAAAGTTGCAAGAGTTGCGCCTGATTCTACTGCATCACCGACAGAAACGTTGATGGAAGCAATTGTACCATCCTGAGGAGCAACGATCTCGTTTTCCATCTTCATGGCCTCGAGAATAAGGATAGCCTCACCGGACTTAACAGTCTCGCCGGCATTCTTCTTAACTGCAAGAATCTTACCGGGCATAGGGGCTTCAACCTTTATTGAACCCTGGGATCCTGCAGCTGCGGGAGCAGCCTTAGGAGCGGGAGCCGCTAAAGGAGCTGCGGGGGCAACTGATGTTACTACAGGTGAAGAAGCGGGAGCTGCTTCTGCCGGAGCTGAAACCATGCTGCGGTTTCTTAACGGACGTACCCGTAAGTTATTGTTAAGTGTAGGGCCCGGTACGAAACCATTGTTGTCTGAAACTGAACCCTCTGTGTCAGCCTCATAAGCTGCGATAGCTGCTGCAATAACTGCCTGAATTGTATCATCGCTTGCAGCGGGAGCCGGTGCAGGAGCGGGAGCAGCCTTTGGAGCGGGAGCCGGGGAAGGTGCAGGAGCTGCTGTTTTATTTTTTGTCTCTTTGCCTTCCTTCATCTTCTTCTCAAATACACCGATGTACTTGAAAAGAGAGATGATCCATGCAATAAAGATGAGAACTGCAAATACTGTTCCCATACCAACAACGAGGTTGCCTGCGGCATCACCCATGAGCTCTGACATAGAATAAACCGGCTCAAAGGTCATCTCTGTTGTTGCACCTGTCATCTCATTGATGCCAAGGGTGAGCTTAAGGGCTCTCTGTTGAAATGTTGAATCTATTTCGATTCTGTAGCCATCTTCTGTTTTTGAAGCTTCGGCACTATCCACACTTACAAAGGAACCAAGACGATCCATGCTGTTTATATAGTTTGTAAGACCGTTGTATGTGATGGCATCCTTTGTCTTAAATGCAGTATCGATCTGTTTCTGAATATCTTCTGCAGGAAGCTTATAGATACTCTGCTCTGCATACTGCATTGCCTGCTGCTCAAGTGCTGACTTGATAGTCGGGTCAATGGACTCAACTGTCTTGTTGTTTGAACTTCCGCAAGCGGCAAGTGTGATAACGGAAAGTACAAGAGCTAAACAGAGAGCAGCTTTTCTAAACCACTGTTTCATTCTGTCTCCTCTCATTAAACTGTTCCGTTTTTCTTGTTTGGTCTGTAAACGCTCTTCCATCCGAGCATCTGAAGAGAAGCAGCGATTCTCTGTCTTGTCTCCTGAGGCTCGATGATCTCATCTACATATCCTCTCTTAGCTGCAGCAAGTGCAGTATTCTCTTCTGCAAACTTCTTTGCAAGTTCTGCGTCACCGTCTGCCACAACCTTTGCAGCCTGGTCTGCATCCATAACACCGATTTTTGAGTTATTGAATGCATAAACGATGTCTGCGCCGAGAGCCTTGGCACCGAACGTAAGACCTGCTGTACCAAGTGCGTTCTTAACAACTGTGATAACAGGTACATCAGCGTTGCTGTATGCATAAGCAAGCTTTGCCGCTGCTGTAGGCATATGCTTTTCTGTGCACTCACAGTTGCAGTAGCCGGTTACATCAACTACAGAAATAACAGGAAGGTCGAAAGCATTGGCAAAAGAAACAAGTCTTGCTGCCTTATCGGCACCCTTCCAGGTAAGCTTCTGGCTCTTGTTTGCAACGATTGCAACAGTCTCTCCGCCAATCTGAGCGAAACCAGTCACAACATCCTTTGAGTATCCCTTCTTTGTCTCAAGGAAGATACCGTTATCTGCAAGCTGCTTAACCGCCTCATCAGCGTCAAGTGTATCGAATGAAAGAACAGCACGGTTAAGATCGTCTGTACTCTCATCGAGAACTCCGCCATCTGTATTATTACCGGGTAATACAGCCACTAATTTGCGAATCTGAGCAAATACCTCATCCTCTGTACCGTCAAAATCAACAAGTCCGAATTCCTCGCGCTTTGCTGCTTTGGCAATCTCATCGTCCTTGTTGCCGATAACGGCATCAGGAGCATTTACAAAAGCCCTGGCCTTTGTGTTCTCCATAAGGACATAATCGGAAAGACCTGCGAGAACTGTGAGTCCGCCGCCGCAATTTCCGAAAATTGCCGTGATCTGAGGAATCTGACCACTTGCAAGTGTCTGCTTCTTATAAATGCGTCCGAGACCAAACAAAGAGTCATTAGCCTCTTCAAGTCTGACACCTGAGCAATCTACAAGAGCGATTACAGGAGCCTGATTTTTCATCGCCATTGAGTAAATGTTGGCGATCTTTCTGGCATGCATCTCTCCGATTGAACCACCGAGAACTGCGGAGTCCTGTGCATAAACATACACAAGGTTACCGTCAATTGTTCCGTAGCCGGTTACAACACCATCGGAAGGTGCTTTCTTTTCAGCAAGGTTGAAATCTGTTGATCTTGCTTCAACAAGACGGCCGACTTCAACGAAGCTGAACTCATCGAGCAGTGACTGAATTCTTGTCAGAGCTGATGATGTTGACTGATTATCCATGTTTTATCCTCCATTTCATATATAAACAAAGGGCATAATACACCCCGGTTTATGTCTCATATATTGTAATCTATAGATATGCAATATTCAACATGATTTTAAGTTATATTATACGTAACCCAAAAAGAAAGACAGGCGATTTTTGTTGAAATTACTGGGCTTTTTCGAAGTGCATAGGAAAGAGCTATATTCACTATTCTGATTTCCAATCATGTATAATGATGATTTTTTTGACTTTGGTGTCTGCGGCATCACGCCAGGTTTGTAAAAATCCATATTCCGGAGTAACGTGTTGCTCTGTTAAAAATAAAAAAACGGACCCTGACCGGTCCGTTTAAGTAAACCTCAGTCCTTTCGGATAGTGGTTTTTTATTTGATTATTGACGAGCTTTCCGAGGCCGAGAGCTATGCCGTCACAGGTTACTATAACCCATCCCTTCCCTGAAACTCCCTCCGGAGCTGGAATCTGAAGTCCCTTCAGGTACTGTTCTGTTTCGGGTGCATCTGAGCTGTAGTCTGAGACAGATAATTCATAGTTATTCAATTCTACGGGATCGTTAAGATTGATGGCGTGAGTCAGGGCATGCTCGGGCTCGATGCGTTTCCCGAGGTCTGAGGCTTTAAGGATTCCGGTTCGGAATGTTTTAAGTCCTTTCAGATTAGGCGTAAAGGGTGGGATCAGATAGATCTGGTCTTTCAGCTTTACTTCCTTATAGTTCATAGCGGAGATGCTGCTGCCCGGAATAAAGGCAGATGCATCATCCGATGCTGCAGCGCTTTCAAAAGGGTCTTTTCCTGTTTTTCTGAAAACGGCAATGTAGTGCCCTTCTCCTTTTTCAAGGTGTGGCCATACGCGTTTTTCGAAAATAAGCTCCATATCTTCATGCTCTTTAAGGATGAAATCTCTGATATCCTCATCCTCTTCTTTTTCAAAGGTACAGGTTGAATAACATAGCTTCCCTCCGGCAGAGAGCATCCTGTAAGCATTGGAAACAATCTCCTTCTGACGCCCGGCACAAAGCCTGACATTTTCCGGAGACCATTCTTTTACTGCAGTTTCATCTTTTCTGAACATGCCCTCTCCTGAACATGGAGCATCAACGATGATCCTGGTGAAATATTCCGGGAAATGACCGGCAAGCTTTCCTGTGTCTTCGTTTGTCACAGCCGCATTTGTTATGCCCATTCGCTCAATGTTTGAGCTTAGAGTCTTGGCCCTTAAGGCTACATATTCATTTGATAAAAGAAATCCCCCGTGTTCGGGTGAAAGCATATCCGCTGCCTGGGTTGATTTCCCGCCGGGACTTGCACAAAGATCGGCGACTCTGTCGAAGGGGCGGATATCGAGATGTGCTACTGCCTGCATGGCTTCTGTGCCCTGAATGTAATATAAGCCGGCTTCATGATAAGGATGCTTTCCCGGACGGATGCCTTTTTGAAGAAGATATTCCTCGTTCATATAGAATTCACGGTAATATTTTTTTCCTTTGTGGATGATGTAACTGGCGTCTTTCAGGGGTTCCAGCTTCCATTCCTCCACAAGACTATCATAAGTGATCCTGGTTGATGAACAGGAGCTCTCATTGGCTATGAGCTTTTTCAGGTTTAGACGCAGTCCCCGGACCGGAGGAGCATCGTAGCTTTGGATGAAAGCCTCATACTGGTCAGTTTCAGGAAGCAGCTGCTTCATTCTGTTTAAATAATCCTGTGGTAATGTAATCATATGCACCCCATTATATACAGAAAAAACGGTACACCCTGAGTGCACCGTTTCATGCTGATAAAACAAACAATAATTAAAGGTCGATTCTGTAATCAGAACTTCCTACGCCGTCAATTGTATAATATGCGGCAGATTCTGCAACATTAACATACACATCTACAGACTGTACGTCAGCCTTGATGGCCTTGGCAGCAGCGATGGCATCGGCCTGGAGCTTGGAAGGCTCATAATCTCTGCCATTGATCTGTAATGTGATATATGTTGATACCTCGGCTTTTTCTGCAGCAGCAGGCTTCTTTTCTGCAGGCTTCTTTGCAGTAACCTTGGTCTCAGCCTTGGTTTCGGTCTTTTTAGCTTCAGGCTTCTTTGCAGCTTCCTTCTTTTCTGCAGCCTTTGCGGTTTCGGTTTTTGCAGCAGGTTTCTTTGCTGTTTCCTTTACTGTTGCAGCAGCCTTCTTAATCTCAGCGAAGGATTCCTTGAGTGCCTCATCCTTTGCGGCTGTCGCCTTTGAATTCTTCTCCATACCTTTATCTCCCCGTTTTTTAGAATTCGAATAATACATTTTTCTTGGAAAAATCGTATGATTCCGTGTTTCCTTAGCATTATATTTCTGTGATTTCGCTTTGTCAATAAAAGCGGTCTGAAATGTGGTAAGCCATATAAAACAAAACACTGAACCCAAGGTAAAACCAGGTAGCCGGATTTGAGAACCAGGTTGTAAAGAAAGAAAAAGAAAAATAAAAAGCAAGCTCAGCATATATGAGTCTTGAAAACGGATTAACATCTTTGTTGTGCACATAAAGGATAATGCCGGTAACCAGCCCCAGGATGATTGCAAAAATAATCACACCTGCGATCCCGAAATCGTACCAGGCATCATAAAGCAGAGTTACGGTTGTTAGCTCCTCTTTATTGGTGAATAAGGGAAATGCCATGCCGAGGGACGGAAAAAGGAATTTCAGCCCGGTCAGAGTGATCACCGGATACAGCATTTTAAGACCACATGAATGTAAGCTGAGCTCCTGAGTCATTACATTAAAATTGTCATAGTTGTTGGCTATATACATGTAGGGCTGGGTTATAAAGATCGGAGTTTGGGGATCCTTCATTTCGAATATCCCATTAAGATACTCCACGGAATGTGCCCTTTCTATGGTGATGATCACATATACGAGTATAAGCAATATGCCAAGTATAAGAATTTGCCAAAGCTTGTATTTCTTTCCGGAAACCGTTGTGACAAAAATGGCAAGGATCGCCGCAAACATAAACTGAAATCTTGAGACCAGAAGAACACAAAGGATCAATGGGGCGAAAAGACCTATGCCTGATATTATATCCGGAAGTAATGACAGCTTGTGCCTTTGGTCGATATAAAGCATCGTTACGCCCGGAATCAAAATAGCCAGAGTTGTAAAATAATGAATCCCTTTCAGATGGAAATAACTGTAGGCATGTGGAGTGTCAACCGTAAACAGCGGAATAAATTGTAGTTTCCAGGCTTCGAAAAAGAAGCAGACCCAGGATAAAAATGTCACAGACAGTATAACAACTTTAAATATGAAGAGTTTACTTTCCTTTGAATCAGTTAATGAGCTGATTTTGATAAAATGCTTTTGATTAAGCAACTGCTCCGCGTATTTTGATGTGAAATAAAAAATCAGGTAAAAAAAATAAAATGATCCCCAGGTAGAAAGTGTCCAGTCTGTAGACAGATTACTTAATTGAAGACGGGCAATGCCCTCGCCTCCCAGAAGCCCCAAAGCCATAAGGCCTCTAAGATTCAGAAGCTCTTTTGAAATCTGTTTTTCCTTTAGATAAATAAATACAGCGATACCTATAAGACAAGCTGCAGATAGAGCGGATAAACCCGCTCTACCTGTAATGAAGCTCAGTATATAGGCTGCTGTATATATGATAAGTATTTTAATGTCTTCCATAATCAATTATGTGAGGTTTCTTCTACAGTTTCTTCAGGGGATTGTTCGGTTTCTCCGGATGAATCGTTTTCTTCCGGTTTTGTTTCCCCATCGTGAACCGCTCTTCCGCTTTCTGTGACATTGGAAGATGGCTCAGACGAATCAACAGATTCGGATTCGCTATGTTCGGAAGAAGCTTCTGTCTGGTGTGGAAGCGTCTCGGATTCAGGAAGCGAAGGTGTCGGATTATCAGGATTTGCCTGGCCCGGAGAAGGGGCGGGTGCCGGATTTCCGTGATTATCTTTAATATCAGGAAGCTTCTCTATACGTACAAGAACATTGATCTGAGGATCCTGGTCTTTCGCCAGCTCGACACCTGCGGGAAGGATCTTTGACAAGTCAAAGGTTACTGACACACTATCCCGTGCTTCGTTAATGTTTATCTCCGGCAACTGGAAAACAGTCATGGAATCGATCACTCCGGGTAATGAAGACAAAGCTACACTATCGGGAGATACCGTGGTTGATTCATACTGATATCCTGCAGCAGGAGTTCCTGTTACGGATGAAAGAAGGTTTATATTTTTTTCTTTATGTACTGTAACAGAGTAATCTATATTATCTTCGTTACTGGTCACACCCTGAAGATTGGTCAGCTTGTTACCGTTGGCATCATAATATACAAGCTGGGCTATACCGTCCTGGTTCGAGGATATGCCCGTCACATCTATTTCTATACCAACTGCAGATATTCGACCGATCTCGGACTCCTTGCCGGTTATATATACCGATTCCGGACTGGAAGCGACATTTACTACGCGATATCCGGATTTGGGATCGCCGGTAGTGGTGTATTTGATGTCAAATTTCTTTTTCTGTATGTTTTCCAGGGTTATCCTGACAACAGAAGGACGTATCTGAACGTTGTCTATTATTGATTCCTTGCCATTGAGAACTTCGTAGTAAACGGGTACGGAACCGGTTATGCTGTAATCCGACAGACTTATATAGGCACGGAAATCCGAGCTTGAGATGGATGACCGCATATCTGTTCTTACATTATAAGAAACAGTTACACTTGTCCTGTCAGCAACCCAGGTTTTGGCATCAGAATCAAAAGCATTCTGGTTTAATACTTCTAAAGTTACGGTTCTGGAGTCGCTGATTTCAGGCTTGGAAACATTTACAACCAAAACCCATATAACAAATGCAAGAAAGAGGCTTAATGCTTTAAGAGAAAAGTTTTCGGTGAAAAAACGTCTGATCATAGCTTATGCTCCTTTCTTGAATTGCGGAAGAAAGGAAAACGATTTGAAGCCGTATCGTTACCGGATTCATCCTTTTGTACAGGCAGCATCGCTCTCAGAGCCTCTGCATCATTTGCGCGTTTTAAAACACCGTTAACGGCTACCGAAACACGACCGGTTTCTTCTGAGACCACAACAGTTATGGCATCCGAAGATTCGGATATGCCCAGTGCAGCTCTGTGTCTGGTGCCGTAATCCTTTGAAATTTCTGTTTCTGACAAAGGCAGGTAACAGGTTGCGGATATTATCCTGTCGCCCACAACAACTACAGCGCCATCGTGCAGAGGTGTGTTCTTTTCAAAAATATTGATAAGCAGTGCAGCCGTGACAAGACCGTTGATGCGTATACCGGTAGCGGCTATTTCATTTAAAGGCTGTTTCTGCTGGATAACAATAAGTGCACCGGTTTTCTTTTTTGCCATTTCAAAAGTAGCAACGATGATTTCGTTTATGGTATTTATGCCGGAATCTTCAATGTTGCTTCCGGGAAATAAGCTTGTGAAAAAGTTGCGGGTTCCCAGCTGCTCAAGTGCTTTTCTGAGCTCGGGCTGAAAGATTACAACAGCGGCAATGATAAATACAGTGGAGATCCTCTCGATCAACCACATTATGGTTGAAAGCTGCATCGCCCATGCGATAACGATGAAGGCACCTATTACAGCAAGGCCCTTTAAAAGTGCAAAGGCACGGGTGTTCTTGATCCAAAGCAGGAACTCGTAGACTATGACTGCAAGGATCACAATCTCGACTATATTGGGCAGATAAAATGGTGGAAGCAGACTAAACCAGCTTCTCAGTTTCGGGAAAATGTCTGGCATCAATTCTCATCCTCATCTAATGATTTTAATTTAGGAATAGCTTTTACATAGTAAATATAATCGTCATCTTCAAAGCGAAGACGTTCTGTTCGTTGGTAATCAACTGCATGAAATGCAAATACATACAGCAGAGAAATCAGGCAGGAAACGATAAGTCCCGGCAAAATTCCAAATAATGAAAAATCCAATTCAAAATGCATATAACCGCAAACGGAAATAATGATAATAGATATGACGCCGACGATAACCGCAACTATCCAATTGGACTCAAAAGATATCTGACTTATGATAAACACTATTACAATGCAAAATGCAAAAGCAGCCATAGTGATAATGATCTCTTTATCTTTAAACAGATTGCCAAACAATCCGGCGTATGCTGTTGCCATAGCCGTTATGTCGGTGCCGATGGCGATTTTTGACAGAGATGCATTAACAGAAATGTACTCTATCAGATAGTATAACATAACTCCGATGGATACGGGTACGGTTGACATAAGACCTAATGATAACCCGGCGATTATCGGAATTACATATGGGATGTGAATGTAGAAAAACAGTGGAACAAGCGCTATAAGGATAGCATTTCCTGCCCTGAAGGTGGATTGGATCAGAGCAGCCAGTAATAAGACTATGCCTGCAACCAGGAAAATTTCCAGAGATCCGGCATAAGCATTACCAAGGATAAGCATGCTGAAAAAAACAGGTATACAAGTCCACGGTAAAAAGGAACAAAGAATAGAAGCTGCTATACAAATAAGCGGGTTTGAAAGCATGTCGCTGTAGCCTATATTGCTGTTCACTGTGAAAAAGCAGAGAAAGGCAGTAATGGCCTTGATCACAGGTAAGACCCAATAATCATTTTCGGTATAAAATTTTTGTAAAGACTCTCTCACTCTTGTCATTTGTATCTAAAGCCTTTCATTTATCTCTTTTTCGAATGTTCAGTACATCTATGCCGTCGTCATCCATATCTTCATCAAGCCAACCGCCCTTGGGCTCTCCCTTTTTGTTATAAGAGGAACTCTTCCGGGGCGTATCAACGATGGGATCATCGAGCCAGCCACCTTCCGGATCTACGGATGTTCCGTCGTCTTTTACGAATGTATGAAACTGCGGGCGGACCGATTCCCAGGTATTGTGAACGTCATCGTATATTCGTATCCTTCCGCCGGTTTCCCTATAATATTCGGCTTCGTCTTTTGTTACATCTATGTAATCAAATTCGTTCTCCTGCATACGGAGCAGCTTGTCAAGCTTAGCTGTATAGAAAAGACTTTTGCGATGAGCATTATCATAGCTTAAGGAACAACGTATATAAGATCCGAGAATTATGATCACCATTCCGATAAGGTAAACATACAGGATTGTATGAAGTGAAGTCATGATAAACGGAATGTTAAGATGCAGCAGCACTTCTTCTATATTCACTATGGCAAGGATGATGCCTATAACGATAAAACAGAGGGTGTAATAAATGGATGCAGTAAGGATCCCACGTGAAATATAATCACCTTTAAAATATTTACTTGTTTCTATGATCCCTTTTCCCTCTTTTTTCTCATATATGGATAACTGGACCATAAGGCGGATCTTTTCAACATTCAGCATCTGATTTATCCTCAATATTAGTAGCCGCGAACTGTTCTTGATCTTTCGGCATACGGTGAATCCGGGAAACTTCCGACTATTTTATCGAACAAGGCATTAGCTTCCTCGGTACGTCCCATGGACTGATATAATCTTGCAAGCAGGAAGAGATTTTCCGGCTCTTCACGTATGGTCACACTGAGCATGTAAAGTTCGGCAGCAGTCTCCTGCGAACCTGCGTTCCACTCAGCTGTAGCCTTATCGGCAAGCTCCTGGTAAACTGAGCTTTCCATGATATGTTTAATGTTCTGATACTGGGCGGCAAGATTTTCATCAACTATCTGAGACGCATCAAGACCTGTGAACAGCTGTGCTGCCAGGACAGAATCTCCCTTATCATAAGCTACAGAAATCTGGTTAAGAGCCTGGTACTGCCCCATAAAAGATTCGTTGGCGTTTTGGAACTGCTCTACCTGAAGCGCAGCTGATTCGTACTGCTTCTGAAGAGAATCATACTGACTTTTCAGATCACTGTACTCTCTGTTTGCACTGTCAAGCTTTTCGGTATAAGAGATGAGTTCCTGATTATTGCTTGCGTTAATGGCTTTTTCTTTTGCCGGTAATACAAGCAGGTTGAAGGCCAATAAAGCCAGCACCAAACCCACAAGTATGTTTACAATGACCATCCATGGGGATAGTTCCTTTACCTCCTGAGGTATAAGAACATCATCATCAGTCATTTTACGATGTGAAAAAGCGTTTTTAAGTCTGTTTTGCTCGACTTCCTTTCGACCGGTTTTTTGCTTTACCTCATCCATAAGCACAAGTGCTTTTGGATTATTTCGGTCAATTTTTAAAACCTTGTATAAGCTTCTGCCGGCTTTGACCCAGTCTTCACGCTTCATATAAAGAAGAGCCAGAAGAATGTGGGCTTTTATATAGTTTGGACTATCCTGGATAACCTGGTTAAGCTGCATTATGGCCAGATCCTCATTGTTGTTCTGGGCATAGGATAAAGCCTGGTTGTAGCGTTTTACATTGCCTGAGCAAATACGGATAATGGCAGGTTTACGCTGGATTTCTCCAAGGTAATAATCTGCTCTGTTGTTTTCCGGAAGAAGGTTCATGCTGATGATCCATTGAACAAGAGCATCTGCTGTTTCACCGCATTCGAAAAAAATAAGCCCCAAAAGGTTTCTGGCATCCTTCTGATATTTGTCAAATTGAAGGGATTTTTTCAGCAGTTCGGCCGCCCCGCTGAGATCGCGTAATTTTGCGCGTTCCAGCGCGAGATTATAGTAGCAGTTGGAGATGCGTTCCAGGGTTAAATCATATTTCATTTTTCGGAATCCTTCTTTGTCTTGATTGCATCCTCAATCAGCTTGGTCATGATATCGTTCATATCAGTAAGGTCAACTTTTACGATGGCGTCTTCTATCTGATCCACATCAAGGCTTGGTTTAAATCTTTGTATTTCACTTTCGTAATTAATCATATATATCTCTCTGTTTAAGCTTGATTTCAGCTTACGGTTGTATGATCATGCTGTTCTTGACACTTATAGGTGTTTAGATTAAAATTTGCAAAGTGTCAAAAACATGGCATAAATAATAGCTTATCAAACAAGTTTAGCACATCTTACCAGGGCATTCAAGGAAGATAAACCGGCGCTTTATGACACTTGCGTAATGAAAATGTAATTGATTGAAAGCTTTAGAAACGTATTCCTAAGCCCGGATGGTTTAGCTGTAAATGTTTCCGACAGGAGGATAGATGGAAGGTTTAGTAAATTCTATAACACAGAATCTGCAGGGGGTTGTATCTAAGGAAATGATAGTTTTTATCATCTCCATGATGCCGGTCCTTGAACTTAGAGGAGGTCTTTTGGCGGCTTCGATTCTTAATGTTCCATACATTAAGGCGTTGATCATATGTGTGGTTGGCAATCTTCTGCCCATTCCGTTTGTACTGTTCTTTATTGAAAAGATAGTTATGGCACTTGAGAAATTTGGACCAACAAAAAGAATTGCAATGATGCTGAGAAATAAGGTTGAAAAAAACCGTGAAGCCATAGAGAAGTACGATTTTTGGGGACTGGTTTTATTTGTAGGGATACCGTTGCCCGGAACGGGAGCATGGACCGGTTCGCTTGTAGCCGGACTCCTGCATATGAAGAGAAGGAAAGCGATTCCTGCAATACTTACCGGAGTAGTTATGGCCTCAGTGATCATGTCTATTGTTTCATACGGTATACTCGGAAATATCATACGATAAAAGTTTTTGAAAGAATGATACAGGAAAAGCACCCGTGAAAGGGTGCTTTTTTTTATATGGGTTTTAACCATCTATTATATCGTGCGGAGAAAGGGACTTGAACCCTCATGAGTGTTACCTCACACGGACCTGAACCGTGCGCGTCTGCCATTCCGCCACCTCCGCGAACCATTAGATATTAGCATATTAGGATTGCCCCGTCAATATCAAAATAAACAGAGATCAGAGCTTAGACTGTGTGAATTCAGGTATGAAGTGAAGCTGCGGGAATGACAAGAGAAAAACCATATGGGGTTCTCGCCCCTGAGCCGTTTAAATAAAAAAATACCCGGTGCTGAAACACCGGGTAAAATGATCAATCTCTGATTCAGATTACTTGTTGATCTGAGCCTTAGCTGTCTCGGCAAGCTTTGCAAATCCCTCAGGATCAGCGATAGCTACCTCTGAAAGCATCTTACGGTTCATGTCAACACCAGCTGACTTAAGACCGAACATGAACTTGCTGTATGAAAGACCGTTAAGTCTTGCTGCAGCATTGATACGTGCGATCCAAAGCTGTCTGAACTGTCTCTTTCTCTCCTTACGTCCTCTGTAAGACTCTGTAAGAGCTCTCATTACGCTCTGCTTAGCTACTCTGTAGTGTTTTGAACGAGATCCTCTGTAGCCCTTAGCAAGCTTGAGTACTCTATTATGCTTCTTCTTAGCGTTTAATCCGCCCTTAATTCTCATTTTAATTTCCTCCTCTAAAGACTACAAAAATTAAAGATATGGAAGAATCTTCTTCATTGTCTTTACGTTTGTTGCATCAACAACGATATCCTTGCGAAGACCTCTCTTACGCTTGGTTGTCTTCTTTGTAAGGATGTGTCTCTTATAAGCCTTGTTTCTTACGAGCTTGCCGGTTCCGGTAACCTTAAAGCGCTTAGCAGCTGCTTTCTTTGTCTTAAGCTTTAACTGTGCCATATTAGCCTCCTGTGAATTTACTTTTTAGGACTTATAACAATCGCCATATTTCTGCCTTCGATTTTTGCAGGTTTATCAAGGATCGCAATGTCCTTTAATTTCTCTGCAAACTCGTCAAGGATGTACTTGGACTGATTCATACGGGACATCTCACGTCCTCTGAATCTGAGAGCAACCTTAACCTTGTTGCCCTTTTCAAGGAATTTTCTGGCAGCCGACAGCTTTGTGTTGAGATCATTGGTATCAATGTTTGGTGTCATACGAATCTCTTTGATCTCAGTTACATGCTGGTTCTTCTTGGCCTCTTTTTCCTTACGCATCATCTCATAGCGATATTTACCGAAATCGGCAATCTTGACAACAGGCGGCGTTGCATTGGCTGCTATCTTGATAAGATCAAGATCAGCGTCTTTTGCCATCATGTAAGCTTCCTTGGAGGACATGACACCTAACTGGTCTCCGTTTGCACCAATGACTCTTACTTCCTTGTCTCTAATCTGTTCGTTAATTTCGATGTCTGCGTTTTTCTTAATAGCCATAAACTCCTCTCCGTGATACAAGCTGTTAAAACAAAAATTATGGTGGATTGTAAGCCAAATCCACCATAATGAAAATACACGAAGTAATAATCAAATATGAACCCGGGTCAGTATCGTACTGCCGAGGTGAGGTGGATACCTACTTTCCTGTGTCTTAATAGACTCATGAAGTCTAACATTTCTTATAATAGCTGTCAAGGGATTTTTAAAAAATGCTTGACTGAAATGTTACAAAAAACTGACCGGCCTTTTATTCCGGTTTGTCCGGTGAATCGATTATGTCATCGATTATCTTGTAGATCTCCTGCAGACCCTGCTTGGTTTCGGCCGAGAAAGGAATCATGACACAATTCTCGGTTGCATTAAGACCTTTTCTTATATCTGCGATCTGCTTTTTGATCTGAGATCTTTTGATTTTATCAACTTTGGTAAGTATGACAATGGGTTCAAATCCTGTGGACTGCTTCACAAAATCAAACATCTGCATATCCTGTTTTGACGGATCGTGACGTATGTCGACAAACTGGATGACTTCTTCGATATCTTCCGAGGTCTCCAGATACTTGTTTATCATACGTCCCCATTTTTCCTGCTCTACGGCTCCGGTTGCGGCATAACCATAGCCCGGAAGGTCAACAAGGTAAAATTGATCGTTAATGTTGTAAAAATTTATGGTTCGTGTCTTACCGGGGGTCGAACTTGTTCTGGCATAATTTTTCCGGTTAATGAAAGCATTAATGAAGGAGGACTTTCCTACATTTGATCTTCCTGCCATAACAAATTCAGGCTTCCCTGTTGAGGGAAGCTCTGATTTGACACCTAATACCTGATCGAGATTGACTGATAAGATTTTCAATGATTTCTCCTTTATGGTTCGACAGCCAGAGTTATGCTGATTGATTCTCACCTTTATTGAAGAATGAAGAGTCTTTACGTGATTTCCTTGATTGATCCTCATCCTTATGAGTTATTACAGGATCACCGTTGTTGCTGACAACATCCTCAGTTATCTCTACTGTTGAAATATCCGGCTCGGAAGGTATTTCATACATGATGTCTGTCATCATATCTTCCATGATGGAACGAAGACCTCTGGCGCCGGTTTTTCTTGCTACAGCCTTCTGTGCGATGGCTGAAACGGCATCTTCTGTGAACTCAAGGTTTACGCCATCTATCTCAAACAATTTCTTATACTGTTTTATAAGGGCGTTCTTAGGAGTTGTAAGTATCTGTTTAAGTGTATCAACATCATGAGACTGTAAGGTTACATCTACAGGTACTCTTCCTATGAACTCCGGAATGAGACCGAACTTTACAAGATCCTCAGGCTGAACTTCCTTGAGAACATCATCGTAGTTTTCTTTGTTCTTTTCAACTATCTCGGCACCGAAACCTATGGAACCTGATGCAATACGCTTCTCTATAATATGCTCAAGTCCGTCAAAGGCTCCTCCGCAGATGAAAAGAATATTGGTGGTATCTATCTGTATAAGCTCCTGCTGAGGGTGCTTTCTTCCTCCCTGAGGGGGTACAGAAGCAACAGTGCCTTCAAGGATCTTAAGAAGAGCCTGCTGAACACCTTCGCCGGAAACATCACGGGTGATGGAAACATTCTCGGATTTCTTGGTGATCTTATCGATCTCATCGATATATATGATGCCTATTTCTGCACGCTTTATATCATAATCTGCTGCCTGTATAAGCTTAAGCAGGATATTCTCTACGTCCTCTCCTACATAGCCGGCTTCTGTCAATGCTGTTGCATCGGCAATGGCAAAAGGCACACCAAGGATCTTGGCAAGGGTCTGTGCAAGATAGGTTTTTCCGGTACCGGTAGGACCGATCATGAGAATATTTGACTTTTGTACGTCTATATCCTTTATCTTCGAAGTGATTCTTTTATAGTGATTATAAACCGCAACGGAAAGAACCTTTTTTGCATCGTCCTGACCTATAACAAATTCGTCCAGGAAGTCCTTGATCTCCTTGGGCTTTAAAAGCCTGATGTCAGATGTATCTGCGGAAGAATCATCGGAGCCGGTTTCTTCATCCAGGATTTCCTGGCATAAATCAACACACTCATCGCAGATGTAGGTGTTATTAAGACCTGCAATAAGCTTATGCACCTGCTTGGCAGACTTTCCGCAAAATGAACAGCGGATCTTGTCTTCGGGTTTCATTGCCATATTTATACCTCATTATCAAATTGCCGGTTCTCGGACTCCTTTCCCGGAGAACCGGTATAAAAACTGTTATTTTTTATCTTTGCTTGCAAGTCCCTGGTCACGTGATTTGAAAATATGATCAACTATGCCGTACTCGAGAGCCTGCTCTGCTGTCATCCAGTGATCTCGTTCTGTATCAGCCATGACCTTTTCAAAGGGCTGTCCGCAGTTTGCTGCCAAAATCTCGGCCATATGCTTCTTTGTACGAAGTATCCATTCTGCTGTGATCTGGATTTCGGTAGCCTGTCCCTGAGCTCCTCCGGATGGCTGATGGATCATAACCTCTGCATTGGGAAGGATCATTCGTTTTCCTTTTGTTCCTCCCGCAAGGAGAAATGCTCCCATGGAAGCTGCCATACCAACGCAGATTGTGGAAACATCACACTTGATATACTGCATGGTGTCATAAATAGCCATGCCATCTGTAATAACACCGCCCGGGCTGTTGATATAAAGGCTGATATCCTTGTCAGGATCCTCTGACTCAAGGAATAAAAGCTGTGCAACTACCAAAGATGCAGTGTCATGATTTACTTCATCTCCTAAAAATACAATACGTTCATTAAGAAGTCGTGAAAAAATGTCATAGGAACGTTCGCCTCTTGAGGTTGACTGAATGACATAAGGAATTGTTGTAATATCAGTGAAATTCATATTTAACCCTCCATTTAAAGATTATTCTACTATTGTCTAAAATCGAAAACAATGAAGTGTCACTTCACTATTGGATCCGGGGTGTATTAAGAATAAAAAGGCGATGCAGTCAAAAATGCATCGCCTTTCTGATGGTTATAAATATATGACAGTCTGATGATTATTTATTCAGTCGATATAATTATTCTGCTGACTCATCATTGTCAGACTTCTTTGACTTCTTCTCAGCCTTTACAAGATTTGCCTCAGAAACGAGGAAGTCAACTGTCTCCTGGAATGCAAGATCCTTTCTCATGCTCTCCTTCTGGGAGTCGGTAACATTCTTCATGAGATCCTCATACTTCATCTTGTAAGACTCGGCAAGCTTCTTGAATTCTTCATCAATGCGCTCATCAGATACAGTAATGTTTTCAGCCTTCATAACTGCTTCGATGACAAGAGATGTCTTAATGTTTCTCTCTGCACTCGGAACCATCTGCTCTCTGAGCTGCTGAACAGTCTGACCTGTGATCTTGAGATACTGATCCATAGGGATGCCCTGCTGCTGAAGTCTCATCTGATAATCGTATACCATGTTATCAAGCTGGGACTCGATCATTGCCTTAGGAATATCTACGGAAGCATTTTCAACAACCTTGGCGATAACACTGTTCTCATTAGCGGTTGTTGCTGACTTTTCCTTTAAATCCTTAAGGCTCTTCTTGAGATCCTTCTTGTACTCTTCAAGAGTATCGAACTCGGAAACCTCTGATGCGAATTCATCATCAGCTTCAGGTACCTGCTTCTCCTTTACAGCCTTGATGGTTGTCTTGAAAAGAGCTGCCTTTCCGGCAAGGTCCTTTGCACCATACTCCTCAGGGAATGTAACATTAACATCAACGGTTTCGCCTGCTGAGTGACCGATAAGCTGATCCTCAAATCCAGGAATGAATGTTCCTGATCCGATTGTAAGAGGATAATCCTCTCCCTTACCGCCTTCAAACTCCTTACCGTCAACAGTTCCGACGAAATCGATGGTTGCGATATCATCCTTCTTGATAGCACGCTCTACATCGATAACACGTGCATTCTTTTCAAGCTCCTGCTTGAGCTTTTCGTTAACTTCCTTGGCAGATACGGTTGTATCAGCCTTCTCAACAGTTACACCCTTGTACTCACCAAGAGTTACTTCAGGCTTAACAGCTACTGTTGCTGTATAGATAAGGTTCTTGTCCATGCCGATCTGATCAACACCGATTTCAGGTCTTGATACTATCTCGAGACCTGACTCCTTAGCGGCATCAGGGTATGTTTTGTCGAGAATCTCATTAAGTGCTTCCTCAAAAAATACCTGTGGACCGTAGGTCTTCACGATCATATCCTTAGGAACACGGCCTTTTCTGAAACCGGGGATGTCGAAACGTCCCTTGCTCTTGTTATATGCAACATCAATGGCCTTTAAAAACTCGGCATTGTCTACCTCTACGGTCAGCTTGGCCATATTGTTTTCAAGATTTTCAACTTTAACGCTCATTAAGAGTACCTCCAAAACTTATCGTTTCTAAATATTTTATATGCAACCCACAGGGGAAATGCGCATACTTCTCCCGTGCGTAAGCACGCCCGAGTCAAGAGTATAACACGTACTTTTGCTTATATCAAGGATTTTTGCGAAGGCAGAATGCCTCTTGCAAGTCTGGAATTTGTATATTCACCGCCGGCGGTGACATCCGGGCCGAACCATTCCGGGGCTGTAAAGGAGTTTTCCTCTTCTATTGTTTCAAATTCAACTTCTATAAGACTGAAACCGGAAAGGTCTCCTTCGAATATATCAAGCTCAGCAGTGTGTTTCCCTACAGGTATCATGTATCTTTTTTTTCTGATGATGGATCCCTCGTGCTTTTTCAGGAGATTTTCATAAGATGCTTTGTCCAACGGCAGGTTATATTCTTCGTGAAAAAAGTCTCCGATGCCTTTGTAGGTCAGTTCGTATTTGTCTGTTTCCTTACTTTCGTCATGGCGTATCCTTATGGTCGGACTAAAGTTAAGGTAAGCCTGCTCCAGAAGACGTACCGGAAATTGTTCAAGGTTCTCAGGCATCTTCCTGATCAAAAATTTGCGCTCTATTTCCATTCCCATGCTTGCTTCTCCTGTGATAAAAAAAGAGCCGGGCATAAAGTCCGGCTCTGAAAACTCTGATCAATATAAATTACTCAGCGTCTGTCTCTTCAATTCTCTCTGCTTCTGCTTTTCCGACTGCATCGATATCTACATCGGCAACGTCAGAATTCTCAGCATCCGGAAGAAGTGCCTTCATGCTAAGAGAAATCTTACGATTGTCTACATCAAGGTCTACAATCTTAGCCTCAATATCCTGTCCGACTGTAAGAACATCTGCAGGCTTGTTTACGTGATCCTTTGAGATCTGAGATACATGAAGAAGTGCATCGATGCCCTTCTCAAGCTCGATGAATGCACCGAAGTCAGTCATACGGGCAACCTTGCCGCTTACTATTGTACCAACAGCGAACTTAACCTCTGCATCCTTCCAAGGATTCTCATCAGGAAACTTACGTGTAAGAGCAATTCTCTCACCGTTGATCTCCTTAACGAGAGCTGTAACTTCCTGACCCGGCTTAAAGATCTTCTTAGGGTTCTCGATTCTTCCCCATGACATCTCTGAAATATGAAGAAGACCGTCAGCTCCGCCGAGATCAATGAATGCACCGAAATCAGTAAGATTCTTAACTACACCTGTACGAACATCGCCAACCTTTAACTCTGAGAAGAGCTTGTCATGCTGCTCTCTCTTTGTTGCTGTCATAAGCTGCTTTCTGTCACCGATGATTCTGCGCTTCATAGGGTTGAACTCAGTGATAACGAACTGAACATCCTCACCCTGATACTTGTTGAGATCTCTCTCGAATGTATCTGATACAAGAGATGCGGGAATAAATACTCTCGCACCGTTAACTTCAACATTGAGACCGCCCTTAACAACCTGAACAACCTTTCCTGTAAGGACTGTCTGATTCTCGTAAGCTTCCTTAAGCTCTTCAGAAGCCTTTGAAGCAATAGCCTCTCTGTGAGAAAGAGCTACCTGACCTTCACCGTCATTTACCTTCTTTACCTTGCACTCAATCTCGTCACCAACATTGACTACTGTGGTAAGGTCTAATGTATTGTCTGCGCTGTAATCACTTCTTGTCATGATTCCGTCTGACTTGTACCCAATGTTGAGTGCAATCTCATCAGGCTTAACACTGATAACTTTGCCAGTAACAATCTCCCCTGCATGAATAGATTTTAATGATGCGTCAAGCATCTGTTCAAAACTCATTTCTGACATAATTTTGAACCTCCTCAATAATTTCTTTCGGGGTGCTTGCCCCAGCTGTAATACCTACGTTTTGAATCGCGTCATCGTAATTAAAGTCAAGATCGTGAACCGTCTGTATCAACTGGGTTTCCGGACACTGGTTTTTGCAAATCTCGAATAACTTTTTTGTGTTAGATGAACTGCTTCCTCCAATGACTATCATGGCATCGGAGCTTTTGGCAAGTTCCTTTGCTTCAGACTGTCTCTCGAAAGTCGCGTTACAAATCGTATTAATAGCATTAACATCATAAAACTTTTTTTTCAAAATATCAATAATTTGTTGAAATTTATCAGTGTTGAATGTTGTCTGTGCCACTACTGTAACTCTTTGACCATTTCCTTCCGGAAGCTTTTCTGCGGATTCCATGTCGGAAATGGTGGAAATATCACCTTCGCCCCATCCGATGATCCCGATTATCTCCGGATGATCCGGATTTCCTATGACAAAAACTTTTTCTTTATCGGCAGTATATTTTTGCGCCAGTCTCTGGATCTTCCTGACAAACGGGCATGAGGCATCGATTGTTTCGATGTTTCTTTCCTCGAGAATGCCGTAAACGGATTTGGGCACTCCATGTGCTCTGATAATGACTATTCCGTCTGTAAGGGCTTTTAGATCATCTTCGGTATCAAGAATCTTTACTCCAAAGGAAGCAACCTTGTCTATGACGGTTTCGTTATGTACTATGGGACCATAAGTATATATCTGCTTGCGCTGTTCTTCCGGTTTTTGCTTTTCTCTTTCGATTATCTCATATACAGTATCTACTGCCTTCTGAACACCGAAGCAGAAACCGGCTGTTTTTGCTAATGTTACATTCATCTCTTTATCACTATATCCAGAATACTGTCTATTGTTTCGTCTATTGTAAGATCGGAGCTGTCAATGAGTACGGCATCCTCTACTTTGATAAGGGGGGAGTTCTCTCTGTGCATATCCCTGTAGTCACGTTCCGCGATCTCTTTCTCAACCTCTTTGATGTCGCAGGTCTCACCCTTCTCCATCAGTTCTTTTGCGCGGCGTCTCGCTCTTTCTTCTACTGAAGCTGTAAGATAAATCTTCGTATCTGCGTTTGGCAGAACCTTTGAACCGATATCACGACCGTCCATGACTACAGAGGTTTTCGAAGCCAGCTTTTGCTGGAGAGCTACCAAAAGGTCTCTTACAGGCTGATACTGTGATACCGTTGAAGCGGCTGCTCCTACCTCCTGTGTTCTTATTTTAGAGCTTACATTTTCCCCATTGAGGAAAACCTGCTGTGCGCCTTCTTCGTCATAGCTTATGCTAATGTCTATATCCTTTATTCCGGCAACAACCAGGGATTCATCATTTATGTCTGTTCCATTGTTAAGGCAGTAAAGTCCTACTGCTCTGTACATGGCACCCGTGTCGATATAAACATAACCGAGTTCTCTGGCTACTGCTTTTGCTATTGTTGATTTTCCTGCTCCGGCAGGACCGTCGATTGCTATACTGTATGGCATAAATTCCTCCTCATCTATAAATGCATGTTTTCCGCCGGTTATCTCTGATATACAGACGCGGATCTAATCGGCTTCTATTCTTATGTTAATGCTGCCTGCTGCCCTGCTAGGTGTCCTGTTGAAAAGGCCATCTGCATATTGAAACCTCCCGTATAACCATCCACATCCAGAACCTCTCCTGCAAAATACAGGCCTTTGACCTTTTTGGACTCCATGGTGTTCGGAGAGATTTCCTTCACCGAAACTCCTCCCTGGGTGACGATTGCTTCCTTGAAGCTTCCGGTGCCGCTAACGGTATAATCAAAGTTTCTTATGAGGTCAATGATTACTTTTCTCGTTTCACGGCTGACTTCACTAACCTTTCTATTTATGTCTGTTCCCTTTTGTTCAAGACGGGCGTTGAAAACAGGTATGAGCTGTGATGGGAACAGGTTGGAAAAAGCGTTCCTTAGTTCCTTGTTTTTGAATTCCTGAAAATCTCTGAGAAGCCTTTCGTCAAGCTGTGAGTCATTCAATGCAGGCTTCAGATCTATATGGACTGTCAGGAGCTTTCTTTTTGAAGGATCATAGGCATTGAGATACTTTGTGAGAACTGCGGATGCGGAAATGATCACGGGTCCTCTCAAACTATCTTCCATAAAATCCAGATCACCAAACTCTTTATAGCAGGTTTTCCCGTTATCTTCGGTGATGCGTACGGCTATATTTTTCAGAGTCAGACCTTTTAAACGGAATATGTCCGGCTCATGAACCGTGAGGCAGACGAGAGATGGATAGGTTTCGGTAACTGCTATGCCTGCGTCCTTTGCAAATCTGTAGCCGTCTCCGGTAGAGCCTGTTGAAGGATAAGCAAGTCCGCCGGTGGCTACTATCACCTTGTCTGCAGGAAACTTTCCGTAGGAAGTCTCTATCCCGGCAACCTGATCTTTTTTAAAGGTGACAGCCCGGACTTCTGTTTTGTAATGGATCTCAACACCAAGCTTTTTGATATAATGCTTCAATGCATCCGTGATGCTGTAAGCATGGTCTGACACAGGGAAGACGCGGTCGCCGCGTTCTGTTTTTGTGCGGCATCCGTTTTTCTCCAAAAGATCTATAACATCATAATTTGTGAATGAGTAAAGGGCAGAATATAAAAATCTCGGATTTGTGACATAGTTTTTGAAGAATTCTTCCATGTCACAGGCGTTGGTTGCATTACCCCGGCCTTTTCCTGTTATAAAAATCTTCTTTCCCAGCTTGTCGTTTTTTTCCACCAGATGAACTTCTGCATCGGGATTTGTTTCCTTGGCAGCTATGGCAGCCATCATACCGGCTGCACCACCGCCTATAACGTATATTTTCACTTGATCTCCTGATATTACATGATAAAAATAACCCGGGTCTTTTAAGTCCCGGGTAAAAGAATGATCAAAATCCTTTAGTTTTTAGCACTTAAAACAAACATATTATATATTGCTTTAATTGCTTTTTCAAAGTCTTCGTTTCTGACTCCGATGATGATGTTGTACTCGCTTGAACCCTGATCGATCATTTTGATGTTGATATACTCATGGGCAAGTGCTGAGAAGATTCTTCCTGCGACACCGCGGGAGGATTTCATGCCACGACCTACAACGGCAACAAGAGCTATGTCAGATTCAAGCTCTATCATATCCGGATTAACGGCACGCTGTATTCCGTTAAGAACCTTCTGCTCACAGGTCTCCAGTTCTTCCTGGTGTATAACCAGAGTCATGGTATCAATACCGGAAGGAATATGCTCAAAAGAAATATGGTTGTTTTCAAGAACTGTCAGTATCTTGCGGCCGAAACCGATCTCGGCATTCATCATGGCCTTTTCAATGTTAAGGGCACAGAAATTTTTCTTACCGCTTACACCGGTGATGACGAAACGTGGCTTTTTCAAAGTGTCCTGTACTATCATGGTACCGTGATCATCAGGTTTGTTGGTATTCTTGATCTGGATAGGGATACCCTCTTTACGTACCGGGAAGATGGCATCTTCGTGAAGAACTCCGGCACCCATGTAGCTTAACTCTCGAAGCTCTCTGTAGGTTATATAATCAATGACTTCCGGATTCTTTACGATACGGGGATCCGCTACAAGAAAGCCTGATACATCTGTCCAGTTCTCATAGAGATCAACATGTTCAGCAGCTGCAATGAGGGAGCCTGTAACATCAGAACCTCCTCTTGAGAAGGTTACGATATCACCATCCTCATTTGCACCATAAAATCCGGGGAAGACAGCATAATCAACATCGGTCAGTGCATCATTGATGGCTGTTTCGGTTTTGGCAAAATCACAGGTTCTGTCCTTGTTGAATACAAAGCAGGATGCAGAATCGATAAAGGTAAAACCCAGATATGCAGCCATAAGCTTTGCGTTGAGATATTCACCTCTGGATGCGGCATAGTCCTTGCCTGCACCGTCAAGGAGGTCATGAGCTATCTTATCAAAATCCTCATCCATATTGATATCAAGTCCGAGTCCGTCGATGATCTCCTGATAGCGGTCCTTGATCTTTGAGAGGATGGGATTGAAATTCTGTTCAGAGGATGCAGCATTGTACAGCTGGTACAACATATCTGTTACCTTTGTATCCTTGGAATCACGCTTGCCCGGAGCAGAAACTACAATGTAATGTCTGCTTTTGTCTGAAACAATGATATCCTTAACTTTTTTAAACTGTTCTGCAGAGGCACAGGAACTGCCGCCAAACTTTGCTACCTTAATCATGATTACTCCCTCATTTATTAAATGATATACATGAACAGAATTATAGCATCCGATGGAAGGATAAACAATATTCCATTCTCTGCAAATCTACTATATCAGGTATTCCTCGGTAACAGTTCAGCCGGCAATGGTTCGCGAAGACCGTGGTCGGCTCTTTTCCCCACCATCCGGAGTTATTGGAACCACTGATTGACCTTAAAACTCAGAATCCAGAATATAAGTCAATGTAACCTGCCATTCAGGATGACCTAAATCCTGATTACCTGAAATTGAGTCAATGTAACCTGCCATTCAGGATGACCTAAATCCTGATTACCTGAAATTGAGTCAATGTAACCTGCCATTCAGGATGACCCAAATCCTGATTACCTGAAATTGAGTCATTATAACCTGCCATTCAGGATGACTTAAATGCTGGTAACCGGAATATGGGTCAATGTAATGCCTTGTTCACTGCGAAAATAAGGCATCCCGGCTGTACTGTTACAGAGGTATATGTAAACCAGAGCCAGGCTCGTATTATTCATTCCTTATAGCCGCAAGAGGGCTGAGCTTCATAGCCCGTACAGCCGGAATGTAACCCGCTATGGAACCTACTGCAATGGCGAAAACGATGGCGAAGCCTGCCAGCCACAGAGGTATATAGGACAGGGATCCGCTATTGCTGCCGTATCCGATGAACATGGAAACCATGTCATTGCTGCCGGAGGAGCTGAAGAAATTGATAATGTAAGAAATGATGTAGCTTACAATGAGTCCGGCGATGCCGCCCATGAGACCGATTATTCCGGATTCGAAGAGGAACATGTTTTTGATGTCCGACATATCGCATCCGAGCACCTTCATTACACCAATCTCTTTTGTACGTTCATATATGGACATCATCATAGTGTTCATGATGCCTATGGCGGCAACCAGAAGGGAAACTCCTCCGATTCCTCCAAGCACCATCTGAACCATATTGAGGGACTCCTGGGCAGATTCCAGCCACTCCATGTTGGAGCTTACGCTAAAGCCGAGGTTTGAGATCTGAGTCTGTACGTCCTTGACATTGACCATATCATCCACAAAAACATAGATGGTATCGTACACGTAATAGGTATAGGGCTTTCCGTTCTTGGTTGTACGGGGATTTGGAACCAGAGCTTTTTTATATATTTTCTGCAGGAAACGTTTCAGCGTATTGATGTCTGCATATACATTGTAAGAGTCGTAGGACCAGTCTTCTTTTCCGCCGCTTATGATGCCGCATATGGGGAAAATATATTTTTTTGTCACCTTGTTTTTGGGGGCTTCCTCTGAACTGCTGCTTTTTTTATCAACGTAGCTGCTCTCGGGAAAAATAAAAAAGATGGTATCTTTATCAGGATCGATCTCGATGCTCTCGTAGGTAGTCGGCTTATAAAAGGAGTTATAAAGGAGCTGGTTTCCGAGTATAAGGCTGAGCTGTCCCTGATCGGGTTCAGGTATGGTACCACCCTCTCTGAGCTTAAGCTGCTCGAGATAATATTGAGAAACACCGCATATGGTAAAACTGCCATCATAACCATTGCATTTTGCAGTGCAATTAACATCGAGAGAAGGACTTACGCTCACCACATGGTCAAGAGAGGCAAAGATTTCGACATTTTCATCCGTGAGCTCTGTCTGTTTCTTGTTCCTTGAATTGCTTTCCCTGTTTTCGTAGCTTTCGCGAACACGGATAAGAGTGAGCGAGCCTTCATCCTGATAGGATTTCAGCATCATGTCACTCATTCCAAGCCCCAGGCTTACCATGACAACTATGGACGCTGTACCGATGACAACGCCGAGAATTGTCAGCAGGGTCCTGGTTTTACGCCTTCTAAGATTACTTATTGCAAGCTTAAATAAATCAGATAGTCTCATCTGTATCCTGTTTCTGTTCCTTTTCCTTCTTCTTTTTTCTTATGAAGAGGATCGTTGCTGCTGCGCCAAGTACGCCGGCAAGTATAGCTCCCGGCAGCTTAAAGGAGTCTAAAGGAGAGGCTTTGACGTTGTCCTCCTCCGGGTAAACCCTTTCAAATTCTTCGGGTATATCCTCCGTCACGTAGAGATTTATGGTTTCTTCCTGTGTTGAGGTCTCTCCGTTAATGTCTTCATAGGAAATGGTTACACGTATGGTTCCGTCATCCATCGTCGGGGAAGCTCCGGTGATCATGGCATCAACAGTACCTGATTCTCCGGGCTTAATGTTTCCGACGTAAGCACTTGTGCTTTGAATGGAATCTGCATCAAAGGCTACGGTTACATTGTAAAGGATAACCTTTCCTGTATTGTTTATATTAAACATGACATTGGATTCATTTCCTACTGTCACACTTTGGGGCATGATGTCATAACCTGTGCAGGACAGACGGGGAATCTGCTTTACCTCTATATCCAGGGTCACTTTTTCTTCGGCATTCTTGAACTCAGGTGAGTCGAATTTTTCATTTATGGTGATGGCATAGGCTCTCGGATTTACACCGGCGCCTGCTATCATGGTCCATGAAACCTCCCTTGATTCACCTGCATTTAAAGCATTTATAACTGTGGAGTTGGAGCCGTTCTCTGTTGAGAAAACATTGGAATTATCTACCTTTTCGGATTCCACTGTAAGGAGAATGTTGCTGGCATTTATATTTGTGCTGGCATTTTCTATTTCCACAAAAAGCTTAAAAGGCTGACCTGCATAAACCGCTTCCGGTTCGGTATGGTATGAACCTACAACGAGACGTGCTTTTGTACGGTCGTTTGCATTGAACTCTCTTGTGGAGTCCGGTTCGGTATCATTCATGGAAGGGTTATTGATATTTACAAAGAAGGTATGAGTTTCCTTTGACTGCAGGGTTGCATCAGGTGTGCGCTTGTAGGTCACGGTATAAATGATGGGATAATAACCGCTGGCAGCATTTCTTTTTATATTCAGGACATAAGCCGGGGAAATGATCTCTTCGGGAGTTACGGCCTCGAAGGTCTGGTCATAGTTGGACTGGCTTATCTCGAAAGGAAATTGTTTTGAAGCGCTTGCCTTTGAGTAGGCTGTATTCTGGAATTCCTTGGTCGGGTCCAGAGCATTTTCCATGTGAACCTTTACATCGTAGAGAGTACGGTTTGTCTGGTTTCGGAAATTCACGGTATAAGCCATCTGTGATGGATAGCTTGCGGCAGGAGTAACCTGGTTTTCACCTACTACAAAAGCGGACTCCTTCTCGGTTGAAGCGGGATCCGTTATCTCACCCTGCTCGAGCACGCAGATGTTTATGAACTCGGCTCTGTTGAGACTTCCGTGGTCTCCTGAAGGATTTTCGGGAACATCATAAAATATAGATACGGGAACCCCGTAGTAGCCGGCCTTGATGTCACTTCTCAAGTGTACGTTAAAGGTGACCTCGACATACTCTCCCTTTTTGAGGGTGCCCAGTTTCTTTTCCTGAGTCATGGTGGAGGAATTGATCTCCAGGGGATAAACGCCCCCGTCTACAGGATAGGTGAGACCGAGGGAAGCATTGTAAGCTCTGGCGGCACCTGCCTGGTAACCTTCGTTGTAAGCTTCAGACTCTTCTGCTTCATCGTCAGGATCGTAGGGATTGGTCCTGTTTGCACTTGGAACTATACCGTTTGTGTTTATGAGATTCTGATCCTGTGAAAGACGAACCCTTACATTGTTGATATGATCGGATTTCGGATTGTAGAGACCGTTTTTACCGTTATAGCCGATTCGGACGGTCAGCTGCATATCCTGCCCTATCACTCCTTCGGGTGTGGGATCAGCATCGTGGATAAAAGTATTAAGGTTGGTATCTACATAGGAAGCTCTTGCACTTATGGGTGTAGTGACAGAAAGAGCAGCCAGAACCATAAAGAAGCATATGCTGATGCTCAAAAATTTTTTTATTAAAAGATTTTTCAATAATACAGCTTTTTTCATTCTACCTCCGATACTGCCGGAGCTGCATCTATGCCCACGATTTTTAATCGTGGGAGCCGCGCGGCTTAGAGCGCTTCAAAAGAATCCGTAAGGATTCTTTCTATACTGCCCACGATTTTTAATCGTGGGAGCCGCGCGGCTTAGAGCGCTTCAAAAGAATCCGCAAGGATTCTTTCTATACTGCCCACGATTTTTAATAATATATCAGTTTTCCGGTGTTACGACACAATATGGTTCTGAGCCGGTTTCCCTGAGGATTTCCTGTTCTATGGAACTCTCTTTATTGATGACGGTTTCGACTATATGACCGTCCACAACTCTTAGCTGGCGATCCGCCCATGATGCAATGTGCGGATCATGGGTTACCATGACCAGGGTGCGGTGTTCCTCTTCCACTATTTTTTTCAGCAGGTTAAGGACGTCATCGGTTGTATGTGAATCAAGGTTACCGGTTGGTTCATCTGCAAAAATGATCTTTGGATCTATAACCAGAGCTCTTGCGATTCCTACACGCTGCTGCTGACCGCCGGACATCTGATTAGGCATATGCAGCCCCTGATCACCTATGCCTATGAGCTTCATATAGTGTTTTGCGGCTTTTGTCCTGGTTTCTAAGGGTACGCCACGAAACATAAGTGGCATGGATACATTTTCAAGGGCATTCATGGAGGGGATCAGATTATAGCTTTGGAATATAAATCCTACGTTTTGTCTTCTAAATGCCACCAGCTGGGATTCGTTCATGCGGTCAATGCGTTTGCCGGCGATCTGTATGATCCCGCTGCTGGGGGCTTCCAGCCCTGCCAGCATATTGAGACAGGTGGATTTTCCGGAGCCGGAGGTCCCGACTATGGCGATGAACTCACCTCTGTATATATCAAAGGAAACGCCGTTCAGGGCATAGACTTTGTTGGTTCCTATATTGAAGATTTTATATAAGTCCCTGACCTTGATAAGTGGTTCCAAAAGAATCCTCCCAAAAGTATTACACCATAAATCAGGGAAACACTGATTCAATGTTCCCCTGAAGTTTATGAAAAAATGTAAGACAATTATAGGTCAAGTGAATCATTAATACAATCTACGAATACTTTAAGAAACTCATAACAGTTCAGCCGGTATTTCTCATCAAAATGATGCTTTGAATAAAAAAAGTCTGTTTTCGGACAGGTATGATATGCCATCCGAAAACAGACTATTCATTTTTGGAAACGCTGATTGGCGAAAATGTTTACCCGGAAATATTATTTCTTACCCTCAATGGAGTTCCAGTTCGGTGTAAGAACTTTGGTTCCGCCCATGTATGGCTGGAGAACCTCAGGGATAGTAACTGAACCGTCTGCCTGAAGGTGATTCTCAAGGAATGCAATAAGCATACGTGGAGGAGCTACGCAGGTATTGTTAAGAGTGTGTGCAAGATGGATCTTTCCGTCCTTGCCCTTGATACGGATCTTAAGTCTTCTTGCCTGGGCATCTCCGAGATTTGAACATGAACCAACTTCGAAATACTTCTTCTGACGAGGTGACCATGCTTCTACGTCGCAGGACTTTACCTTAAGGTCGGCAAGATCTCCGGAACAGCACTCAAGGGTTCTTACAGGTATATCCATGGAACGGAAGAAATCTACAGTATTCTTCCATAATTTTGCATACCAGTCCATAGAATCTTCAGGCTCACATACTACTATCATCTCCTGCTTCTCAAACTGGTGGATACGGTAAACACCACGCTCCTCAAGACCATGGGAACCCTTCTCCTTACGGAAGCAAGGTGAATAAGATGTAAGTGTTAAAGGTAATGTATCTGCCGGAAGGATCTGATCGATGAAACGACCTATCATGGAGTGTTCTGAAGTACCTATAAGGTACAGATCCTCACCCTCAATCTTGTACATCATGGCTTCCATTTCAGAGAATGACATAACTCCATCCACAACCTTTGAACGGATCATATATGGAGGGATACAATAAGTAAAGCCTCTGCCGATCATGAAGTCACGGGCATAGCTGAGTACTGCTGAGTGAAGACGTGCGATGTCTCCAAGCAGATAGTAGAATCCGTTTCCTGCAACACGTCCCGCAGCATCCATATCGATACCGCCGAAGGATTCCATGATATCTGTGTGGTAAGGAACCTCGAAATCAGGGACAACAGGTTCGCCGAAACGTTCATTCTCTACATTATGTGAGTCATCCGGACCGATAGGTACAGACGGATCGATAATGTTAGGTATGATCATCATACGCTTTGTGAGCTCTTCATTAAGCTTAGGCTGTAACTCTTCAAGCTCCTTAAGTCTGTCGGCATACTTTGCAACCTCAGCCTTGACCTGCTCAGCCTCATTCTTTTTGCCCTGAGCCATAAGAGCACCGATCTGCTTGGAAACGGAATTTTTCTTTGCACGAAGGTCATCAGCCTCCTGCTGGCACTTTCTTGCCTCTGCGTCATATTTGATTACTTCGTCAACCAGTGGAAGCTTCTCTTCCTGGAACTTCTTTTTGATATTTTCTTTTACAAGCTCCGGATTTTCTCTGACAAATTTAATGTCTAACATAAGATCCTCTCTCCTCCCGGAAATTAACTATAAAATATGCTTAAAAAGCACCTAATAACTATAGCGTTATTTTTTTGTATTTTCAAGTTATATGAGGCGAATGCTTATCAATCTGAACTGTTACTCCGAAAGATGCCGGAGCAGATCCTCGAACTGCACACCTTCAATAACGGGAACATTAAGCTCTTCGGAATGCTTTATGGCAAGCCCCACAAAATCTGCAGCGGAACGGCAGGCTTTCCAGGGATCTGTACCGTTCAGAAGCTTTGCGCTTATTATGGCACTGAAAAGATCCCCTGTGCCCGGTCTTCCGTTACCTGTACGGGGATTACGGATGAATCGGAGGTCTCCGTCGGTTTCGGAAAGGACATTTAAAAGCTGTTTTTGTCCTGCCTCGTTCTCTTCTTCTATTCCGGTTACTATGACGGCTCCCGGTGTTATATGGTGAAGGGCAGACAATAAAGAGTTAAAAACCATACCCTTGGCTGCGTCATGTCTGCATTCTTCCAGAGTTTCCCTTATGCCTTCGTAATCGAAATCGGTTAAGAGCGCAGCTTCAGTGAGATTCGGTGTCATAAGGTCAGCTTGCTTTGCAAGGGAAAGCATGGCTTCGATATGTTTTTCTGTCATATTACGGTAAAGGTTTCCGTTATCAGCCATTACAGGGTCAAGTATGACTATGACCCCGGGGTTTCTTGCTTTCTGGTCCTTTATGAAGTCTGAAATCATGGGATGTTCATCTGTATCTCCGAGATATCCTATAAGGATCCCGTCAAAGATAAAGCCATTTTTTTTCCATGCATCAAAGAAATCTCCGAGATGATCTTTAAAGCCTGTTGCTGCCACGTCTTTATATGCCGTATGACTGCTCAGGATGGCTGTGGGTACAGGACAGCAGGTAACAGAAAGAGCCGATACAACAGGTAACTGTATGGATAGAGAACTACGGCCTATGCCGCTTAGGTCATTTATAACTGCAAGTTTTTTCATTATGAAGTCCTTTTTTGGATTTTTACGATGCGTGTTTACCGGTCTAAAAATGGCTGCCTCCGGTCAGGGCTGCCGTATGTTCCGGTTGGATCGATACACATACATTCAGTACCGCCGTTGCGATTTTAGTTCATTGTATAAAAGAACATAACTGTCGTAACGTTCCCGGGAAATTTCACCTTTCTGCACAGCCTCTTTTACGGCGCAGTCTTTTTCTCCTATGTGGATACAGGTTTTGAAACGGCAGTTTTGTCTGTGACTCTCGAATTCGGGGAAATAGTACATAAGCCGTTCCGGATCGATGTCATTAACATAGAGGGAAGTAAAACCGGGAGTATCAAGCACATAGGTGTCGTTATCTATATAGAAAAATTCCGTATGTCTTGTGGTATTTTTCCCTCTCTCGATCTTACGGCTCAGTTCTCCGGTTTCCATATTGGCATCCGGGTGAATGAGATTTGTGATGGAGGATTTACCTACACCGCTGGGACCGGAAAGAACTGTGGTCTTTCCTCGGAGAATCTCCATGATCCTTTCGTAACAGTCCCCTGACTTTGTGCTTATTTCCAGAACTTTATAACCTGCTCTTCTGTATATCTCCGGGATGAGCTCCGGGTGCTCTGCATGTATCTCCGGGATAGATAAGGCTTTATCTTTTTTCTTTTTCCACTTTGGAACGGATTCTTTTTCGGACTCCTCAGGAAGGTCACCTTCCGGAACATCAATGAGATCGACCTTGTTGAAAAAAATGACCACAGGTATGTCCCGCTGTTCCATATGTATGAGAAATCTGTCCAGGAGACTCAGATTCGGGTCCGGATGTTTAAGGGCAAACACAACTACCGCCTGATC
>JAGAXP010000289.1 GCA_017940955.1 Oribacterium sp.
CGATGGATACAAGCTTTAAAAGAGGCTTTGTTATATAGCTTGACATGAAAACAGAAACCGCAAAAAGAATTATCAGAAGAACTAAAAATGCCGGGAGGAAGTAAGGCGAAAAGTTGATGACAAAGGTCTTGAATGTGGGGAAATGTGTTTTTGCCATCACATAAAGCCCCGGTCTATTCAGCTCGTGAAAAACTATGTACTCGGAATCATCCTTGTACTCCAGAATATGTTTTTTATTGTATTTTGTTCCTGAGATCGAAACACTTGTATTCTGTCGTATCAGGTTCAGGGTATGGCTGTTCACAGTTGTGTCTTCATTTGCAGGCTCTTCCGCATCGGAATCCGGTGCTATGGATTCATTAAGGAGCGATGTCAGATAGGGAATGATATCGCGGTACTCAAGCTCGTCATAGTCCACAGCAGACGAATGTGTGAGAGGGATGCCGTTTTTATTCATCAGATAAAGATAGGTGGTGTCTGCCTGGGGATTGGATGCGTTCAGTACATTGATAAGTCTCGCTCTGTCTATGAGAAATATGACGTAAAGATCCGGAACCACGTCGGTACTTGCAACTATCTGCACATAGTCGCCGATCATTTTAAGAGGAATCACCATAGGTATGATAGTCTCCTTTATGGTGAAAGGACTGTCGGCTGATATGGCGTCTGAATGTAAAAGGTATAATGAACTGATTCAGTCATTGGGCGGTGTGGACCTGCAGCTTTTGGGAATAGGCAGAAACGGCCATATCGGTTTTAATGAACCGGAAGAATCATTTGCAAAGGAAACCCATCTGGTAAATCTTACGGAGAGTACCATCAACGCCAATGCGCGTTTGTTCGATGATCCGGCTAAGGTGCCGAGGCAGGCTGTAACCATGGGGATAAAGACGATAATGCAGGCCAGAAGCATTCTCCTGATAGCGAGCGGAGAAGACAAAGCTGATGCATTGCAGCAGGCACTCTATGGAGAAGTGACCCCAATGGTACCGGCATCTATTCTGCAGATACATAATTCGCTGACGGTGGTTGCCGATGAGGCGGCATTATCAAAATGCAATGTATAGCGGATAAATGCAATTTACTTATCCGGAGGCAAAGAAAGCCGGACATAAACTGACTTTAAAAGAGGCATATATGGCAATGATAAAATTACAGTCGGGATTTAAGGACTATATATGGGGAGGAAGCCGTCTCATAGGTGAATATCATAAAAAATATGATGGGGAGATTTTGGCTGAAAGCTGGGAACTGAGCTGTAACCGGGATTGTCCCAGCAGCGTTTCCTGCGGTGATGAAAATGGGATGACATTAGAAGACTATATAAAGAAATATGGTTTCATTGAGACTCTGGGAGAAAACTGCAGAAGATTCGAAGACTTTCCTATATTGACCAAATTTATAGATGCAAGGAAAGCTTTGTTCATACAGGTTCATCCTGATGAAGAATATGCATCCAGAGTTGAGCATCAGCATGGGAAGACTGAGATGTGGTACATAGTTGATGCGGAGCCGCAGATATTCTTTTGACTTATGAGGTATGACAGCCTTACCAAGACTTAACAGAACGTTCGGGGGAAACGGATTCCCCCGGACGTTCTGTTTTTTTACAATAATGCCATCACATCGGTGTAAATGAACATGTGGTGGCTATCGTGAGTCGAGTAGGGAGCTGTTTCCCTACCTGATTAATTACAAGGCTCGTAGTCTCTTTCGAAGCCTGTTCTTTCACACCATACCCAGTTACAATTTGGCTTGTACTGGACTTTATATCCCTCGATTGAACCCATATCGTAACGAACTGCAGTTACTTCGTGAGTTCCGTTTTTCAATCTGAATGTCTTCAAAATCAATACCCTCCGGTAAAAATGGATTTTCGATACTATACACGTTATGTACGGTATTGGCAAGTTTTGACTGAAGATGATGAAATGGGTGAAAAATCTGCATTTTTTATAAAAAGAGAATAGCAGGCAACAGGCAGAATTATCCAGCTTCCACAGCGGATGATGAACATTTTCTTAATTGTTTGCCTGTCATTTGGTCGTAATATAGAAAATAATCCATCAGATTGAGGCGATAATCATCGGTCTTAATGAAAAAAACCGAAGGGAAGAGATAAAGGCGCTGTGATTTAGAGCCGATTAGCTTCGCATCTGTTGGTTATATATTCAGACAGTAAAACGGCCTTTGATAGATGAGAAGTCTAAAAGGTACTATACATGTTCTTATTTAAATAGTGATGAACGGCGGAAATGGGGTAACCCTTTCCGCTGTTTTAATTGGAGGTTCAGATGATAGTTGATCACATTGAAAATATCGAAAGATACAAAGGAATAAATGATACTGTGCTGAAGGCACTGAACTGTATAAAAGAATTTGCAGCAGAACCGTCGAAGGAAGACGGAATATATGAAGTTGTTCCCGGGGAGATCATACTTCATGTCATAACTAAAGAAACTCATGAAAGAAGTGATGCAGGGTCGGAGATGAGAACAAAATGATACGAAAGATCATCGCAAAGGTGAAGATGCATTAAATTTATATAATATCACATATAAATTAAGATTTATTGGCACGAATACTATCAAAATTATGTATTTATTTAAGAAATCATTAATAATTCTAAAAAAATTTTTGAGATTTAAGTGAATCGTTAATGTGGTGACTGGTAAACTTCCCCAAGTGATAATGAAAAGTCAAAAGGGGTTTGGCTTCGATTGAGGTAGTATATGAGAAAAAGAGTAATTCGTACAAATAATATCAAAAAGGGGATAGCTGCGCTTCTCGCCGCAAGCATGGTATTTTCTCATGTTGAGATACCAGCATTTGCAGGCAGTTCAGAAGAAACAGAAGCAGCAGAATCCGGAGCTTCCGTAAAAGGGGGCACCATCAGCCGAAAAGACATTACTCTTGATCTCCTGAGTGATGACCTGAGAGAGGCTGCTCTTAAAGCCATTCGCGAGAATGAGCTTTTCGATGCACAGGATTATCTGGGTGCAACATCAGACAGTAAAAAAGCGATAAAAGAATATGAGGCATTTTTCAATGAGAACCCCGGACTCTATGTGGTAGAAGTTCCTGGTTCCGTGTCAGAAACCATTGAGAATGAGGCAGAAGCAGAGCTTCGTATTTTCGTTCAGAAGGACGAGAAGATGCGTAAGGCTATGGATATAGCAAGTGCCAGTGAGCTCACAAGAGATGAAGCTGCATCTTCCAAGGATGTAGAGTTCCGTTACGGTACAGAGAAGGACATCATCCTTTACGAGCCTGCAACAGACGTTGATACATTGATAAACGGCGGAGAGGATGCTTACTATAAGGAACCTGAACAGGACAATGCTGATAATTCTGATTACGAGCTTACGGGCAAAGAGAAGATCACCTTCATGTTCGTGAACAATTCCGATAAGTCAGTTAATTTCACACTTAATGTTGATGACATTACCTATGACAAGCTTACAGTAAGCGGAAAGGACGCTGCTCTTAAAAAGGTTCTTGCAGAGGCAGGAAAGAAGAAGGCTGACGAAGAAGAAACAGAGAAGGCCGCTGAAACAACAAAGGTCGCTGAGACAACAAAGGCTGTGGAAGCTTCAGAGGCAGAGACAGTGGCTGCAGATACCGAAGCAGAAACTGTTAAAGAAGAGACTGAAGCTTCGGAAGAGACAGCAGAAAACGCATCTGAGGCAGCTGTTGAAGCTTCAGAAGAAACAACTGAGGCAGTTGAGACAGCAGCGGAATCAACCGAGGCAGAGACAGAAGAGAGTATAACAGAGTCAAGAGAGACATCAGAGACAGAAACTGCTGAAGCTGAAACAGAAGAAACTTTGGAAGTATCGGAAGATACGGAATCAGGTATAAAGGTCGAAGTCACTGAGGCATCTTTAGAAACTACTGCAGAAGCAGATGAGACCGAAGACGAGACAGAGATTGAGAAAACCATTCCTGAGAAGATAGCAGATGCTTTCCATGGATTGACAGATGGTGTTGCCGGATTATTCACCGGTGACAAGGAAGAAACTGAAGAAACAGAAGCAGTTGAAGCTGCAGAAGAAACAACAACTGCAGAGGAGACAACTTCAGAAGAGACAGAGACCGAAACAGAGAAGGCTGAAGCTGTTGAGACAACAGAAGCTGAGGAAAAGGCAGCCGCTGAAGTTAAGAAGTCAGAGAACAAGAAATCATCAGGTAAGAAAGCAACAGCTTCTGAGATAGATGAGACCGAGTATGATGAATTCGCAGAGGAAAAGATAGCTGAAGCAAAAGAAGCTGTAAAGGAAGATAAGGATGCAGCCAAGGAGAACATCAAGGTGGCAAAGATCGCACAGTACACACTTGATGAACTTGGAAAGATTCACTACGAGACAGAAATCGACGGATTCAAAGTGGATGTATTTGCATCAAGAGATGCATTTGATATTTCAGATCCGAAGCTTTCAGTAAAGAAGCTCTGTAAGCCTAAAGAAAAGGACGGCTCAAGTGATGTCCTTTCCGATGAAGAGATAGCAGAGCTTAAGAAAAACGATATCTATGACCATTCACAGTCACTGGATGTGAGCTTCACGGATTTCTGGGACAAGGAGGTTGAGCCTCAAAAGCCTGTAAAGGTAAGAATAACTATTAGTGATGAAAAGCTTCTTGGAAAGATCGATGCATCATCTCTTGAAGTTCACCACTTAAAAGAAACAGAAAGCACATTGAAAACTGAAAAGGTTGCAGCAACTGAGGACGTTAAGCTTCTCGATGAGAATGACGAGAAAATCTCTGATTCTGACCTTGAGACAAATACAGAGGAAGATGCGGAGACTGATGAGAACACAGTCAACGTAGCCAGTGCGGTTGCGGAGTTCGAAGTTGAGAGCTTCTCAGTATTTGCTATCACCTGGAATGCAGAGGGTACTCCTGTAGCTGATATCAGGGTTCACTATGTTGATTCTGATGGTAATCCAATCAAAATTAACGGAAAGGAAGTGAATTCCAGAGGCTTGAATTTGGGAGTTTATCATCAGGCACGTGATTACTTTATAGATTGGAATGGTTACTACGATTATTACGCTTACGATGTTTATAGTGATATTAAGCTTTCTGATGTTGAGGGAGGAATCACAGGTTTTACATATAAGGGTGCAAGACTTAATTCCCCTAAAGGACAGGAGATAACTGATGTAAAATCAGTCGAGAATAGTTTCATCGTTGAATATTATAACAATGGAAATCTTGTGGAGTCCAATAATTACTATAATTGGAAACAAACTGACAAGGGAGCATACACTTCCGGAAATCATGATAAATTATATTACTATGATGGGGATGAATCTACCTTACCTAAGGATGACGATGGATATTATGTAAAAGAGGATAACTCTGCTTTTAAGCTGATAAAGAACGATTCATTGGAAGGTAAGACCTTATATAGACAGGGTAAAACCACAACTAAATGGGGCTGGAAAGGAATTATACCCTGGCTTTATAGCTACTATCATTACATTCCTTATGATGGTGAAAGATATGATCAATTAATACTGGATGAAATATATCTTGTCTATGAGAAAACACCTTATTCTGATAGTACACTTCCGGATTTCGGTGAATTAAATGCCATAGATAGCGATAAGAATCTTCAGGATAACGATGACGGAACATATACGCTTACACTTAGTGTTACAGGACAAGCTAAGTCGGTAACAGCTGATGTAAATGCAGATGTTTTGATCCTTTTTGACTTGTCCAGCAGTATGAATGAAAAGTCTGGTAGTAAAGGATATGCATTTGCAACTAACGGTGAGTACAAATATGGGGTCTCCAAAGTTGTTTGGGGTCTGACTTCAATGGGGGCTAACATTGGGGTCAATGTTTAGGGTCTAACTTTGGGGTCTGAGATTGGGGTCTGAAATACGTTTTTTAATTAAATTTATAAGAAGAGGAGATCTCTGTTTTTAGAGACCTCCTCTTCTTTTTGGCGTCTTGCGCCCACTACCTCCCGGATCTA
>JAGAXP010000290.1 GCA_017940955.1 Oribacterium sp.
ATTTTGTGTTGTAGGTTATTTCGTAGAGTACTTTTTTGTGTGAGCTGGGGTGAGGCCGTAATCTGTCGGCGTCTAAAAAGTAGAGAGGGGTGGGCGAACACAAAAAAGGGGTGCCGCATCATTTAGTGCGACAGCCCCTTATTATTGTGGTATGATCAGCTACCTGTTTCATCTTAGAATAATCCCTTATTATTTTGCTCGGGATATCGTATAGATAAGATGATTCGTATATCCATTAAAGAGGAATCCCGTGCCTGAAAGAATTCAAGGATTATAATAAGATTATTTTAGTAACTCATCGAGATAGTGCTCATCTTTATCGTGAGAACCATTGTAGCTATGATATTTTTTTATACAGTTAACCAAAAGCTCTGGGTTATTTCCAAAATATTCGGTGTAGAATGATGTACTATTGTCATATTTTTTTTTGCCAAAGGTAATGTGTTTTTTTGCAAAGTCCTTTGGCTTGGTGTTAGACTTGGATTTTTCATATTCTTTTTCTAGCCCTTCGGCTATTATGAAAAGCATTTCTAATTCGGGTTTTGTACAATATTTCTCTATGCCTGTGATTTTATCTTTATATTCTGAAGGGATGGTTATCTTATCGCTTTGCTTATCACCAATACGTAGCACTTTGACTGTACCCGGATAAATGTTTAATTCAGTTCGGACTTGTGCTGATGTTTTGATTTGTCTTGCATGGTATGGGGTCAAGCCGAGAAGATCATCCTCAGTGAACTTGAGGTATCCGTGATTTAGAAGGATATTAATGATTTCGCGTTCATTAGGACCCTCACACATAATCAGGAGTTTTTCCATAGTTTCAACTCCTTCTTTAGTTGCATCAGTTCATCATAATTTACTGCAGTCTGAAATACATTGTTGTAAAATTGCTTGCTTTTTAATAATTCTGGTCTGATGTTATATTTATCATACATGTTAGTGAGATATACTTTGGCATCTGATTTGGCAATGTATATATTATCCTGCCTATTGAAAAGATCTAAAAGCTCGCAATAATGCGTCGTGAAAATAAGTGAAGCTTTATTTTTGTTAACAGTTTTATCCTTATATAAGCTGATCATGTTCTCGACCAGTGTTTTATGGAAATGATTCTCAATCTCATCCACTATTAAATCAAATCCATGTCGTAAAGAAGCAATCATTAACAGATAAAGCAGCATACCCTTAGTGGTACCACTTGAAAGCATGTGAATAAGTTCCTTGTCAGAAACTGTTTTTGATTCTCCGCAAAAAGACAGTTTAAAGTTGTGGTCATCCTGCATTGTAAGATCATGGATGTTCTCATCAAATATTGAAATGACCTTTGCTAAAATAGAAGTTTCGATATGGTAGTCTTTCATTGTGGCAAAGATCAATCTGTACGTATCAGTTCCTTCTCCTAAACTGTCAAAATATATCGCTCTTGTTTCTTTTTTCTTTAATATAAAGAATAGTATAGAAGTATCTTCCGGAAGTTCACCTGTTATCTTAACCTCAGTGAAACCGGAATCGTTGTAAATATCTTTTGCCTTGCTCTTGTAATATTTCTTTCTACGCAGGATCTGATTTGTAAATACTGCATTTAAAGCGATACTGTTGTTATTTTTCAGAGTTGTTTGATATCGATATATATATCCATCATGATAAAAATCTATTAAAAGATTTACATTCTCATAATCGTACGGTTTTCCTTGCAATCTAAAATTCCCAAGAATAGAGTAGCAGGCATCAAGAAGTTCTACAGCAGTTGTTTTTCCAGAAGCATTTTTTCCTACGAAGGCGAGAGTGCTGTATACATGTAACTCGTCGGCAATTTCCTGTAGTTCATATTCTTTATCTTCGGCTGTCTTTTTTGATTTCGATACAAAATCTATTTCGAAAGAATTCTTGCAATTTTTAAAGTTATTAGCTATTACATGTAATAATTTCATGTCAAATCCCCTCCAGTGTCTAAATTGTATCATATTATCGATACTTAAACAATAAATCTGTTTTAAACGTGATAAAATAATACTGATTAGTATCAGTTTAAAGGCACACGGGCACTATTATGAACCGAAATTTGATAAAAATCGAAATAAAAGAATAAAAGAACAAATGTACTGGCGTTTTTAATGTACACATCGGGATGTAGTATATGGGCATACAGATATTTAAATGAAAATAGTAATTGATATCTTCTAACTGTTCCTGAGGGAAATAAATAATTGCTTAATAGCATAGGATAGAAGTAATGATCAAGGAGGTTCTGCATGAAGCATATCGTTGTTGATTTGGAAATGAATACTATACGCAGGAGGGATGAAGCCCGCAGAATATGTGGATTTGAAACTATCGAGATCGGAGCAGTTATGTTGGATGATAATTTGCAGGAGATAGCTTCTTTCCGGACATATGTAAAACCGGAACACTGTGATGGCATTGCAAAGAATATAAGTAGGCTCACCGGAATCACTGACGATATGCTGGTAAATGCGCCGAAGTTCAATGAAGCGCTCCGAATGTTTACAAACTGGTGCCTCGGACCAGGGGATGATGTAACGGTTTATGCCTGGAGCGACAGTGACTACGATCAGATATCAAAAGAGATGGTATTAAAGCAATATGAAGAGTCTCGGGATGAAGCGGCTGTTTTAGGCAATGTCTGGTCTGACTTTCAGAAAGAATTTGATACACATCTTGGATTTGACAGACAGTTATCACTGAAGATGGCTCTCGATATGGCAGGAGTTGATTTCTCCGGCAGAGAACATGACGCACTTGATGATGCAAGAAACACAGAGGAACTTTTACATATCTTCAGAGATGAAGAACTGTTCGGTAAGACTTTGAGAATGATCAAGGAAGTCATGGAGCCTTCGAAAATCGGAAATACTATGGGAGAGTTGTTTGATTTTTCGGTGTTCGAGTGTGCTTGAAGGAAAAGATACTTAAACTGCTACCGGACTTGCTCTAAATTGAGTACAGTTGATCAGAGTTTAGGCTAAAAATCATCATTAAAAGGTGTTAAAAATACCACATTCGTACATCCGAAGTGTGTGAATGCGCAATTTTATATCACAAAAATGGAGATTTTGGAGTATAATATCACCGTTGACACTTTTGATTTGTGAGCAGCGAGGTAAGAAGAGTATGGATGTTAGTTATAAACGTTTATGGAAACTATTGATTGACAAGGATATGAAGAAAAAAGACCTTGCCACTGTTGCTGGAATAAGCCAGTCGTCGGTGGCCAAGATGAGTCGTAGTGAACCTATAAGTATGGATGTTTTATTGAAAATATGTTGTGCGCTTCAATGTGATATCGGTGATTTGGTTGAAGCTATTCCTGCTAAAGAAGATGGAATTGTAGAAGAACAATAATAGTTGGAGGAGAACGCCATGAAAACAGTTGGTGAACTTTGCAAACCGCGCAAGAGTGTCTTTGTTGATACCACAAGAGATGATGTTTTAAATTTAAGTGATCTTATAGAGGACCGTATTGATCCGGATAAGTTCTTTGACGAGAACTTTAAGACTAAGGGCATGGATATGCTGTTCAATACAGCCTTCAGTCGTTTTGAAGGAAAATCTGCTACCGGTGTAATAAAGCTAACTCAGGCAATGGGTGGTGGTAAAACCCACAACATGCTTGCGCTTGCGCTTCTATCGGAATCACCAGAACTTCGTAAAAAAGTACTTGGGAATGCCTATGAGGATGTAGGTGAGGTAAAGGTTATTGCTTTCTCGGGGCGTGAAAGTGATGCGGAGTTCGGTATCTGGGGAAGCCTTGCAGAACAGCTTGGAAAGAAAGATGACTTTAAGGCATATTATGCACCTCTTCGAGCACCGGGAGAATCTGCATGGATAAAATTACTTATCGGTCAAAAAATTCTGATACTACTGGACGAGCTTCCTCCATATCTTGAGAATGCAAAGTCTATACCTGTGGGTAATTCAGATCTGTGCCAGGTTACTATTACGGCACTGTCTAATCTTTTTAGCGCATTAGGCAAGGAACAGATGGCCAATGTTTGTCTTGTGTTCTCTGATTTGAAGGCTACCTATGAATCAGGAAGTGCTTTACTGCAATCTTCTTTTAAGGAATTGGAAAATGAAGCGAACCGTATCGCATTAAATGTTGAGCCGGTTGCGCTTAACTCTGATGAAATATATGACATTCTGAAAAAGAGACTCTTTGATACATTCCCTTCCAATGGAAGCTCACATGTAAATGATGTGGCAATCGGGTATAAGGAATCTGTTTCACGAGCAAACAAATCCGGACTTACGAGCTATTCTCCAGAGAAACTTTTTGTTGGCGTGCGAGACTCTTACCCGTTCCATCCTTCTATCAAGGAACTTTATGCGAGATTTAAGGAAAATCAGGGCTTCCAGCAGACCAGAGGACTTATCCGCCTGATGCGTCAGATTATCCGTCAGTTCTATGAGAGTGGAAGAGCGGATCAGACATATCTGATTAATGTTTTTGATTTTGATCTGAATAACCAGATGATGTTGAATATGATCAAGGAGATCAAACCATCCCTTGATAATGCCATCAACCATGATATTGCTCAGCACGGAAAGGCAGTGGCAGAGGTAATTGATGCCGCATATGAGGCAGATTTTCCGTTCCCTTATGCACAGATGCTTTCCAAGCTGCTGTTGGTATCATCTCTGAATGAAACGGCACATGGTCTTCAGGGTCTAAATGATTCGGATATTCTCGGATACCTCTGCGAGCCCGATGTTGACATGAATCAGTATAAGAAAGTCCTGGAAGAGATCAAAGGACAGTGCTGGTATCTGAAGATGGACAACCGTGGGCGGTATTATTTCCAGAATACTAAAAACATGGTTGCGGAAATGAATACCCTTGTAGATAGCTACAGTAATGAGAGTGCACGAAAAGAGCTGCGTAAATACCTTGAAGGGGCTTTTGCGCCTAAACTTAAGAAGTGCTATGAGCTTTTGTATGTTATGCCAGCGATTGATGAGATCAGCCTGGATATGAATAAGGTCGCATTGGTTATCTATGAGCCTTATGCAGGTAGTGGGATCCATCCGGATCTGAAGACATTCTATGATAACGCTACGTACAAGAATCGAGTTATGTTCCTGACCGGGCAGAGAAGTGTTATGGAGAAGCTCTTTGATAATAGCAAGAGACTTACAGCAATCCGACAGATTATAGGTGGAATGAAGGAAGAGCATATCTCGGAGACGGATCAACAGTACCGTGAGGCTCTTGATCAGGAAGACAAGGCAACCAATGCCTTGCTTTCTACTATCAGGGAAACCTTCATCACTCTTTACTATCCGGCAAAGGGTGGACTTACCAGCGAAGATTTTAAGCTGGAATATGCAGGAAACAAGTTTAACGGTGAAGATCAGATTGTAAAGACGTTGATGGAAGCACAGAAATTCCAAGATTTCTCTTCGGATGAACGCTTTATGGATACTCTTCGTAAAAAGTGCGAACAGAGAATATTCACCCAGTCCGAAATGACGTGGAATCAGATTATGGAGCGTGCTGGAACAGAGCTAAGCTGGCAGTGGTATCATCCGGATCAGATGCAGAAGCTCAAAACGGACAGTATCAATCGTGATGTATGGCGTGAGGCGGGTGGCTATCTGCAAAAGGGACCGTTTGAAAAGGAGCCCACGGAAGTATCTGTTGAGCAGCTTTCATACTCTGAAGAAACCGGTGAGTTCACTCTTAAGGTGAGAGGGGTTCATGGTAATACCGTATTCTACGATGTAGGGGCAGAGCCTACGGACGCATCGGCAGAAGCGCCAAATCCTTTTGTGACAAAGGAAACGGATCTGTGGTTCTTATGTGTGGATAAAACAAAGGATGATCCACATCCGACAGGAGAGGCGGTTCACTTCCTTTGCAAAGTACCTCTTAAGCATGAGCAGAGAGGATCCGCACAGGGTAATGTAATGCAGCTTCAGACACACGATAAATTTGAGGTTCGATATACAACAGATGGTTCCAATCCGAAGGAATCAGGCGGTGTATATAAGGGAGAGTTTGTCATTCCGGAGGGGTGCAAATTCGTCAGAACAGCCGTGTATAACAACGGTGTTCTTGTAGAAGAAAAGGATATTCCGATCACAGAGCAGCCGAAGGATAAGAAGGTAGTGATCGATGACAAAAAGCCATTGGAATATACGCTGAATATCATGCGCAAGTGCAGTGATACGGCAGCAACCTATGCTGAGTTTGACCGGCTTCAGAGAATTGTCGGAACCTATGTGAAGTATTTTACCGTTACTCTCACAGAAAAGGGAAATGCTGACAACTATATGGAAATCAACACATCCAAAGTTCCATATGATACATCTAACCTTCAGGCAACCGTTGACCTAATCAGGGAATCTGCATTCGCAGGTAAGGATGTAATTGTTGAATTCCAGTACAAGACAATCAGTTTTGCCCTGGGTGAATACTTCAAGAGATGGATTGATATGAATAAGATGGACATGAATGAAATCGGCAAAAATGGAGAGATTAAGCAATGAAATCAAAGAAGCTGACCTATGGCTTCGGTGTTGATCTTTCTGAAACGCAAAACCATTTTTATGTGATCGTTCCACCTAAAGGTGTGAATGAATCCATAGAGATTTATGAACGTTTTGCATGGACTCCGGAAGGACTGTCTGAAGAAGAGCTGATGGCTGCTTCAGGTGTTAAGGATCCGAAGGAACTGAAAGTCTATGCTGACGGACAGGTAATCCAGAAGGCAGATGTTTTGCGCCTTAGGATATCAAGGCATAAATGGAATATGCTGACAAAGGATTTTACATCGGAGTTTAACAGTAGACTAAGAGAAAAGAAAATACCAGCCGGAAAGTTTGTGGTGGGCGGTACTCCTATAGAGCGTCTCTTTGGAAAAGAGATGATGGTTTTACTATGGGGCATAGAGGATTGCGATCCTTCCAATGTTCCGACTGCCATCCGAAACTGGAAGGGGCTTATGCCGGAGGAACGCTGGTGGTTATATACCACAACAAATGCATCCACCGGTGGATTAAAGGATAAAAAGGGATGGAGAACAGCCCTGCGGTATGCATTGTGCGAAAATCCGATAGATGAAAATCCGCAGATCACGCTGTTTGATTACTTTGATGAGGAGGACACTAAGAAATGACACAGAGTTTTATAGAGCGGCAGTTTCCAGTGTCGAAGGTTAGCAAAGAAAGCTATAAGGAAAGAAAAGCAAACAACGGGCAGACTCTCACTGGGTTAGGTAAATGGTGGGGTAGAAAACCGTTAGTGCTTGTGCGTGCTGCAATTATCGGATGCCTACTTCCTGCAACGGATAATCCTGAGAAAGACATGGAGATATTTCTCAAAATATTGAGTATGGACAACGAAGGACTTCTTTTGAGAAAAGAGAAGAAGTTTTCAGTCGCAGAATTATATGGTTTAATTCAAAGCAATCGAAAACTTGAATCAAAATATGGCCAGTACTTTTATGAGGATTCGGGCAAGATAAAGATAGATAAAGGGGCTCCTCGTGATGATATGGAAGAAGCTGCTTTTGAGACGCTTGGATATGATGCCAAGATAGGAATGTGCAAACGACCGGAACAATTGGATAATATCTCTGAACAAGCATGGAAGGATATAAATCATCATCTTGCAACAGATGCACATAGTATTTCCGAATTGGTTAATCAGTTATCTCAAAAAAGATACGGACACAATGTTTCGGTTGGTGATTGTTTCTGCGGGGGAGGATCAATTCCTTTTGAAGCGGCTCGAATAGGATGTGATTCTTATGGAAGTGACTTAAACCCAATAGCAGGAATATTAACATGGGCGAATTTGTATATTGCTGGTGCCAGTGAAGAAAAATTAAAAAAGGTTAAGGAATTTCAAAATAGGGTATTTGAGAAAGTTAGTGCGAAAATTGATGAAATGGGAGTAGAAACTAATGAGCAGGGTGATAAGGCAGCTTCGTATCTCTACTGCGTGGAATCTATTTGCCCAGAATGCGGAATGCATGTTCCGATGGCACCTTCATGGGTTATTGGCAAGGGAACCCGTACTGTTGCAGTTTTACAAGAGGATGGTCTTCATTATAATGTTTCGATAAAGATGAACGCTACTCAAAAAGAAATGAAAGAAGCAGAAACTGGTACAGTAACATCCAGAGGGATGGTGTGCCCTCATTGTAAAACAGTGACACCGATTTCGGTATTACGACACGATAGGATTGGCAATGACGGAAAAACGATATATGGACTGAGACAATGGGACAGAAAGGACTATAAGCCCGAGAAAAATGATGTTTTCCAAGAGAGACTATACGCAATAAAATATGTCAAAAGTGATGGGAAAAGATATTACTGCGCTCCATCAAATAAAGATATTCGGAATGAGGAAATAATTGATAATTTCATAAATGATCATATTTCAGAATGGCAGGATAAAGGGTATATCCCCTGTGGGGCAGTTGAAAGTGGGAACAAAACAGACGAGGTTAGAAACAATAGGGGATGGATGTTTTGGCATCAATTGTATTCACCGCGCCAGCTTTTTCTTATTGGATTATTTGTAGAAGCTATAGATAGTTTAGCGAATACAACAGAAGAACTAGTAGCAGGAATATTAGGTATTCATAGACTGAATAATTTTAATTCTAAGCTTTCTAGATTTAACCCTGGGGCGGGAGTAGAGAAGGTGGTAGATGTATTCTTTAATCAAGCAATGAGTCCACTATATAATTATGGATGCCTTGGTATGGAGAGTGTTGCATCGTGTTGGAAGTACAACATTAACAATTATCCGATTGATGCAGAAAAACAAGTATTACTCTGTGATGCTCGCTCTATAGATAAAGAATGCGATTATTGGATAACAGATCCACCATACGCAGATGCAATCATGTATCACGAGCTATCGGAATTTTTTATTGCATGGGATCGCACATTATTAGTAAGAGCATTTCCAGACTGGTATACTGATAGCAAGAGAATACTTGCGGTGCGCGGCGATGAGCACTTCAGCCAGACCATGATTGATATATATAGCAATTTGACACATCACATGAATAATGATGGTATGCAGGTTGTTATGTTTACTCATTCTGACCCTGCAGTATGGGCACAGCTTGCTTTGATAATGTGGAAAGCTGGACTTACAGTTACGGCAGCCTGGAATATTGCGACAGAGACTGACGCGAGTGGTCTCAAAGATGGAAACTATGTAAAAGGAACTGTTTTACTTGTTTTGAGGAAACAGCAAGGTGATGATGAAGCATTCCTAGATGAGCTGAACATAGATATAAAGAATGAAGTCAAGAATCAGATTGAATCAATGCAGAAATTGGATGACAAAGAGGATCCGAATTTCTCAGATCCAGATTATGTGCTTGCAGCATATGCTGCATCCTTAAAGGTTCTGACTGGTTATAAGGCAATCGGGGAAATCGATCTTGATTACGAGCTGAATCTTGCAATCCACGACCCGTCTAAGTCAGAGGTTGTAAAACTGATTGAACGTGCAAAGAAGATAGCATACGATTTTATCATCCCCGTAGATTTTGATAATTACCTGTGGAAGGAACTAACGCCTGCGGAACGCTTCTATATCAAAGGCCTTGAAGCAGAAAAACACGGGAACTACCAAATCAGTACATATCAGGAATACGCCCGTGGATTCGGACTTTCCGGGTATGGACAGATGATGGCAAGTGAAAAGGCAAATACTGCAAGACTTAAGACGCCTCAGGAATTTGCTATGAGAAACGTGAATGAAGTTCCTGATTTTGAAGAGTCTACTTTGAGGCTAATTCTTGCGGCTATACATGTTGCCATCAAAGAAGATGAGAATCCGGATAAGGGATTGTGGCATATCAAGAATAATATTGCAGATTACTGGAATAAGAGAGATATGCTGAAAACCTTGCTGGCATTCCTTAAAGATACAGAGAATATTGATACTATGCCGCATTGGCGTGACGCGGCTGTTATGGCAAGCCATATTTACACACTGGTCGATAACGATCATATCTGATGTGAGGGATTTTGAATGATAAATCGTTTTTCGTCCCGTAAGACTGACCTTGGAAAACAGTACCTTGTGGACAGACTGCAAGGTGCTGTTTCATATGATAGAATCGCGGGATATTTCTGCTCTTCCGTATTGGAGATTGCGGGAGAAGCCATGGACAATATAAAAGGGAAAGTGCGTATTATCTGCAACAGCGGCCTTGTTCCGGAGGATGTCGAGGTGGCTGGTCTTGCTGCGTCTAGAATGAAGCAGGAATGGTGTGAATGGAAGCCGGAGGAAAAGTACACCTCAGAGGCCGAGGCAGAACGCCTGCACAGACTGTATGATCTGCTTACCAGTGAAAAAATGGAGATAAAGGTTCTTCCGGATGAAGTGTATGGTCTGATGCATGGCAAGGCAGGCGTTATAACATATGAAGACGGGCACAGAGTGGCATTCATTGGTAGCATGAACGAAACAAAAAGTGCCCTGACAACGAATTATGAAATCGTCTGGGAAGATGACAGTGAGGAAGCGGCTGACTGGGTCCAGAATGAGTTTGATTTCTTTTGGAGTCACAGGGCAGCAGTACCTCTTTCGGATTTTGTAGTATCCGATATAAAAAGAATTGCCAACAGACATCCACTTACACTGAAAGGGTGGCGTGAGCAGGAAAAACCTGAGGTGGCGGCAGTAGCGGCAGAAGAGCCGATATATAGGAACGAATTTGGATTATGGGCTCATCAGAAATATTTTGTCATGAGAGCTTTTGAGGAGCATAAGACAAAGGGTGGTGCAAGGCTTATTCTGGCTGATATGGTTGGTTTGGGAAAAACCTTACAGCTTGCTATGTCGGCAAAACTTATGGCTTTGTATGGTGATAAGCCTATCTTGATCATAGTACCGAAGACTCTGTTATATCAGTGGCAGGATGAAATTCATAATATGCTGGATATGCCTTCGGCAGTCTGGACGGGAAAATGCTGGCGTGATGAAAACGGATTCGATTATCCTTGCGACAGCATCAGAGGAATACTGAAATGTCCGAGAAAAATCGGAATAGTATCGCAAGGGATCATTACCGCAAAGACTGAGTCCGCTGAACTGTTGAAACAGCTGAAATATGAATGTGTTATCACGGATGAGGTGCATCGCGCCAGAAGAAAGAATATCGGAAAGGATCCTAACAGGTTCAGGGCTCAGCCGAACAATCTGCTTCGCTTCCTGGATGAAATCACTTTCCAGACGCATAGTATGCTTTTGGCAACGGCTACGCCAGTTCAGATAGATCCAATCGAGGCTTATGACCTTTTGGATGTGTTGGGAAGACCGAATGATGCTACAAAGGTGCTGGGTGATTCACATTCTGTATGGAGAAAGACACCACAAACTGGGCTTGATTATATTTCCGGAGAGGCTGAGATTCCGCAGACTGCAGCGGAAATGTGGTCGATTGTCAGGAATCCGTTCCCGCAAAGATCGGAAACCAACAGGCGCATTTCCACCATTCGTGATCAGCTGGATAAGCCTGATAGTGAGTCTGTGTTTAAGCAGGATGAATTTGATACATATCGCAGGCCTATACAGAATAAAGTATGGGAGTTATACCGTGATGAGGAATTTGTGCAGCACTGCAATCCTTATGTGAGATGCATTGTTCGCCGTACCCGTGACTTTTTGGAGAATACCATCAATAAAGAGACTGGAGAACCTTATCTGAAAAAGATCAATGTTCAGTTGTACGGTGAAAAAGATCATGAAGCCCTGGAACTATCGGGATATCTGAAGCAGGCATATGAAATTGCGGAAGAGTTCTGCCATCTTCTTGCATCGCGTGTTAAGGGCGTCGGCTTCATGTCAACTTTGATGTTAAAGCGTATTGGAAGCACCATGCTGGCAGGTGAGAATACTGCAAAGAAGATGCTTGCGTGGACTGCAGAGGGACAGCAAACTTTACAGGAAATATATGACACACTTACCGATGAGGATGACGGTGATGAAAACATCGATACATCAGAGGGGAGTGAAATCAAGAATCTTACGGCAGAGGAACAGGATTGTCTCGCAAGACTGGTAAATGTGCTTAAAAGCAATCGTGATACTGATCCGAAATATCTGAGAGTTAAGGATATTCTTGAAAATGGCGTTGAGAATGAAGGCGGTTGGATGAACAAGGGCTGCATCATCTTTTCACAGTATTTTGATAGCGCCAACTATATTGCGGAGCTACTCAGCCTGGAAATGGAAGATGTAGAAATAGGATTATATGCCGGTGGCGACAAGAGCGGCATCTATCTGAACGGGGATTTTAAGAAGTGCCTAAAGGATGATCTTAAGGCGCAGGTTCGTGAGCGGAAATTGAAGATCCTTGTGGGAACAGATTCTGCAAGCGAAGGCTTGAACCTGCAAACGCTTTCGACACTCATAAATGTTGACTTGCCTTGGAATCCGACCAGACTGGAACAGAGAAAAGGACGTATTCAGCGTATTGGTCAGCTTGCGGATACCATACTGATTTACAATATGCGTTATAAGGACAGCGTTGAGGATAAGGTACACACAAAGCTTTCTTCCAGATTGCAGGAGATCTATTCGATGTTCGGGCAGATCCCGGAAGTGTTGGAAGATGTGTGGGTTGCTATGGCTCAGAACGATGAGAAGCGTGCTATGGAAGCCATAAATAAGGTGCCGAAGAAAAATCCGTTCATTATCAAATATGAGATGGAGATACCGGATTGCGGTGATTGGGAGAAGTGCACCGATGTTTTGGATAAGAAGGAAAAACTTGTGGAGCTCATGAAGGGCTGGTAAAAGTCGGAGGTAGTAAAAATGTCGGTTAATTCGTACATGCAGGATTTGGCGAGTGAGCTGGTTTTATCATCATCTGAGAAAGATCATGTTTCAACATCGCTTGAGACTATAAAAAGTAGGCTGAGTGCCTATTATGGGAGTGAGGTAACAGAGAAGAAAGTCTTTGGATCGTATGACAGGGGAACCATTCTGCCCAGAAAAGCGGATGAAAACTCGGATATTGATTTGATGGTGGTATTCAATAACTCACATGGATATAAGCCGCAGGCATTCTTGAACAAGCTTAAGAATTTTGCAGAGCATTATTATAGTCGATCTGAAATTTATCAGTCCAGTCCTACGATAGTACTGGAACTGCAGCACATCAAATTTGAGCTTACACCATCATATAAATCCTACGGGACTTACTATATACCTAACGGTCAATCGGATTGGATGAATACAGATCCAGATGGCTTTAGTAATGCGCTTGTGGAATGCAATAAGAAAAACGGAAATAAAATAAAGCCAGTTGTTCGTTTACTAAAGCATTGGAACATCCAAAAGAATTCAAGGGATATAGCGTCGTTTGAGCTTGAAAAGACAATTGCAAATGATTTGATGTATGAATATTATACTTCAACGACATACGCTGATTATGCAAAAGCAGGTCTTGAAAAAATAAAATATAAAACAGATTATTCAAAGGTAAACATAGCAATCGAGCATATTAAAAGGGCAATATCTCTTGAAGATCAGGGTATGCCATACTCAGCGTTGGAAGAGATAAAGAAAGCATTTCCGGAGATATAATATGAGCAGAAGGGATGATGTAAACAAGCTTTACAAAATTCCGAATAATCTTGATCTTATAGAACAGGGGTTGTTTTGCATAGATTTGATTGCGGCGATAATATCCTTATCAAACAATCAGAACGTGAAGGGAATTGCAATTGTAGTTCAGATTGTGGCAGCAGTATTTTACTTCATAATCAGTGTGATCGATGATGGATACTTCTGGTATGAGGCTGAAAAGGCGAGAAGAACAAACAGTATTGAGAATGGCCTGGGAACAAGATTATCGGAGCTTGAAACTGAAGAATATTATAATAATCAAAGCAAAGAATCCTTGGAAAAGTATGCAATGAATGTACTTGAAAGCAATTTATTTAGTAAGGAAATAGCAGGACAGATGATTCTTACGAGCTGTATTAAATCAGCTATTGCGGTTGCGATTCTCATAGTGGCTTGTAGATTTATGAATGATTCAGAGTTTTTACTGATAATAGCACAAACAGCCTTTTCTTCATACATCCTTCTTGATACGGTGATGCTTGTTTTATATAAGCTGAGAATGAATGGCTTGTATAAAGAAGGGTATGCAATGCTGATCACTCCGGGGATTAAAGGAAAAAAGAAGAACACATGTCTCCTTGCTTATTCAGTAGAATATGAGGCGATAAAAGCACATTACAAAATAAGACTCAGTGAGAAGATCTTTAAGGAAAATAATGAAGAGTTGAGCAATCAGTGGAATCAGGTGCTTTCACATAAGGGGGAGTAAAAGAGCTATGAAGGAATAGCTAAAAAAAGGTGGTGTATATCGAAACCCAGACAGTTTGTAAAAGGAAATGCAACTCTTTTTGTTATGGAGCATATCACCTATTGTTATCGGTCAACAGATGATGGATCAGTTCACGGTGCAGGAATACTTGAGAAAGCCGAATGTGACATTTAGAAGGTCGCAGAGGTATGCGAAGATAATGATAGATGCGCTGAGGTTGGATTACAGCGTTTCCTGAAAAAGAAATAGATAATTTGACGTAGGTGGTGATTGTATGGGATTTGCCAAATAACACGAGGATAACGTACCATATGAATTAAGACTCTGGATTTAATTAACCTGGTACTATTAGCATATAAGTATTTTCATGTACGTTTTTTAGAAAGGATCTGGATATGGGTTTTTGCGATATTTTTAAAATCGGACAATTCAAGAATCAAATCGCATGTCTCGAACGGGATAATAAGAATATGAATTCCGAGCTTGCGCAGCTCAGACAGAAATATGCCGAACTTGGCGGATTTCAGCTTGATGAGATAAAGCAGATGACGACAGAACTTCAGAATAGTTATTCTGCCAAAAGCGCCAAGCTTGAGAACGATTATGTTGCAAGAATGACAGAGCTAGATCAGTCCGCTACAACAAGACAGAATTATCTACAATCTCAGTTGAATGACGTATCATCAAAGCTCAACAGCTGTTCCGCTGAGCTTCAGGAAAAAACTGACACTGTGCAAAAGCTCGATAAAAGAGTTGAGTCCCAGACAAGGAAATTAAGAAGAGAAAAAGAATTGTATAATGCTATGAAACATTCTTTGGAGAGCTGGAAATCCTATGAGCCAACCAAATTTGCAGATTACCTATCTTCACTTTCTCTTGAGGAAGCTAATGATTATGCACCGTCAGTAATTTTGAAACTACACAGTATGGACATAAAATCCCTTCGTTCAGTGTATAAAGAGAACGATAAACAGATCGACCAGCTCTTGAAAACATATGCTGCAAGATACACGACAAAGGCCAATAAATCCATTTATCAGCTCATGGTCATAGCTCTTCGTGCAGAATTGCAGAATATTCTGACTAACCTAAGATACGAGAAGCTTGATAAAGCTATTGAACAGGTTAAGACTGTGACTTCCAATTACCTTGAGATTGCAGGAAACGGTAACCAGAGCATTGCCGGCACATTACAGAAATTCATTGGCGAAGTTGAATATCTTTTTATCAACGCCGTCAAAATAGAATACAATTATTACGTAAAAAAAGAACAAGCAAAGCAGGAACAGGCAGCTATCCGAGAACAGATGAGACAGGAAGCTGAGGAACGTAAAGTACTTGAAGCTGAAAGAAAACGTATCGAAGTTGAAGAACAGAAGTATAATGCAGAACTTGAAAAACTAAACGCTCAACTTGAGACTGCTCAGGATTCAGAAATTGAAAAATTAAAATCCCGTATTCTTGAATTACAGGGGCATTTATCGGAAGTTGCTGTTAAACGTGAGGAAATCGCTACTCTTGCAATGGGTAAGGCAGGTAATGTATATATCATCAGTAATGCTGGTTCTTTTGGAGAAGGTGTGTTTAAGGTCGGCATGACAAGACGACTGAACCCGCAGGACCGTGTAGATGAATTAGGAAATGCTTCAGTTCCGTTCAGATTCGATGTACACAGTTTCATCTTCTCTAATGATGCTGTAGGGCTTGAAACAGAGCTACATAAACGTCTTAATGATAAGAGAGTCAACAAAGTTAACATGCGTAAGGAGTTTTTCAGGGTTTCTCTCGATGAGCTTGAGCAGATGGTCCTTGAAATTGATCCGACCGCTGAATTCAGACGTACAGTGGCAGCAGAAGAATTCCTGCAGTCGCAATCTTCTGATGAGAACTATACAAGTGACTTTACAGAATTTGATGATGATGACGAGCTCATTGAAGAAGAATGATAAACAGCCGTAATAATGTAACATTATTTTAGCCGCTAGGTTCCCGGAATTTTTCGTGTTTCTGGCGGTTATTTTAAATGACTATTCAGAAATTATTAAATGATTATAAACTTATTATGGATGTGCATTTTTTATTTTTTGCGCGATTAGAATTAAGATATTGAGACAAGATTATGGATTTAAATTATTGAAAAGATGAACTCCTTATTGATTTAATCCATAGGTGTTATCATGAAGCAAATGATAAAAATATAGTATTTAAGTACCGTGTATAGTTTCATAGATTAATTAAAATGATGTTTAAAGGATGGAGATAGACATGGAAAGGTTACCAGATACCCCTTGGCATATAGGATTCACAAAAAAGAAAGAAGCTGATCCAAGAAGACATAAAAGTAAATGTATTCATTATAAATCCGGAAAATGTAATTACGGAAAATTGGCTGTATATGGAAAAACATGTCCTGGCTCTGCACACTGCAAATACTATGCCGAAAATAAGACACAACAAAAACTTGTTAGACTAAAAACTGAAACTGTAGAAGAACAAGAAATAAGAATTAAAGAGCAAACGCTATACAGAAATAGTCATGATATCAAAGATGATAACAGAGCTGAAACTAATAAAGCTATTTCTGATAATAGTAGAAAAAAATATCTTATTTACGATTTGGATTACAAAGAAAATATTGAATATATTGTAGCAGCCAGATATGAAAAAACAGATTCTACCCACGGAGTAATTTCTTGCGATTCACCTGTAGGTAAGGCTTTGATGGGCCATAAGGTAGGTGATAAAATTACAATTCATCTTCCATCAGGAATTAAATTGAATTATGAAATTCTTGCATTTGCATATGTCTAAAAAAATTTATTAATATAGATGGAAATTAAATGTAGAGTGAAATTATATGAAAGATGACCAATCAACTATAGACAAAACAAATCTTATAGGAAACAAGTAAGAAACACAAGCACGTTTTCAACAGGAATAATCACAGAAATTAGAAATGGTCTCGTTATACGATACAGTTTTAGGTTTGAAAAACAGATTGATACATTGTCTAGAATAAAGAATTCATGGAGATATTTTTTTGAGCGAATATTTTGAAAATAATTATAACAAAATTACATATCCAATAGATTCTGCAAAGAAAAAGGGATTAAGAAATGCGCAGTTGGGTGCCATCCATGCCATATCTGCGTTTTATTCGGTTCATTGTTCTGTCGCTGCTATCGTGGTTATGCCTACGGGGGCTGGAAAGACTGAAGTTTTAATGATCTCGCCATATTTGCTTAGAAAAAAAAGAGTATTAGTAGTTACTCCCAGTAAGATGGTTAGAGGTCAAATAGTTGACGATTTTTCAGGACTTAGGACTCTTTTAAAAGCAAATGTTTTTAAAGATAATATGAGAAAACCTTGTGTTTACGAAATGGAGCATAAGTATTCAGATAAATACTTAGAAGCCCTTGAGAAGGCAGATGTTATTGTTGCAACACCATTCTGTGCACTTAGTTTAAGCGAAACTGAATGGGCTAAGAATAATATAGATTTGGTTGAAGTAGATGAGGCACATCATAGTCGGGCAACTACATGGCAGCAAATTCTTGTAAACCTATTACAAGCTACTCATATACTATTCACGGCAACTCCTTTCAGATTAGATCGAAAAGAATTATCGGGAGAGATTATTTTCGATTATCCTTTATCAAAAGCATATAAGGATGGTATATTTGGCGAAATACAATATGTCCCAGTTGAAAGTGGTGATAATAATGATGTACGTATTGCTAAAAAGGCTGAAGAAATATTGTTGAATGATCGTAATGCAGGATATGAACACTGTTTGATGGTTCGTACTGATACGAAGGAAAATGCATCAGCTCTTGTTGATGTGTATACAGATAATACTTCTTTGAAATTGTCAAAAATAGATAGTTCAATGAGCAATGCAAGGATTAGAGAAACATTGAATAATCTTAAGGCAGGAAATATAGATGGCATTATCTGCGTTAATATGCTTGGAGAAGGATATGATTTTCCTAACCTTAAAATTGCTGCTATTCATTCACCACATAAATCACTTGCAAGTACATTGCAGTTTGTTGGGAGATTTGCAAGAACTAACGCAAATAAAATTGGAATGGCAAAATTTATTGCTGTTAACAATGAAGAATTGGCTATCGAGAATAATTATCTTTTTTCAAAAGATGCGGTATGGCAAGATATGATTATTGGAATGAGTGAAGTGAAAAATAAAGAGGAGCAGGAAAATCGAAATTATTATAAAGAATATGAAGTGACTGATGTGAATATTTTAAGTGACGTCCCAATTCAAGCGATAAGGCCAAATTGTCACGTAAAAATATTTCGTGTTAAAGGATTTAATATTTCTTCTGACTTTCCGGATGCATGTAATGTTGCAAATCGAGTTCTTAGAAATGATAGAGAAAAAACAGTTGTTGGTATAGGACTAAGTTTTAACACACCGCTATGGCTGGGAAATGGCGAAAAAATAAATATGGAATATATTTTGTATATACTTCACTATCAAGAGGAAACAAGTATGTTGTACATATATTCTCAATTACATTCTGAAGCCATGTACGAAGAAATAGCAACCTCATTTTGTACGGATTTTGATCAAATTCCAAAATATGAAATATATAAAGTATTAGGTGATTTAAAAGATTTTGAAATATTCAATTCTGGGATGCAAAGCAAACAGGCTCAATCTGGGGAATCTTATAGGATAATGGCTGGATCAGATGTTAGTGATGCTATAGACAAGGAGTCCGGAAGAATGTATTCGGCAGGACATGCGTTTTGTAAAGCAACGGACAAGAATGAAGGTGAATTAACAATTGGATATAGTAGCGCCTCTAAGGTTTGGAGCAGTTCATATAAAGATTTGAAGGATTATATTGTCTGGTGTGATTCATTAGGTAAAAAAATCTCTAATAAAGAATTAAAGGTTAAGACTAATACTAATTTTGACTATTTACCGCAACCACTACCATTGAAAGAATATCCATTGGATATTTTTTGGACTGATTATGGTTATACAACATATTGCTCTAATCCAGTATTGTGGATAAATGACAAGGCGAAACCTATTAGGCTTACGGATGCTGAATTAATCATTCAAAAGACTGAATTAACGAAAGTAATATTTATGGTAAAAGTTGATGAAAATGTTGAAATTTTGGAATGTGATATAAAAGGACATTATTCTAGTAATGATGAGAAATTCACAGTTTATTCTGGGAGAGATTCATATACCTTAAGTCAGTATTTTAATGAAGTTCCTTTAATATTTAAGACTTTATCTGATAAAACCATAATTGGTGTTGATATTATAGAGGGAGATTTTGAAGAAGATGTATTTGATTCAAGTATAATTGAAGGGATAGATTGGGGTAATACAGATTTGTCCTTGGAATTCCGAAAGAATAAAACAGATAAAAGGGTGGCTATACAGGATAAACTACAGGAGATACTTATAGAAGATGATAGCAATAAATATGTAATTTTTGATCATGGGACGGGTGAGATAGCAGATTTTATAGCTATTCAAGAGAAGGAATATGAAGTGTATATTGAATTGTTTCATGTTAAGAAGAAAAGCTCCGCAGGTTATAATAGTAGTGTTGGAGATATCTATGAAGTAGTTGGTCAGGCGATGAAATCCGTTTCCTGGTTTTCTTCAAAAAGTCATCTTTTAAGTAAAATGATAGATAGACATGCCACAGGACACTGTATTGTAAAAAAAGGTGGAGATTTTGAGAGGATGATTAAAGAACTAAAAGATGCAGGAAAAGCAATGCATGGCAGTATATGCATAGTTCAACCTGGAATAAGTAATAGTGTAGAAGTTCCCCTAAAAATTCAAGAGGTGTTAGCTGCAACGAATTCATATATTCGAAAAGCAGGAAAAGTTAATAGATTTAGGGTTATCGGAAGTTTGTAATTCTAATGAATGATAAAAAAGGCAAATAACGTACATTGGGATTTCCTGTGACAAGGACAGGATAGTTGAGATCTCAGCGGTTAAAGTTAAAAATGGTAAGGTTGTCGAGGAATTCTCAGAGTTGGTCAATCCTAAGTGCAAGATTCCTTACTATGCAAGCCGGGTGAATGGAATTACTGATGATATGGTGAAGGATGCGAGGACATTTGCTGAAGTACTGCCGGATTTTCTCGGATTCATCGGAGACAGTATACTTGTGGGTCACAATATTCAGTCTTTTGATATGAAGTTCTTGTATAGGGAGTGCCAGGAACTATACGGAGAGACATTGGCAAATGATTATATAGATACTCTGTACTATTCAAGAAGGAAGGTTCCGAAGCTTAGTCATCACAGGTTAACTGATATGGCGGAGTACTTTGACATTTCTACTGCAGGGGCGCACAGAGCCTTGAATGACTGTCATATGAATCAGGAAGTGTTTGAAAGACTGAGCAGAATCGAGAGATAGGATAGAGAAAATGGATGATATTAAAAAAGATCCTTTTGAAGAATATTTAAGACATACAGAACCGTCAAGAAAAGAGCTTGGGTATGCCTGGTATACAGCTATGGGGTTGCAGGCGGTTGACGGATTGGAAACTTCTGAGCATCTGAAAGGAATAGCTAAAGATAACATCGATGGGAAGATTACACTTTCAGAGGCAAATAAACTTATTGAAACTTATTATGAAGAGTCTTTGGATAGAGACTCTGACAGAACCAGAGAGGCAGATACTGTCACAGGAAGGATTGCTGCAGTTTTATCAGAAAATGCATTTACTTTTTCTGTGCCTCAATATATTGGAATACATAAGAGATTATTTACCGGTATCTTTTCGCACGCTGGAAAGATAAGGGACTATAACATATCTAAGCGAGAATGGGTATTGGATGGTGCTTCTGTACATTATGGAAATGCCTTGGAACTCAGAGAATTGCTGGATTATGATCTTCGAATGGAGAAAGAATACGAATATCCATTAGACGGGGTTTCGGAAATGATTCCACATCTTGCAAAGTTTGTAGCAAGGCTATGGCAGATTCATGCTTTTGGAGAAGGAAACACCAGGACAACAGCTGTATTCTTTATCAAATATCTCATATCTCTTGGGTTTAATGTGACAAATGATCTTTTTGCAAAGAATTCATGGTATTTCCGAAATGCGCTTGTAAGAGCTAATTATAATGATTATACGAAGGATATTCGTGAGACCACAGAATATTTGGAATTGTTTTTACGCAATCTCTTGATGGGAGAGTCAAACGAATTAAAGAACAGATATCTTCATGTTAGATGGAATACTATAAAACAGGACATTGAGAATCCAAAACAGGACATTAATAAAGTAAAACAGGACATTGAGGAAGTAAAACAGGATATAGGGTTACATATTGAATTGTCTGCCAAAACAAAGCAGCATATTGAAGTACTATTTACTGAATTTGGTTATGAAAAATACTTTGGAAGGATGGATGTTATGGAAATATTGGGCATCACAGCCTCTCCTGCATCTACATTAATTAAAAAAATGTTGGATATGGAACTGATTTATGGTATTAAGGGCAAAGGTAAGGGTAAATATTTATTTAAAAAGACTAAGAATAGCTGAATATTTATGATTAATTGTGTAATAACATGCTGATTTAAACAGGTATTTTTAAAGGACACCTCATCGTGTAATGTATAGTCATAAGCGAAGAAACAATCAGGAAAGTACCTGATAGGAGATGACTGGGACAGGTGTCGGGGTTCAGAAAGAGACATTGGCAGCAACACAGGTACCGGAAGAGAGCACTTATAAATATGTGAAGAACACAAGCAGCCACAGGTTCCATCTCCCGGGATGCGATTCGGTGAAGGATATGAAAGAGAAGAATAAAGAGTACTCAGACAAGTCACGGGATGAGATTATAGCTGAAGGATATAAGCCGTGCCAGAGGTGCATGCCGTGAAGATGGATTTGAATTAAAGGAAACAGCAGCTATAAGGGCAGAAGAGCAGGGACGGACGACAGTTAGGCATATCAAGTATATTCGTAGAGGGACGGACTATGAGCGATAAATATTGTCAAATATGCGGTACAAAATTGATTGATAAGGAGCTGGAGGGTGAAGGTTTCATTCCTTTCTGCCCTGCCTGCAATGAGTTCAGGTTTCCTATGTACAACGTGGCCGTGAGCATGATAGTCATTGACAAAAAGAATGAAAAGATACTTCTCATCAAGCAGTACGGCCGGGACTTCTTTATTCTTGTTGCGGGATATGTTAATCGCGGCGAACAGTTAGAGCATGCTGCTCTCCGGGAACTAAAAGAGGAAACCGGTATGACTGCAACAAAAATCCGGTTCAACAGAACTAAATTTTTTGATCCATCAAATACATTGATGTGTAATTTTACGGTATTTGTTGAAGATGACAGTGAGCTTTCACCAAATAAAGAAATAAATTCTTTTGAGTGGTTCTCGTTTGATGATGCCAGAAAGAACATTAAGCCCGGGAGCCTTGCGGCAGAGTTCTTGAACGCATATTTGGATGAATCGGTAAATAAACAATATCAGAATTAGGAGCAGCGATATGGATGACGATGACTTTTTTGATTTGATGATGTTGGGAAAGATAATTCCTACTGGCGGGTGCCTTATGTGTTTGGTTGTTATGGTTGGGATACCGGTAGCAGCGGTGGCGTTATTGTTGTAAGTTAAGCGGATTACATCTGTGATTCAGATGCTCAGAATGAAAAGACTTTGGCAGATGAGATTTTCGCTGATGTCTGCAGTAATCGTTGGTTATCTGATGGATAAAGCCTGGGAAATTGTAATACAGGCTTGTGATAATTTAATTAAGAGTAATTTATACTATGATATGAAGATTGTTTTTGCTGTGCTGAATGATGAAATCTTAGTTTTTAAGGAGGATACGTTAAAGAAAAGATGTTGACAGGCACCTATTTATTGCATAAGGATTGGGAGCTTGCCGGAATGTATTCTGATGAAGGTATTTCTGGTACGAGTACAAAACACAGAATAGATGATTCCAGAACATGATTGAAGATGCTCTTTCGGGTAAGATAAACCTAATCATCACAAAGTCAGTTTCGAGATTTGCCAGAAACACTGTAGACAGCCTTACCATCATTCGAAAGCTTAAGGAGCATGGTATAGAGGTTTATTTCGAGAAGGAAAACATCTGGACTTTTGATGCAAAGGGAGAGTTACTGATTACTATCATGAGCTCCCTGGCCCAGGAGGAAAGTCGAAGCATCTCAGAAAATGTAACCTGGGGCCAGAGAAAACGATTTGCAGATGGCAAGGTGAGTTTACCATATACTCGTTTCTTAGGGTATGACAAAGGCGATGATGGAAATCTTGTGATAAATAAGCAGGAGACAGTGAAAAACATCCTCAAAAATGAGAAGTACAAAGGTGATGCCCTTCTTCAGAAGTATTATACAGTGGATTTTCTGACTAAGAAGTAGAAACTTGATGATGGAAAAGTTCCACAGTACTATGTTAGAGATAACCATGAGGCTATCATCGATGCCGTCACCTTTGACAGAGTACAGGATGAAATGAAAAGGAAGACAAAGGAAGGCAGACGTAGTGGTGGGACAATATTCTCTAGTAGGATAAAATGCGGAGAGTGTGGTGGGTGGTATGGCGCAAAGGTATGGCACTCTACTGATAGATACCGTAGGATTGTCTGGCAGTGTAACAACAAGTTCAAGGTTAAAGGACATAAGTGTATCACGCCAGTTGTGACTGAGGATGAGATAAAGGAAGCCTTCATAAAGACTGTGAACATCATTATCTCGGAGAAGAAGGAGTTGATTGTAAACCTGCGTGAGGGACTTAAGGGGAAAAAGGATACTTCGGAGCTGGAATCAAGGCGTGACGAGCTGTGCGATGAGATTAACATAGTCGCAGAGTTGATGCAAAAAGCCATAACGCAGAATACATGTAAGGCCCAAGATCAAGAGGAGTATAATAAGAACTTCGAAAACCTTACAGCCCGTCTGGAAAAGGCACAGATGGAACTACAGAACGTCGATGAAGAAATAAAGCAGAGCGGCATAAACTATCGTAAGATTAAGACATTCTTTAAAACCATTGAAAATCTACCTAACACCTTCGATAAATTTGATGAGGCACTTTGGAGTTGTCTCATTGACTATGTGACGGTTGATAAATTTGGAGACATGCAATTCACTACCACAAGCGGATTGAAAGTATAAGAACTGCACTCGGGAAACCGGGTGCTTTTTTTGGTTGGAGATGTGATAGAATATAAGAAATATGATGTGCGAATCAAAATATGTATAAACATCTATATCGAAGATATTAATACTTTTGAGATGTAAGGGGATTAGAAAGAATGGAACAATTAAAGAAGTTTTTGGCTGGCGATGAATATTATAATGGTATAAATCTATTGATGGGATTGTATTCTTTTATAAAAAGTCTTCATATTCCAAAATTCGCAAAAAAAGAAAAAAATATTTTGAAAGAAGTATCTAGTATAGCATTTATTAAGTAACTGACACTGATAATCATCTTTGGTATAATAGTTCTATCAAATAAAAAAGAGGTGGCTATTATGCCAGGAAAAGCAACTGCAATAACCCTTAGGGATGGAGATTATGAGTATCTTCGG
>JAGAXP010000291.1 GCA_017940955.1 Oribacterium sp.
TCAGGCATCCTTGCGGATCATAAAATTGGCATCTTCGCGGTATCAACATACAACACAGATTATATTCTTGTGAAAGAAGAAAACTATGAACGAGCCTTGACTATTTTAGCTTCTGAAGGATATACAGTAGTATAAATTCAATTTTGCACGAATAACCTCTATCCTAAATGAGATAGAGGTTTGCTTAATTTGAAATAAACCATTTATCTACCACTTATGACATATTTTACTGAAAAAACAAACAAAACTATTACAATATTGTATAGGTGTATATTACTGTTTTGTAGATTTTATTTAAAATGAACAAAACCTTACAGAACCAGTAATAGCAGGGATTTATGGGGCAAAATTATTTTGGTTAATAATTTTTGGTTTAAAAAAAATTGAAGAAAAAACCAAAAAAAATAGCGCTATATTGCCACGTAACTACGGGGCAATATAGCGCTATTTTTAAAGATACTTAACAAACAAATAGTTGCAATTATGGAAGGAAAGCCACCACTACATGCGGTGTTTGCAGTCTTGATGGGTAAGACTGAAGTATAGATAAATTGGATATAATCTTCAAAATCAATAAATAAAAAATATTTGTTTTTTTCGGGGGGGATCATGGAATAAGAAGCTAAGGAAAGCTTGATCGTTAATTTTAGGTTTTCCTATATTTTTTGTATTTTGGAGGTTGTCATGAAAATATTATATTTCAATGTACATAGTGCTGTTTCAGGGTCATGTCCGAAATGTGGTAGAGCTATTACTATACACACCAGTAATGGAAGAGCAAAGTGCGCAGGTTGTGGTGCAATGGTAGTTGTTAAGAATGGTCAGATAGTAGGTTGGCAATAACAAACGGGTTTATTTGGATTACGTTTAGCATAATTAAGAAATAAAAAAATAGAAGGCTTTTGTCATAATGTCAGAGCCTTCTATTTTTTTGCTTACCCTAGACTTATATCATAGGAGTTGTTGTTTCACATAGGTTAGAAAATACCTGATTTGTGTATAAAAAAAGAATTTATTAATTACACATTATTTTTTAATATCTCCTTATAGCAATAAGAGGGCATATATGGTTTGATTTGTGTAAAATAATAAATCAACCTTATATTACACATTGGGAGGTGTTTGGGTATGGCTAAGACATATGGATATGCAAGATGCAGAACGCCAGGGCAAAAGGAAAGAAGATAGGCAGGCCTAAGATGGATGCTTCAAATCTTCCGGATAAGTTCTATAAGTATTATCCGTTATATAGGTCCAAGCAGCTTACAGCCACGGCTTTTTCAAGGGTAGTAGGATGCTCAAGAAAGACCATATATAACTACCTTGCTCATTATGAGAATACTCACGGTGAGGAATCTGATTAATTGACTATGTATGTATATTGTGCTATATCATTTAAATTTCAGTTTTATCGACTAAGGATAATGAAAAATAGTGAAAAAATAGTGAAATTTTAATGGAAGTTCCAGAGACGTTCTACTATAATATCACCGAGGTGATTGGAAGATGATCAAAGTAGCTTTGACAAACGAGATTTTAAAATACATAACCGAGATTGATAAAAACAGATACAAGGTTTCCTCTGTGAAATTGCCGAGATCTGTGGCAAGCAAATTGCGTAAGAATTCAAAGATTTTTGATAAAGAAATATAAAGGAGAGTTTACTCCGATCGAAGTCAGTCGTGAAATCGGTGTGACAAACAAAACGGTAATAAACAGATTATCTGTGTTGGTAAAAAATGGTTATGTGGAACCGTTGATGGTAAATCAGCGTATCAGATCTTACAAACTAAGCGATTTTACGAGGGAGAATGAAAAAACGATAAAGAAGATGATTTCATAACTTGATTCAGCAGAATCATTATAATGACCTCAAAAACGGAGGTGCATTACAATGAATCAGGAAACGGCAAATTATATTATGCAGAGGATGTCGAAGTATCTGGATAATAGCCAGATGATTAAGCTGAAGGATACTTTGGATGAATCACTAAAGACTACAATCACAATAAGAGAAACATATGCTGATGAAGAACTTGAGAAACTTCGTGATGATTGCAGGGAACTGAGAAATCTGGCGATTATTGATGTTAATTAATAGTTAAAGATTTAGAGAGGCTACATCGTAGATGTGGTGGGCAAAAAAGTGCCGACCAAGATTTTTATAAAACCAAGGTCGGCTGAAATTGTTGCTTTTTCAATATAGATTTATCCGAGCAAGCGGGTTGGTTCGCCTTTTGGGTCTGACCCTAAATAACTTTGGAAAAACCCACTAAACTTCGGAAATCCTTTTTGATTCAATTTTTCTGTACCTTATATATTACTCACATTCCTTAAGATACTTCTTATTTTCGTACATGCAATCATCTGCTTTTTTAAATACTTCCGACACTTTGCTTTCGCCATGAAACCTTGCAACTCCCATAGCGATCACAACACCTCCGTATTCCATATTCTTTTCATTCAATGCAGAAAACTTTGCACTAAGTGCATCCAGATTGCGATAATCATGATTCGTGGCAATCACGACAAATTCATCGCCACCTATCCTGAACACCGGGCTGTGATGGAAAACCTTACATATCTGACTGCACCCTTCCCGTATATATCTGTCTCCGGCCTGATGTCCGAATGTATCATTGATCTTCTTAAGTCCATTGAGGTCAAATACGGCCAAAGCAAACTCCGGATCCTCATTATTTCTTAATCGTTCATCCAGCTGCTCTTCAGCTTCGATATATGCATGCTTGTTTTTAACCCCGGTAAGAGCATCAATATTTGCAATATTCTTTGCGGCAGTCAGCTTTCGGGCATATTCCATTTCTTTTTTTACCTGCTCATGCTCGTCTATTATTCCCACAATTATCTGCGGACCATCATCTTCCTCAATCTTTGCGGCTCTTATACATATGAACCTGAGCTCTCCATTAAACATTAGGCGGATTCTCAGAGAAAAGACACCCTTGCTTTCAATTTCATACAGTATGTTTTCTTTGGTAAAACTCGATATGAATACGCCCTTATCTTCGACATGAACAACTTTTTTCCATTTTTCTCTTACCTGGTTGTAGAAATCATCACCTTCTTCTGAAAGTCCCACATCATTGAATCTTTTGTCCAATACGACCTGGACAAAGTGATCGGTTTCCGGATCCGCAGAATAAATACATATATAGTTTCCTGAAAGTGCAGTTATCCTGCTGTAGGTCTTTCTCTCCTGCTCTATACGTTCAAGAGCTTCCTTGTGCTTTAGCTCTAAGTCATTATCAATATAACTGAGGATCACTATAGCCAGAGCAACCACACCGGTTTCAGGATTTATGGCTATCCTTCTTATGAAGAGATGTGCTACGCCTTTATCACTTTCTCTTACGTCTACTATGGTCGGCTTTCCATCTCTGATGCACTGCTCCATAGCATTTAGAAAATCAGATCCGATATTATCTTTGATCTCTGCCTTCGTTATAAGCCTTTTACTTAGCATTTCCGGGTGATGGATATTTGTAAAATCCCTGAAGGATTTATTGCCTCTGGCAAGCTTAGCTCCATCATCAGAAACCTCAATTATAAACATTGGCATGGTATTAAAGTAACTGCCAAGCTTTTCATGCTCTCCGTATGAGGAAAAAGACATGTCGTAAAGATTGACCTTGCCCAGTGCGGAATAGTACTCCGACTCCTTTGGGTTTTCAAAACCAATCTGTTTTCCTTCTTTATATCTTTTAAAAATCTGCTCAATAGTCACTACATCGCAGAAATAATACCCCTGCAGTCTTGTACATCCGATTTCGTCAAGAAATTCAGCCTGTTCCGATGTCTCAACACCTTCGGCAACAGTCTCACTGCCAAGTCCGCTTGCAAGTCTTACAAGTTCAGTGATGATTATCTTACTTCGCTCATTCTCTTCAATCTTACTGATAAAGCTCTCGTCAAGCTTGATAACGTCAAAATGAATTTGCTGCAATATATTTGTTGAAGAATTCGATTTGCCGAAATCATCCAGCCATACCGAGAATCCATGCTTTCTGAATCGCTCTATCTGTGCCATCATATAATCCTTATCATCAAGGATGACACGCTCTGTTATTTCGATTATTATGTTGCCATGGTCAACTCCCGAGTTATCAACCCTTTTACTTATTTCCTCAACGATATCGCAGGAATAAAAGTCGGTTCCCGAGAGATTTATGGAGTTCGGAACAACATATAAGCCTTCCTCAGACTGTCTCTTTAATTTCTTCAGTACCTGCTCCAGAACAAACAGGTCAAGTTTATACGCAATTTTAGCTTCATCCAATATGGAAATGATCTTCCTGGGCTCAAAATGACCTTTTTCAGGATCTATCCACCTTACCAGTGCCTCTTCGTTGCATACCCTGCCGTTGGAGGTTCTGATAATAGGCTGATAATACACCTTTATCCATCCATCCGTCATAGCTGTTTCCAGGTTCTGAAAGACATAGCTTCTATCCTCAAACTTGTTCAGCATTTTTGCGTCAAAAAAGCGCACGGTAGATTCAAATATGTTTCCGCAGCTATCACTCGCTATTTTTGATCTGTCTGTAGCTGTGGACGCTTTAACCCGCCCCAGTTTGAGATCATATACACCTATTCTGACTGGTAATGTCCTGCCACTGTTTATATTCCTGAATTCCTTAACAAGCGCCCAGAGCCTGTTCCCCAGCTCTTTTGAATAAGTATAGACAGTAAAGTGATCGGCAGTAGTACGGCAACAGCTTTCTTTACCAAAGTGTTTCACAAGAAGATTTGCAACTTCTCTGATGAGCTTGTCACCTTCTGTGTAACCATATCTCTGGTTAAATGCCTTCATTCCGCAGAGATTCATGAAGAGCATGGCAGAGCCTATACCGCAGCCTGCATTATCCTCAAAGAAATCCTCTGCAAGCTCAAAGAACCGTTTCATATCAGGAAAACCTGTGAGATGATCGTAGCCTATTTTATTGTTATATTGTTCCATGCTCATAGTATGTCTCAAACCTGAAAAACGTATTTTTGCTTCAACTGTATCTGATTATATCTCAAATTTTTTAAATTTAAAAATCTGTTTGCCCCTACATACAGATGTCAATCTGATTGGCTCTGTTACATTGCTTTTGGGAGCCATAATATCTGACATACAGATGCAGATTTGATCGGCTCCTTATTAACTCTGAACCGTATCCGGGGAACCTGTAACATCAAATATGCGGTTATTGTTCAATAATAATATTTTTTTCGGCATAAAACCCGTTGAATATTATATAGTGCTGAAAAGATAAGGTTTTTTTTGAAAATCAGATGCGACAAGTGTATAATCATACTGTTAGTGGGGAGGAGATATGAGTTATTCAACGATAGGGATGCTTGCTATTTTTGTGCATCTCATAATAAATTTTGATTATATGAAACAGCATGCCAGAGGAACTCTTACCGAGGCAGAGTGCCGCTATCGGCAGTTTTTGTTTGCTGTAATGTTCTATTATTTTTCGGATATTTTCTGGGGCGTACTATACGAGGCAGGACTTTCTGCACTTGCATTTATCGACACAACCTTCTATTTTCTGTCGATGGCATTCACCGTATTCTATTGGACGCATTTTGTTGTGACCTATCTGAATAAAGATAATCTGTTTAAAAGGGTACTGATATTTAGTGGCTGGCTGATTCTGGGGACACAGGTGCTGATCCTCGTCATTAACATTTTTAAACCCATCTCTTTTTATTTTGATGAGAATCATTTATATCACCCATTGCCATTCCGATATCTGACTTTGGTGATGCAGATCATTCTTTTTACTCTTTCGACGATATATGCCTTGTCTGTGTCCATTCATTCAGACGGACCGGAGAGTAAACGACATCGAACTGTTGCTCTTTCGGGAATAATTATGACCTTTTTCGTTCTGCTTCAGACTCTTGATGCTTTTTTGCCTTTTTATGCTATGGGATGTCTGCTGGCGACCTGCACGATCCATACCTTTATCTACCGGGATAAGATCGAGGAACGTTCAAGGGAAATCGGAAATATGCGAAGAATCGCCTACATCGATGCACTGACCGGTGTAAAGAATAAGATGGCATATACAGAGGCAGTGGCAGAACTTGAGCGCCGTGTTCGTGATGGGATTATGTCCGCGTATGGAGTTGCGATATTTGACCTGAATTATCTAAAGTATGTTAATGATAACATGGGTCATGAAATGGGTGATAAGTATATCAAGGAGGCCTGCTCACAGATTTGCAAATGGTTCCAGCACAGTCCGGTATATCGTATCGGCGGAGATGAATTTGTGGTTCTTTTGAAAGGCGTTGATTATGACAATCGTGAAATGATATTGAAGGACTTTAATGATGATGTACATCGCAATAAGCTTGAGGGAAAAGCGGTAGTGTCCGTTGGCTGTGCTTCATATCAGCCGAAGGTGGACAGAACATATGATGATGTTTTCCGCCGTGCTGACAAGCTGATGTATCAGAGAAAACAGGAGCTTAAGTGGAACTAGAACAGAATATGAAGAAGATGTTTTTATGTGCTGCAATGCTGATGAGCGGAGCGCTGTTTCTGGGAGGATGCGGCTCTTCGGATTTTAATAACGGAGACAGCACCGAGGTTACAATGACAGAGTCATCGGAGAAGAGATCAGAGGACGAGACAAACCCTATGTCGGAAGAAGTTAAGAAGATTGAGAATGATTCTGAAATCGAACAGAATGATTTTAAATGGTGGCAGAAGACAATCGCATATGAAATCTATGTAAAGAGCTTTAAGGATTCTGACGGTGACGGGATCGGTGATCTGAATGGGATCACTTCCGAGCTTGACCACCTTAAAAAGCTTGGTGTCGGAGCAATATGGCTTACGCCCTGTTATTTGTCACCTCAGGCAGACAATGGCTATGATATAGCAGACTACTATGCTATCGATCCGGCCTACGGTACCATGGAGGATATGGACAGACTGATCGAAGAAGCGGGAAAACGCGATATCCGTATCGTGATGGATCTGGTGTTTAATCATACCTCCAACGAGAATGCCTGGTTTACCGAGTCCCGTTCGGGAAAGGACAGCGATAAGAGCGACTGGTACATATGGGCGGATCCCAAAAAGGATGGATGGCACCTACCAACTGGCGAAGCATCTTTGGAGGTTCGGCCTGGACCTATGATGAGAACAGAGGACAGTACTACCTTCACACATTCCTGCCTGAACAGCCTGACCTTAACTGGGCCAATCCGGAGGTTCGTAAGGCACTGATAGATGTCGCTGACTTTTGGGTAAAAAAGGGAGTCGGAGGCTTCAGATTGGACGCTATAACCTACATCAAGAAACCTGAAAAATTTTTGGATGGTACTCCGGATGCCAATGATGGTACAGTGGGTATTCATGCCATGACAGCAAATACAAATGGCATACTGGACTATCTCCATGAATTTAAAGACGCGGTTCAGAACGGTACTGATATTTTTACGGTTGGAGAAGCCAATGGTGTTTCTGCCCGTGATCTCCCTGACTGGGTTGGACCTGCCGGTGTCTTTGATATGGTATTTGAGTTCGGCCTTATGAATATCAGTCTGAAGGATGAGATGAACTGGTGCGTTACCCGGGAATGGACGCTTCCGGAATTCAAGGCTCTGATCACTTCCAGTCAGGAAAATACTTTGAAAACCGGGGGATGGTATCCCATGTTTCTGGAAAATCATGATCAGCCCCGTTCCATAAATCATTTCCTGCCGAAGGGTGCTGACAGGATTGCCGGAGCAAAAGCGCTTGCCACTCTTGTTCTCACCATGAGAGGCACACCTTTTATCATGGAGGGTGAGGAGCTTGGGTTTGTTAATGTAGCCTGGCCTTCAATAGATGACTATAATGATATTTCAACCAGAAACCATTATAAGTTTGCAATCGATGAGGGATATTCCGAGGCTGAAGCCATGGAGGGTGTTCACAACTTTGCAAGGGACAGCTCCCGAACTCCCATGCAGTGGGACAGCTCATCAAATGCCGGTTTCACCACGGGTACACCCTGGCTTCCTGTATATGATGATTACGAAAAATTTAATGTAGCCTCTGAGATGGAGGATAAGGATTCGGTTCTTAACTGGTACATTGCTCTTTCAGAGCTTCGAAAGGAACATCCGGAGCTGGAGACGGGAGACTACACAGAGTTATTTCATGAGCATGAGCAGATCTTTGCCTATACCAGGGAAAGCGAAGCCGGAAAGGCAACCATTCTCATAAATCTTTCTCTCGAGGAAGCTTCCTATGATCCTTCATGTGTGGAAGGTGCAAAGCAGCTTATCGGAACAAATGGTGAAAGTACCAAGGGAATCCTTGCTCCGCTGGAAGCTGTGGTTTACGAAAAGTAACTGTGAGATAAAAAAGAGCGCCGCTTCCTTACTGCAAGACGGGGTGCGGCGCTTTGGTCTGAGTTGGGTTTTAGGTCAGCTTCTTCTGTACCTTATCCAGTTCTTTTTTCACATCATTACCGTTCAGGGCATTCTGTTCGGCAGCGATGATGTCCTTTTTGGCCTGTGCCCACTCGGCTTTTTCGGTGGGGTAGAACTTGCAGTTATCAAGGATATCAAGCCATGCTTCGAAGTTAGTATCATATTTTGCCATATACTTCACACCGGATTTCACTACCGGAAGGAATCTCTCCATTTCAACCCAGGCTGTATAGTTCTCGGGTGCAAAGAAGAATGTCATGAATTCGCCGATAGCTTCATTTCTTGCGTCCTGATCGGAAGCATCATCATCCCTAAATGCCATAATCCTGTCCATAACACCGATGGAGGATGAGGTTTTTCCCTTTGCGGCCGGAATGGGAA
>JAGAXP010000292.1 GCA_017940955.1 Oribacterium sp.
ATTGGAATAATCTGTTACATGAACTTTTCCCTTTGTGAGCTTCCATATGAGCCAGGTGTCTACTGTTCCGAAAAGCAGCTCTCCCTTTTCTGCCCTCTCCTGCGCATTCGGCATATGGCGGAGGATCCACTGAAGCTTTGTGGCTGAGAAGTATGGGTCAATGATGAGACCGGTCTTCTTCTGGAAGCTTTCCTCAAGTCCTTCTTTCTTCAGTGCTTCAGCTTCGTCGGCGGTTCGACGGCATTGCCATACGATTGCGTGGCATAAAGGCTGACCTGTGAGCTTGTCCCAGACGATGGTGGTTTCACGCTGGTTTGTGATTCCAATGGAAACGATATCCTCGAAGGTTGCTCCGATCTTCTGCATCGCGTGTCTCGCTACAGAAAGCTGTGACTGCCAGATCTCACCGGCGTCATGCTCAACCCAGCCGGGCTGAGGAAAGAATTGAGTAAATTCCTTCTGAGCAACCGAGCAGATGTTTCCTGCTTTGTCAAAGAGGATGCAGCGGTTACTGGTTGTACCGGAATCCATGGCCATTACGTATTTAGACATTTATATATTCCTCCATATCACTTACTGATTTGATTGTTTTACGAACATCTGCCCGATATATTTCTTAATTTAAAGGCAGATTTGATGTGACAACCTTAGTTTGTAAACCTGTCACATTTTCATTAGTAGTAAAACTACATGTTCCGTATTTCCGAATTAAGTTGAAATTGATTTCACATATCCCAGATCTTCTGGTTTGTTGTTGAAATCGAAATCACTCCGTTGTTCAGGGCGTTAAGTACTTCTTCTTTGGTACTGATGAGGCCGCTTGCCATGATGCGGACTCTTGAGATCCTTCGTAAATTCTCGAAGAACTCCGGAAGAAGTATTCCAGGCAGAACCTCAATGATGTCCGGCTGTATATCCTGGTGGCTTTGCTTCTCAAAGTTCTGAAGAGCGATGGTGTCCAGCATGAAGAATCTGAGGACTGTATTTAACCCAAGCTCTTTTGCATGTTTTATAAGGTTCTGTTTTGTTGTGATGATGCCGTCGGCCTCAGTATGTTCTTTTATGAAATCCAGTGATATTTCCTTGGAAGTGAGCCCGTTTATCAGGTCCATGTGTACAACAACTGTTTTTCCTGCATCCTTGATCCGTTTCACGATATTCGGGATGCTGCAGACGTCGCCATAGAGAACGAAGATGACGCCAATGTCGGTTTCGAGACATTTCTCCAGTCCCGCATCATCCTTTATTGCAGCAATGACCGGATTGTCCTCGATTTTTTCGATAAAGTCTTGTCTTAGCATGTTTTACCTCGTTTTAGGCACAAAAAAAGAGTACAGCGAGTAAGCAGCCTTCATAAACTGCTCACTGCCATACTCTCTACTCTCCGTGGCAAAATATTTATGTATGTATACTAGCACTTTAAGACAAAATGTACAACAGAAAACAGCAAAAAAGCCAAAAAATTTTTTCAGCTGTGTTTGTGCCTTGTCTATTTTACACTATAAATGCGGTCAGAGCCAGTAGGCATCTACTTGTTCATACAATGGATGCATACCAATTGTAACAGTTCAGCCGGTGGACCACTAACCCCGTCCCCATGGTTCACCGGCTGAACTGTTACTCTTTTCTTTCATTGTTGCGATGATTATCTTTGTTTTCCCGTTTCAAACGCTCCGAAGCATTTCTCACTTCTTCCGATGTGATGGTGACAATGTTTGGATTTTTATATCGTACTTCTTCTAATGCTTCCTCATAATTGTTGATGAAGAACTCAATGCTTTCACGCATCAGCAGCATGGCGGAGCTTATCTCGTTATCGTATACGATGAGGCGGCATTCGGCCATAGCCCTGGTATCGGCATGGCTGATTTTGTTTCTGACTTCTCCAAGATGATAATAGGCGTAAAGAACTTTCTGTACGGTTATAGTGTCGTCGCAGGCTGTGTGACCTGTTATTTTTCCAGGTGTTTCATTATCGATGGACAGGATTCTGAGATTGGAATAGATCTTGTTTCTGTCTTCACCTTTGGAACCGTTTAGTATTACAGCCGAACGGTCATAAGTCTTGATGAAATAGTGTTCTATGTCCTCCATCTTATAGTATTCATAAGGTTTCAATGCCAGACGCTGATGTGCAAGGATCTTAATGACATCTGCAGCCTTGTTCTCGTCATCGCAATAGTAGAAAATACCTGATCTGACAATATTTGCAGGTGCATGGGATTCGATCAGAGTTAATACCTGTTGGTACAGCTGATGCTTATAGGTCCATTTGATAAGTTCTATAAACGGAATTGTGCCGTCACCTTCAAGAAGTGGCTTATAATCCGCCTTAATGCATTCGGCGATGATACCGAACAACAATCCATATTCACTTTCTTCTTTCCAGGATGACTCATCCCGGAATATCTCGTGCAGACGGTCTATGCCTTCCTGAACCTCAGGGATATTACACATGGAAATGCCTACATCAACATGGCGTGCAGCATAGATAAGCTTGCTTATCCTTTCATCCTGTACACCAGAATTCTCCCAGAAATTCACAAGCATATCTGTCTTACTGTAGTTAAGAAATGCATGAGCTGCCGAAACAAGTTTTGTTGATTTGGAAAGTGCCGTGCTGTCTTCTATTTTTACTGTCAGGCTTCCTGCAGGATCTATCACCTTGTATATTTTCTTAAGACAAACATTGCTCCCGGGCGTAGATATTAGGATGTCAAGCATGTTGAGGATGAGCTGACCGTCTATAGCGGAATCATTACTCAGGACTACATAAAGATTTATCTCATCTTCTTCCCCGTTTACGACCGGATCTGTGTCAAGCATGCTGTTGACCCAAAACTCCCGTTTTTCAAGCATAACCGCCGGGATGTATCGTGCAGAGACATTTTCATTCACTTCAAGACACTCAAGCTTTGCAGATGGCTTTAATTCATTATACAGATAGTTCTCTACCCACTTGACAACTTGTGCCGTATTTTTTCTTAGATCCGGAAGTGACGTAAAGAGGTAAGTTATTAATTTCTCATATAGATCCCGGTTGCCGGAAAGCTCATCAAAAAATCGGTTAAGACGTTTTGTTTCCCGCTCTGAATACGACTCCTGAAAATCATTTATGAGTTTGACCAGATTCTCACGAAGTGCCTCATCCACTAAGGTATCACTATCCTCCTCGGTACTGACTTCATTTATGAACTGTGCCATGCGATATCTGTAAAGATCAAATGCAGAATGATGAGTCTCATAGTAAGCATTGTCCAAATACTCTGCATCCTTTAGCTTAAAACTCTTTTCAACGTCCATGTCAGTCCAAAGCTTTAGTGATGGAAATTTTTCTTCTCCGATGATCAGGATCTCCGCAACAGGTACACGCGCCAGAATCAACTTTGTCCCGGCCTCAATGCTCTGCATGGCTTCACAATAATTAAAACCGAATTCACTTTTAGCAGAGTAATATCTCGGTTTTCTATCGTCACGAGATACATCCAGTGTTGTAATAAGAATATTTTTAGTCATGTGCGCACCTCATACTCATCATAAGTATTTTTCCAAACCTACCTTAAAATCCATACACAAACCACCACTCGCTGCATTCGTAAATATAAAATAATATTAGCACAAGTACGAAAGTCTCTCAATTAAGTTGAAAAATCAAATCTTATCTTTCGTTACTTAAATTCCACCGGTAAACCCACTACAATATGACTAATGACTACATCAATCAAAACGTAAAAACGAGGAATCGCATTTTATGCGATTCCTCGTTCTATATTTAATGTTCACCAACCCGGATCATTGACCCGGCTACATAGACCTATGGTTTTAAAGATTCATTGTAATACATTATAGCTATGCATCAGTACTCAAAGTATTCAAGACCTGCTTCAGGACAGGAATTGGCTGAAGTAATCCACCTTCCTCCACTCCAACAATCTGGAGATCTCCACCCAATATAAATACCTCGATCGTAGGTAAACGCATGTCTTGGAAATACAGCAACAAATATTCCACACTGGTTATATTGACCACTGGCGGAATAATCAAACGCTGCCCGATAAGAAGGATATTCAGTTCCTCCATCTAGCTTCGTTCCTTTACCAACTCCAATATATTCAGCCTGAAACTTTCCAGTATTTATGTTGTAATAACCCTCATAATAATAATTATTTCCGGTTTCCGTTTTCCTCGTTAACCCATTATAGCTTGCTGCATCGGTACCTCCCGATTCAATTTCAATAGCAGTTGCAATAGCTTCCGCCTTTGCTGCACGAAGATTTGCAATATCCGTTGCTTCTCTGCTCTTCTCAAGCTGGAAACTAAAAATCGGAATACTCACCGCCACCAGTATTCCTACGATGGCGACAATGATTAACAATTCCGCTAAAGTAAAACCTTTTCTTCTATTAACCATAAATTAAACCCTCATCGAAATTATAACCGAAATGATATTATTGTACGACCTTTTCACAAAACAACTCCTTATGCCGATAGTATTGCCATTGAAGAGTGCCATCATTTCTGTAAAACCGTGTCATTTTGGGATCGACAGTGTTATAGATCAGGTTTTCAAAATCCCATTCGCAAACATAGATTGTCTGAAATGGAGATTTTTCTATGTCATAAAGGAAGATATTGGCCTCACCGTTCCATTTCCACTGAGGCATCAGGTTCAGCATATTCCTGTACTCTTCGGTTGTGACAAACAGGAATAAGTCTGTATCTCCATAGGGGTATTTCTTGCCCTTGTCGTCTATAATCTCCCGGAGGATTGCATCTGTACACTGCTTTATGATGGGACAGTCTGACTGATGACATTCTTCATTTGTAAATGCCTTATCATTCTCAACAGCCTTACATCCCTGTTTCTTCAGCCTCTGGATGAATTCAGTATTATATCTTGTATGAGTCACCTCGATGAATCTGCCATCCTTGTATCGGAGATCCGGCATCTTCGACCTGGAATTGTCGTCGGTGTACTCTTCATCCATCTCTATTCCGATGTTTTCAAGAATTTCAAGCGCTTCATTTTCGCCTTGTTTTCGTTTAATCATTGCATACTATTTATTCTTAGTGATTCTTCTTGAAGCTCCTTAAATCTATAATATCATTGATAAACATTCCTAACAATCAGTAAACCAATCATTGTTAATTCTTTATTGTCAGAGAAAAATGTTGCATTCATTTATTACTGATTGCAGTTCATATGTCATCAATGCATAAACCTTAACACAACATTCATTCTTTTCATATTGTCTAAATTCCGACTATATATATGATTTTTGGAATTGAAAAAGCCTCTCTCGTCTGCAAACGAGGGAGGCATAAATCCATGTGGCTTATAACATATTCATAATATAATCAGGTGTATCAGTGATTGTAACCGAAGTTACTCTTCCGTCTGCATCATATCCGTCCCAGTTTACTCCGGCACCGGTATGACCTGAACCATCATCGTCAAAGTTA
>JAGAXP010000293.1 GCA_017940955.1 Oribacterium sp.
ACCTACCATCCCTTGATTTTTTATATCAGCAAGACACTTTTCCATGAGAAGTTTTGCTATACCGCGTCTCTGATATGCCGGATCTACTGCCAGGTCATTAATCTCAAAAGTCCTGCCATAATGGAACAGCATTGATGTACCCAAAATAAATCCAACAACCTTGCCTTCTTCTACGCATTCCAAACCATACGACTGCTTTGATTCTAATAGTTCTTTTACATGTATGATGGCATCTTCTACTTTCCACGGATCATTCCACGGTTCGCCATTAAAAGCTTCTGCATATATCTCTCCGTATCTTTCGAGATTTTCTATTTTTAAAGACTGAATCCTATACTCCATTGTTCTTTCCTTTAATCTTTCTTAGTGCTTCTATAAGCTCTGGAATGGTTGCCTCAAAATCCACTCCATACCAGGATTTATCGGGGTTCTTTTCGGTCTCAGCAATAGTTAAAGCCGTATAATCGGCTGCTATTTTAAGAGCTTCTGTCCTGTCTATTCCAAGGGCAAATGCACCTGCAAGGACGCTTGAAAAGATATCTCCGGTCCCATGATAAGCTGCAGGGATCTTATCGTTCTGATAGCTGAAGAATGTCTCTGTATTTGAATCATATCCCATGGCTCCTGTCTTTCCATTAGACAAGGAAACACCCGTAAGGATAGGTGTCTTCGTACCGAATTTGGAAAGCTCTAGGAGAAGGTCTTTCACGTAATTTTCATTATAGACTTCTTTATATGGAATGCCCGTCATAAAGCTAGCCTCAGTAATGTTAGGATCTATGATATCAGCTACCGCACAAAGAGAAGCATTCTTCTTTGCGTAATGCTCATTAAACGCAGGATAAAGCTTTCCGTTATCTCCCATTGCCGGATCAACAAAGACAAGGGTGTCTTTATTTCTAAAGTTCTCGATTATATCTATTACCGTATCGATCTCCTCTTCAGTTCCGAGGTAACCGGTGCAGATAGCATCAAAGGTTATGCCCTCATTTTTCCAGTGGTCAGTGATGGGCTTTAACTGATCCGAAAGGTCCTTACACGTGAATCCTTTGAACATGGTATGGGTACTGAGCACTGCTGTTGGAAGAATTACAGCCTCAATCCCCATTGCAGAAAACAGTGGCAGTGCTACAGTCAATGAGCATTTTCCAAAGCATGATATGTCCTGGATAGTAAGTATTCTTTTCATTTCTTTTTTCCTCCCTTTTTTCCTATATTGTTTCAGGTTACTATACGATATAGTTCCTGTTACCAAATATTGCAGACCCTACTCTCACCATTGTGGCTCCCTCTTCTACCGCTACTTCATAGTCCCCGGTCATACCCATGGAAAGAACCGGGAGTTTGAAGTCATTGTCCTGATCAGCTATGAGTTTCTCCTCATAAAGCTCATGTGCAAGTGCATTAAGCTCTCTAAAGAACAGTCTGTTGGTCTCAGGGTCTTCCGTATAAGGTGCCGAAGTCATAAGGCCAAGGACCTTCACATGAGGAAGCATCAGGATACTTTTACAAGCGTCTTTTACTGAATCTGATTTAAATCCCCACTTACTCTCCTCTCCTTCACGACCATTTGTGATCTAGTGTAATATTCAACTGAATATCTATATATAACCAAATTGAAGATAAAAGATATTATCAGATTGATTGAGACTGTTTCTCAAAACCCAGAAAAAATAACTAAAGCAGGGTTGTTTTAAATAGCCAATAGCCTTATCATATCAATTATCAAAGGCAAGGGTGTCTGTCAGTATAGGCAGATGCTCTTTTATTTATGGAGAAGAATATGAGACCAATTATAGGATTGATACCGCTATATGATGACGATAAAGACAGTTACTGGATGTTACCGGGCTATATGAAAGTGATAGAAAAATGTGGTGGCTTACCTGTAATGCTTCCTTTAACTGATGATAAAGCGGAACTAAATGATGCTTACAAAATATGTGACGGAATACTTTTTACCGGAGGACATGATGTATCGCCTTTAGTATATGGACAGGCGACAACAGATAAATGCGGAATAACATGCCAATTAAGGGATTCAATGGAGGGACATCTGTTGGATCTTTGCATAAGGGATGATAAACCCCTTCTTGGAATCTGTCGTGGAATCCAGTTTATCAATGCATATCTCGGAGGAACACTTTACCAGGATCTACCATCAGAGTTTGATAGTAAAATAGAACATCATATGTTGCCACCATATGAACAGGCAGCACATAAAGTGAATGTAGAAGTTGGGACAAAACTTTCTTGCATTATCGGCCCTGGCATACATGAAGTAAATAGTTATCACCATCAGGCAATTAAAAAGCTCTCTCCAAGAGTGACAAAGATGACTACCTCAGAAGATGGATTAGTTGAGGCAATAGAAATAAAGGATCAACGATTTGCGGTAGCTGTACAGTGGCATCCGGAATTTTCGTACAAAGTATGTGAGGACAGCATAAAGCTTGTGCAAGCATTTGTGGATGCATGTCGTTGCTGAGGCCGCATTGATGGATCTCCATTTCCTACATGAATTTGGTTGTCTTTAACTGAATTTGTGATTTTGGTACCACAAAAAGGACAAATATTAGATCCGTCAGCTATCTTTGCTACACAGTTAAAACAGAACATTAAAAATCGCCTCCTACAAACCAGAATAAAGCATCTCTTATGCTGCAATCTGGTAATCTTCAATATCATGAGTTGTGATAACAAGAGTTCCGGCACCATTAGTGCCTGAAGCCTGGCAGGTAAAACTCTTCGGCGGAAAATCATGTATATCATATGTTTTTGGATCAATCCGCTCCCCGTCTAAAAGAAATGTGTATGTTGCGCCATACTCCTGGAATAACTCTTCAAGCTTCACCCTGTATTCGTAACCTACAGAATAAATATCTTTGTAATCAGTATTACCGAGGATACTGTAGAAATTTCGTATATAGTTATCGGTCTTGGGACAGCATGAACTTCCGGAATCATGTATCATGTTGTCAAACATGCACGCAAAGTATTCATGGACATTCTTTTTTCCGTATTTTGTTTCCTGCTCTC
>JAGAXP010000294.1 GCA_017940955.1 Oribacterium sp.
AGCGAAAACATGAAGCTCCACGGCAAAGCCCAGATACTGAATGTCAGCTGCTGAGGAAAATATGACTTAACTTTCGGATTATGAAATTTGAATCATTCTGATAAAACTCGATGTTTGACTCACTGGAAGATATCAGAATTTGAAGTCAATGATGGCAAGTTCCGAAATTGACTCATACAGGATAATTCCTTATTTGCAGTCATCAATAATAAGATTAGGATTTGACTCATATCTAATATTTCTTGGTTTGCAGTCAATTAATTACATCTATATAGTTGACTCAAATTCAAGATGTTATAAATGAGGTCATAGAAACACATCGCGATTATTGACTCACATTGTAACTTTTGCAAGATTTAAGTCATATAAATATTTTAAGAATATTGACGCACTTTTGGGATTAGGTGTCTTGAGTCATATAGGCACCCTGAGGTCGTTGACTCGCCAGAAGAATATGACTATTAAAGTCAAAATTAGTAGAATATGCAATAAAAACTGTATGGCAAATAATTTTTTACTTGTCAAACTCATATAATTGATTATTATAAAGGTCATATGAGGATTTTAAATCCGCGAATATAAAGGGGATATGTCGGATGTGGGATTTTGGAGAAGATCCTGAGTGGATACCGGCATAGGCATTAGTCTCTCGCTTTGCGAAAAATAAGGGGTTAATGTTTAAAGGAGGGGAGTAGCGAATGAGAGTACTCATTACCGGCGTTACCAGTTTTCTGGGCGTTTACACAGCAAAACAGCTTTTGAGCGAAGGCTACGAGGTGATAGGAGCAGTCAGACCTGACAGCAAAAATCAGGATGTGCTTGAAGAAAGAGGCATCACCGCAGAACCGAAGTATCAAACAGTGTATATGGACTTTGACCAGCTTCCCGAAGCAGAGCTTGGAGAGGAGCATTTTGCAGAGTTCCTTGAAAGGAACGAAAACGATGAGCCAATCATCGATGCCTGGATTCACTTCGCCTGGGACGGCATCGGATCCGCAGGAAGAGAAAATACAGATATTCAGATACAGAACATTGAAAATGCCAAGAAAGCATACATCATGGCAAAGGTTCTTGGAGCGCAGAAGTTCATCTTCGCGGGATCCCAGGCAGAGTACGGCGACGGCAACCACCGCTCACCGAGACCCATAAGCCCTTACGGAAAGGCAAAACGCGCCTTCGGACGCTGGGCAACAGAACAGAGCCTCCTTTCCCAGATGTATGATGAGAGGCCAATGCAGTTCCTTCACACACGCATTTTCAGCGTTTACGGTGACGGAGACCACAAGACAAGCCTTGTAAACACAGTACTTAAAGGCTCCCTCAAGGGAACACCTGTGGTACTCGGACCCTGTGCACAGAGATGGAATTACCTTGAAGTAAGAGACTGCGCAAGAGCCATAAGCATTCTCCTACAGTCGGATGAGACCCGCACAGACGTTTACGATATTGCAGGCAGTGATTCCAGAATGCTCAAGAAATTCGTACAGGAAATGAACGAAATCGCCGGCGGCGGAGCAGAGCTCGAGTTCGGAACCCGCAGCAACAATGCTGAAGGCGCCGCAAACATGTCTCCCGAGATCCTGAAGCTCCAGCGTCTCGGCTTCCACCAGGAAATATCCTTCGAAGCAGGCATCGGAGAGCTCGTAAAGAAAAAGAGGATGGAACTCGAAGCCGGTTGAAGGGAAGACGGAGTAGTTGACGACTCCTTATGATATTTGATTAAAAAAATACCAAGTAAAGGCGATATCACACCTTCACTTGGTATTTTTTTACGTTTTATTTTGTTACTTATGCAACTTTTGAATAATCGATAACGGAGACATCTTGCAAAACGGTTTTAGCCGCTGCCACAATTTTTTCCAACTGTTCGGCTACTTCATCCGTAATATCACACAATTATAAATAGATTTGTTGTCATTGTTCTTATTATTTGTGATGGATATTTCTAGACTGTATAAGTTTTCTTTGAAAATCTTTCAAGACAAGGTGTTTAATTGGTTTGCCAATGAGAATATTTTGAGAGAGAAGATAGGACTAGATGTGTTATAATCGTACCACATCAGTGTTTTATATGGAGATTTGAAATGAAAATGAAATGCTTGGCCTGCGGGCACGAAATAAAGAAACTTATGACCTTCAAAGATATGCCGGCATCTGCTCAGGACATCCCGGCAAAAGAAGAGCTCGATGCTGACCACCCCATCACATTGGAGCTTTGCCAGTGCACCGAATGCGGTCTCGTTCAGTTTGACTGCGAGCCGGTATCCTACTATAAAGATGTGATCCGTGCTGGTGGTGGAACCAGCACTATGACAAAACTTCGTCATGAGGAATATGCAAGACTCCTTGAATATATGAGAGAGCATGGAGTAAAGGGCAGAAATATCGTGGAAGTAGGCTGTGGCAGAGGCGAGTTCCTCCGCATGTGGCAGAATATATCAGAAGATGAAGTAGGAAAAGAGGCGCTCGAGAAAGATATGGAGAAAGATCCCCTTTCTGGTCAGCCTAAAGCAATGCCTATTAAACTCACCGGAATCGAGCACAAAAGGGAACTGGTGGAAGAAGCCAATGCTCATGCCGAAGACTACTACGATGCCATAGCAAAACAGGATATACAAAATAATTCCCTAACAAATGTACCAACAAACGCAGGGTGTTCTTCAAATAAAAAATCAGAAGAAAAGACTCGGGAATCATCTATAGATGCACGAAATTTGAATTTTTGCACAAAAGTAGAGTGCTTTCCTAAAGTGAAGTGTTTGCACGAAAGTGGTCACTTTCAAAAAGTAAACTATCACGTCTACGAAGGCTTTGCAGAGGGCGACTACATCTATCCAGACGGCCCCTTCGACTCCTTCGTACAGTTCAACTTCCTTGAACACCAGCCATACCCTAAGGATATGCTTCAAAACATCTGGCATAACTTAAAACCAAAGGCCCTGGGTCTCGTGACGGTTCCGAGCTTCGAGTATATCCTGAAGTATAACGGCTACTACGAGCTGCTCCACGACCACATTGCAAACTATACCGAGTTTACGTTGCAGAAGCTTTTCCAGGACAACGGCTTCGAGGTTTTGGACATGCGCCTTGTAAACCGCGATACCATTGAGATCATCGTGAAAAAAGCAGATCCCGATGACCTGACAAATCTTCGCTACAATGGACAGCTCATAGATGTTTCTTCCTTAAAAGATAGCTATGACCGTTTGAATGAAGAGGTTAATTCACACCTGACTCAACTTTCAGCCGAAAACAAAACCATGGCCATCTGGGGAGCAAGCCACCAGGGATTCACATTGGCATCCACCACTAAACTAGGCGGAAAAGTAAAATACATCATCGATTCCGCTAAATTCAAACAGGGAAAATACGCCCCGGCATCACACATTCCTATCGTCTCCCCTGACCATTTTATGTCGGATCCCGTTGACGAGATCCTCATCGTAGCCCCCGGCTACACCGATGAAATCGCCGGAATAATCCGCGAGCGGTATGGTGCAGATGTTAGAATTTTAGTTCTAAAAACCGATAAGATAGACGAATACAAATAATAGTGTATGATGTCAGCTTTCAAATGGGTTGGGCTTGGTATATGACACGCAGAATGCTTATATCTGTTACTTTACGTGTCAAATCCCTTCAAAACAGGTTTGTATAGACATGCAGATTGTTTTTATCTGCATTTTTACTTGTCACCAGCTTTACCGAGGAGTATAAAATGTTCCTTTATGCGCCTTATATACAGCTTACCGACCTTTTTTCTAACTGACACTAGCTTATTTCATTACTTGGAGACCAAATGAAAGCCCTAGTTTTAAAAGGAAAAGGAAAAATAGAATACATTAATAAATCTGAGCCGACACTTATCGACCCTCATGGCGCGCTTCTGGAGCCGGTGCTGGTATCCCCTTGCACCTCCGACGTCCACACCATTTGGCAGGGCAGCCCCAAGCGCCCCGACCTGACTCTCGGGCACGAGGTGATCGCAAAAGTAAAGGCCATCGGCCCCGAAGTCAAAGACTTCAAGCCCGGCGACCTGGTAGCCGTCTCAGCCATAACCCCCGACTGGAGTCAGCCCGACGTAGACATTAACTACGCCCACGCAGGACAGAACTTCAGCGCCCATATGATTGGTAAATCCATCGACGGCGCTTTCCAGAACACCTTTTATCTGCCCTTCGCAGACAAAAACCTTGCCCACATCCCGGAAGGAATGAGCCTTGAAGACGCCCTCATGTGCGTTGACGTGGTCCAGACCGGTTTTACCGCCGTAGAGGAGGCAGGTGTTTCCGAAGGAGACACAGTTGTGGTCATGGGGATCGGCGCCATCGGACTGGCAGCCATCATGGGAAGCAGGCTTGCCGGCGCAAAAAAGATATACGCCGTAGGTTCCCGCCCGGACAATGTCAGGATCGCTGAGGCTATGAGCGATGACAGCTGCAGGGTGGAAGTGCTCAATTACAAGACATTGGCCTGCCCTCTTCCTGAAGGCATGCATCCCCTTGCGAATTCCACAGGCTCCCCGGTGGTTAACTACGTACTCCAAGAGACAGCCACCAAAGGTGCCGACAAAGTTCTGATCTGCGGCGGCGACGATTACAGCCTGCCCCAGGCCATCGATATGGTGAAGTACGGAACCGGCGTCGTTTCCAATGTCATGTACTTCGGCGCAGACACTGAAGTTCAGGACGAAGAGTGCCGGAAGCTCAAAGATATTAATGACTGTATCAATGAAACTTGCTCAGGAACTCATCAGGCGGCTAATGCCGAAACTAACTCACCTGAAAATGTCCGAGATATTGATAATTCCGAACTCCCGCAGCAGCCAAACAGCGGAGCTCCTCAGACCAATACTGGAACCCTGAAGTCGGACAGCGGAGCAATACAAACCAAAACCGGCACCCCGCAGCAGCCGATTTGCGAGATTCCGAAGAACAATTCAAGCCCGGGACTCAACACCACCATCGACTCCCTCCAAATTCCTAAATTCTCCATGGGACGGGGAATGGCAGGAAAAACCCTTAAGTTCAGCCTGAGTAAAGGTGGTCGGAAGAACCTGGAACGTATCATGAGCCTTGTGAAAGACTATGACCTTCACCCGGGATGCTTCATTACTGAAAGATACGAAGGTCTTGATAAAGTGGAACAGGCTATTTATGACATGAAGGAAAGAAAAGCGATCAAGATAGCGGTCAGAGTCTGAATGTCGTAAAAATGTGTGACATTTCAGTCCGGTTATGCTCCGTGACAGTATTAAGACAGTGGTAAATCGGGTACCTTCCTGACTCAGATTTCAGTTTTGGGGATTTAGGTCAAAGTGATTCCGGCAGCTCCTTGACTTAAGTTTTGATTTCAGTGAAATGAGTCAAAAAGAGCAGCAAGCATGCATGACTCATATGCCTGTTTCAGGAGAAATGAGTCAAAAAAAGAAACAAGCTTGCGTGACTCAGATTTCGAATTATGAGAAATGAGTCAAAAAGAGCAGCAAGCATGCATGACTCATATGCCTGTTTCAGGAGAAATGAGTCATAAAAAGAAACAAGCTTGCGTGACTCAGATTTCGAATTATGAGAAATGAGTCAAAAAAAGCAGCAAGCATGCATGACTCATACGCCTGTTTCAGGAGAAATGAGTCATAAAGAACTGTTACCAGTTATTAAAGGGGTCAACAATAGAATTAAGCAGTTCAGCTTGCTAAACCAGGCACCTGAGTGTACAATCGACGCTGTATTTACCGGATGTGTCATCGCCTGCGGGTGTAGTATCCGAAACTGAAAACAAAAAACAAGTACAGTGCGAACCCCGCATCACTAATCAGAGGAAAACGAATTTGAAAACCATCAGCATAGTAGTACCCTGCTACAACGAAGAAGAAAACGTAGAGCCCCTTTACGAGGCCATTAAAGCCATATTTGCGGAAAAGCTCAGCGACTACAGATATGAGCTCATATACATAGACAACGACTCAAAGGACCAGACCCGCGAAAAGGTGAGAGACCTTTGCGCCGCCGACAAAGACGTGAAAGCCATTTTCAATGCCAAAAACTTTGGACAGTTCAACAGCCCTTACTACGGCATGCTCCAGTCAACCGGCGACGCGACCATGCTCATGGCGGCGGATTTTCAGGACCCGGTGGAGATGATCCCCGAGTTCGTGAAAGCCTGGGAAGAAGGCTACAAAATCGCCATCGGCGTAAAGACCCAGTCCCAGGAGAACCCCCTCATGTACTGGATCAGAGGCATCTACTACAAGACCATCAAGAAAATGTCTTCCGTAGACCAGATTGCCCAGTTCACCGGCTTCGGACTCTATGACAAGGCATTCATCAACGTCATGCGAAACCTGAACGACCCCACCCCGTTCCTGAGAGGCATCGTGGCCGAGCTCGGTTTCCGCCGCAAGGAAATCCCTTACACCCAGCCCAGAAGAAGAGCCGGAATCACCCACAACAACTGGTATTCCCTCTATGATGCCGCCATGCTCAGCTTCACCAGCTACACCAAAGTCGGCCTCAGAGTTGCGGTATTTTTCGGCGGCGTGTGCAGCGCCATCAGCATGTTGATCGCCATCATTTACCTGGTGATGAAGCTCATCTGGTGGGACCGTTTCCCCGCCGGCATGGCGCCAATGCTTATAGGCATGCTCTTTCTCGGCTCAATCCAGATCTTCTTCATCGGACTCCTGGGCGAGTACATCCTCTCCATCAATCAGAGGGTAATGAAGAGACCTCTGGTAGTAGAGGAAGAAAGACTCAACTTTGGGGATGCGCCGATTTACCGCGGAGTCAAAGATATGGGGAAAGCCCCCAAAACCCCGGAAGTGAAATCTGAATAAATCTGATGCAGCACATTTCATGGGGGAATATGCGTGCTCCGCATCATCGGTAAGAGCGGTGCCTTTGGAATTGTCCACCCGGTATACAACCACTGAGGTATGCGTGTTTTGCATCTCTTGCGAGTGGGTGATGCTTTAGGCGTTCATCTCATGATGTTTTTTAAATACAGAAAAATCGGCAGACCAATTAATAAGCGCTGCAAACCTGCAGGCTTGGAGTGGCAAGGTTTGCCCGGAGAATAAAATATGATGCGATATAAAGTAGATGTTGCCATCTCCAGAGAGGGCAAGATCACATTCCTAGGATGGGCCTTCGGAAGCGACCCGGAGACGCCGGTGGAATTCGACGTGTTGGACGGCGCGGGAAATTCCGTGCCCGGCACCATCGTCGAGTCCGTGAGACGAGACGAAGTGGTGGAAGCCTTCTTTAAAGATTACGAAAAGCAGCACGGTCCTATAAAGCGGGAGCTTGGCTATGACATTAACACCCCTTATCAGAAGGGTGAAGTCAGATACCTGGTCATCAGGGCCGACGGAAAAACCAAGAAGATCAAGTTTGACGATAAGATTTTGGAAGCCTTTAATTCTGTGGCTCACAAAAAAAGAGAGAAGCTGCTGGCGCTGTTTCACTGGGAGACAGTGGAGGTGGCTTGGGAATACTTTAAGGAGCATGGCTTCAGGGCGCTATACAAAAAAACCATTCACCGCCTAAAGGGAATCCAGGAGGATTACGATTATAACGAGTGGTATAAAAAGGTGAAGGTCACTGAGGCAGAGCTTCAGGAGCAGCGGAACACAACCCTGCCGGTCCAGCCGAAGTTCTCCGTCGTGATCCCGGTTTACGAGACCCCCGAAAAGTTCTTGAGGAAAATGCTTAAGTCCATTCAGGACCAGACCTACGGAAACTTCGAAGTCTGCGTTGCGGATGCGACACCTTATGACAAGTACGACCGCTCTCAGGCAAACGGCAAGCTTCCCAAGGAAGTTCTCGAGGAGTTTAACAAGGCGGATCCCCGCTTCAGATACGAGATCCTCGAAAAGAACCTGGGAATTTCCGACAATACCAATGCCGCCATCGAAATGGCCACCGGCGACTACATTGTCCTTGCAGATCATGACGATGAGCTGGAGCTAAATGCGCTTTTTGAGTGCGCAAAGGCCATTAATGAGCATCCGAAGGTGGATGTGATCTACTCCGACGAAGACAAGATCGACTTCGAGGACACCTACTATTTCGAGCCACACTTCAAGACGGACTACAACCCGGATCTGCTTAGATCCGTAAACTATGTCTGCCATCTTTTGGTGCTGAAAAGAGAGCTTCTGGAAGCTATCGCTGAGACGGACGAAGCCGGTCACAAAATATATGAAAGAAAAGCCTATGATGGCGCCCAGGATCATGACCTCATCCTGAGAGCCACCGAAAAGGCACAGGAGAGGGAAAGTAAAGAAATCGGCGGAGACCTCGCAAACTTAAGTGATGCGGACAAAAAGCTGCTTAAAGAAGGACGATTCACCAGCTCGAGAATCTACCATATACAGAAGGCGCTTTATCATTGGCGCTCCCATCAGGCTTCAACCGCCCAGCACCCGGAGGCGAAGCTTTATGCCTTTGACGCTGGAGCAAGAGCGGTTTACGACCACTGTAAGAGACTGGGACTGCCTGTGAAAAAGGTGGAAAAAGGCATCACCTATGGCTTCTACCACACAATTTATGAAAATGAAAAGCCCCTGATCTCAGTGGTCATCCCGAACAAGGATCACACCGCGGATCTGGATAAGGCGATTCAGTCCCTGGCAGGAAGCAATTACAAGAATCTTGAATTCATAGTAGTTGAGAACAACTCCGACCAGGAAGAAACATGGAAGTATTACGCTGAGATACAGAAGCAGTACCCGGTTGAGGGATTCAGGGAAAAAACTTCTGAAGAGATAAAAAGTGAAGGACAGACAGAGCTGCAGGAGAATAATCCGGGGCTTTCAGGATGGTCAGAGAACAGACTGACGGATACGGCAACACCTGACAGAGGCTTATCTGCGGAACTGACATCAGTAAAGAATCCTGATGCTGACCCCACCGGCAGCGCTTATTATGCAGCACCTGGCAGAGGCTTATCTGCGGAACTGACATCAGTAAAGAATCCTGATGCTGACTCCATCGGCAGCGCTTATTATGCAGTGCCTGACAGAGGCTTATCTGCGGAACTGACATCAGTAAAGAATCCTGATGCTGACCCCACCGATAGCGCTTATTATGCAATGCCTGATAGAGGATCATCTGTGGATTCAGCATCAGTGAAGGCTACAGATCGGAACCCGGTCTCTGAGAACAGTTCCGAAACCTCTTCCGGAATCACCGTCCGTGTTGTCAAGTGGAAGGGACCCTTCAACTACTCTGCCATCAACAACTTCGGCGTGAAGTTCACAAAGGGAGATTACATCCTCTTCCTGAACAATGATATTGAACTCATCGATCCCGACTCAATCGACGAAATGATAGGCTACGTACAGAGAGAAGATGTAGGCATTTGCGGAGCCAGACTCCTTTATCCGGACGAAGACATCCAGCATGCCGGCGTCATCATGGGAATGGGCGGCATTGCCGGTGCAGCTTTTGTAAGAACCCACGACGCAGAACTTTCATATATGCATAGGGCAAAGTGCGTTCAGGACTATTCCTGCGTAACCGCTGCCTGCCTTCTGACTAAAAGAGAGCTGTTTGACGCAGTTGGCGGTTATACCGAAGAACTTGCAGTGGCCTTTAACGACGTAGACTTCTGCATGAAAGTCCGCGCCCTTGGCAAGCTGGTGGTCTACAACCCCTACGCCAAGTTCTATCACTATGAGTCAAAGTCCCGCGGAATGGAAGACACCCCGGAAAAAGTACAGCGCTTCAACGGCGAAATAGTAAAATTTGCAAAACGCTGGCCCGAGTGCCTCCGATATGGAGATCCTTACTATAATCCGGCGCTCACTTTTATGAAGTCGAATTTCACGTTGAAGAATTTGGAGAAGGAGACAGTCGGTGAGCCGTTTAAGATGGACATATTAGACGGAATAGTTTAGTTATTTAGCTTTTGTGATAATTAAGGGATATTAGGAGCCGAAGGACATTCGATGAGATGCCCTTCGGTATTCCACGGTTTCCTTGACAAAAGCTTCCGCTCCAATCTACTTTCAGAACACATTTAACAAAAGCTAAAGGGAACGGGGTGCAGTTCATTATAGGCTGCCCCGTTCCCTTGATGTCATTTTGCTAATAATTTAAATTTTTTCTATTAGTGCTGAAATCTGTTCATATGCATCTCTTCTGATAAGCTCTATTTCCTCTTCATCCGCCAAATCCATGAAATCAGATACGTCTTTAGGCCCGGCATGTTTTTCTGATGCAAATTTGTCCGAAAGCTTTTCTTTCATGTCAATTACAATCTGTTTATTCCTTACAGCCCTGAACTCTTCTGCTAATGAATCTACGCCTCCGATATAATGCTTTATTACAAAATAAATGTCATATGCGTCTTTTGCCTTGCCTCTTCCCATGGCTGCCGTTTTCATGATTCTGATCCGGAAACATTAAGTCCGGAACCCATCCTCCAACTATTCTTATATCATCGCGATATTCATTAAAAAGATTAACCAATTCCACCAGAACTCTATGGGCCGCTAGTTTCTGACCTTCTGAATAATCAATGCTGCTTCTTAAATCTTCATCATGTATCATCTGCATATTTCCTTACTAAGTATTTCTTCCGCCATTTCTTCTCCCCGGCCTTTCAAACTCATACAATCAAGGAATACCTGTACCGGAGATGCAACCAAGTTATTCTTGATAATTCGTGATTTTACTCCTACACATGAGTCATACTTTATTATTAAAATTACGTTAGCGCCTGAATCAACCCTTTTCAGACCCAAGTATTCAACGATCTTGTCTAAATCATTTGCATCTATAAGCGCGTGTATTTTCTGATATCTCACGACGGGCTGGTATCGTACTCCTCCCGAAAAACCTGTCAATATACACTTTATCCCGGTCTCTTTAGTCATTTTTGCAATCTTTGCTTCAATATCAGTGATACCGGATAAAGAATAACATTGTACTTTTTCCTCTGTATAATCCGAGTATACTCTTGCCCAATCTCTCATGATCGACTTAGGATCGGTAACAGAAATGCCATCCTTGCTTTGCTCGATATATGTCTGATTCAACAAGAACTCTTTTACCTTTGAAACCTGACCTATACTGCATCCGGCGGCACTTGCCAGATCCTGCAATTTCCACCTCCGGCGTGTATCTTCAAGAATAGTTCGAAGTATAACAGAAGAAACAACCGAGGATCTTTCATATATTGACTTTATGGATCTCTTAGGCGTGTTTTCATTTTTATTTCCTTTTATCTCTACGAATAGTGTTTTATATGCAATATAACAATTTCCGGCCAGATCTAAAAAACCATAACCGGCTCTTTTACATAATTCCGCAGTTTGCTCAGTAATGTATGGAGCCAATATCACGCAATACAGATCCGAAACCATTTCAGAAATAACAGTTTTGATCTGCTTTGGATAACCGTCTCTCGAAATAGCAAGCTGAAAGCTTGTTTCATCATTATTGGAAAGTATTAATGTAGCCACATTATTAGCATCCACAGAGCAGCTCTCTATAATAGGCAGGTTATTTGCGAATGTTTTAAACATATCTATCGAAAGTGATTGTTTCATCTTTAAACCCTCTTTCACTATCTTGGTGAAATTAATTATATCAATGAAACTCTATGGCTGCAATACAAATTTCACACTTAATATTATTTTCACCAAATTAGTGAAAACTACATTAAGTGTGAAATACCAAGCGTTTTCAAGGGATTATCTCGGTAAAAACGATTTATTGCTAATTTATCTCAGATATTTATTTACCAGATCAGTTACAATCTTTGAGTTTAAAACGTCTTTTTCGGTCTCGAAAGTAAGAATCAGCCTCTCCCCTGGGAGGATTCCGTTCATTTGATAGTTGTTAATTTTTTTTATTGCTGTTGTTGCGTATTCCGGGTTATCCATCATTCCCTCATGTTCCCAATAGATTTCCTTGTTAAGTCTCTTCGAAAAAAACGTAAAGTCCGGATAGACAGTTCCGTATCCTGCTAAGGTAAGGGGCTTTTCATATTTATATAAAATATTGTTCCTGTAGAAATAATCGGCAAGTATCTTTTCAGACTTTGATCGTACTCGCTCTCCTTTTTCCGAAAGAATCACAGGTGTGCCTTCGTTGAAGTCTTTTCCTATGTATGGTTCTGAATACCATTTTTGTTCCAGTTGTGCATAGGTTGGTTCAACAGGGGTAATTAGCTTCTGCCTCTCAGGGTGTAGGGATGTAAACAGTTCTTCAATTTCATCATCATTGTAATCTTTAAGACATCTGGTTATCAGTTTGTTCCTTACCGTCGCAATCTTAAGTACTGCTTCATTATAGGTTTTTTGCGCTAATTTACGTGGAAGCAGTTCATTATTTCTTGGAATATATACTCCATATCTGTCATTAGTGCAGTTGTAGTACCTGACACATCCTTGATCTACCGATATGCGGAGCCTTCCTTCGGGTGATGAATTGTTATTTTTTATTGTGTTGGCTATTATTTCTTCCAGGCGTTTTTGTTCCTGTAATAGCATTTCTTTTAATCCGTACATTGTTTTTCCTCTTTTATTTTTTTGTTATGGTTTCTGGTGATTTTGATTTGAATGATATTAGGTGAAGAACATCTGAAAATATTGGATTTGTAGTCAAAAGATTAAATCTATGGCTGACTCAAATTGGATGAAACTTGATATGAAGGCATTCGATCGACTCATGATGGATGATACAGGCAGAATAATTTGGGATTTGAGGTCATGTTTACAGATTTCACTGACTATTCCATATAGAATATGCTTGGATCTGCGGTCAAACTATTAAATAAGACCGGGTAATTGAAATAAAATTAAACAACTACCTTACGATGGTTGACTTGCTAAGAGTAATTAGTGGATATGAAACAAATTAGGAATTTCGTGGCGAACGCCTTATAAAAAATAACAAATTTGATGTCAATCAAAGATTTTTAAGGCGATTGACCTATAAAGAATAATACGAGATTTGAAGTTAATCAAGCACTTCGTGACAAATGATTTAAAATTTGTGCGAAAGAGACAAATTATTCGATAATTTTAATTGATAGAAGAAGTTCAGCCGGTGAGCCATTCAGGATGGACATTTTGGATGGGTTAGTATAGTGGTTTTAGTATCGTTGCCGGCAGGCTCTCCGAGGGCTCAGGGCTCTGCCCTAAGAACCCGCAAGGGACTTGTCCCTTGACCCTGCACTCGGGCTCTGCCCGAACCCGTCCTCGCCGGAAGCAGGCCAGCAAGCATACTTGCTGACCTGCGGAACAGGATAATCCGTGAAGCTTTTGTCAAGGAACTTTCGCGACATATCCTCGCGCTACGCGCTCCGGTATTCCACGGTTTCCTTGACAAAAGCTTCCGCTCCGGGCTACTTATCGAACTCATATTATGAATTAAGATAAACACATGGATGCTAACCTGTATCAATTGAACAGGAGACATCCATTTTGCATTTGTATTATGCTGAGAAGGATCAGAGTATGACTCTTCGGAAGATTTTCTGGAGTTGATGTCAACTATTTTAAGGTTTATGCGTTGATTCATATCTGGTATTAACGGATTTGCAGTCAAGCAATTCAATATCTCAAGTTGGCTCAACTTTAAGATAATTGAAGTGCGGTCAAAGAAACATCACACGGGATATGATTCACATCGGATATTGATTGAAGTGCGGTCAAGCCTACAGCTCTCACGGAATGGCTCATATAGAACAATGCCTGAAGTGCAGTCAAGTCCATAGCTTTTGTGGATTGATTCATATAGAACAATGCCTGAAGTGCAGTCAAGTCCATAGCTTTTGTGGATTGATTCATATAGAACGATGCGTGAAGTGCAGTCAAGCCCATAGCTTTTGTTGATTGATTCATATAGAACAATGCTCGATGTGCGGTCAAGTTCATAGCTCTTGCGGATTGATTCATATAGAACAAAAACAGAATTGCAGTCATGGAAATTCTTCAAAATTGATGGCTTGTGATTTGCTCTGTCTTTGACTGCGGCGTAAGATTCATTCTTGACGGCCGTTTGAGATTAGAGTAGTATGCAGTCAGAGAAATGTGGTTGGTGTTTAAGCCGAGCCGTACAGCAGATGCTCATGCGGGGTACTACGTTTCTTTTTATTGTCACGATATCATTTAGAAATAACTTGCGTGTAAAAAAATTTGTGAGTAAAATAAAGACACGACCAAAAAACACGTTGTGTTTTTGTATGAGCGAAGCTGCGGCGACGCTCTATTTTTTTGTTCCTTTTTATGGAGGATATTGAGCGGGTATCAATAGTTCTTTGTAGGTCAATCAGATTGAGGGGCTACTTAAGTGTTCCATTTGTTTTTATCAATTAGGTAATCCACCTTCAAGCGGAAGCAATCCGGCTCCGGACAGTCTTTTCCACAACTTCCTAAGAAAAAAATAAACTCATTTTTATGGAATTTTCCAAATTCGGGAGTATACTTCCATTATGATTAAAGACAACCAACAATTCCTAAACACTTTCCATGTCGTTCTTGATGCACTGATCATAGCAGGCTCCTACGCGCTGGCATGGTTCCTGGTGATAGCATCACCCATATTCCCTGCGGGACACGGAGTACTCCCGCCGCAGGTCTATTTTAGTGCGCTGATCCCGGTGGTACCTGGCTACCTCTTTTTGTACTGGATGTTCCACCTCTACGAGCCGAAACGAACCAGAACGAAAAGAAGAGAATTTATAAACATATTTGAGGCCAATGTCGTCGGCCTGATGATCTTCGCCTCGATCCTCTTCGCCTTCAGGCGGTCAGGATACTTCGCAAATTTCTCCACCAGGATGATCACAGCCTTTTGCGTGATTGACATCATCGCCACCACAGTGGAAAGATTCGGCATCAGATTTATCCTTACGAGACTCCGCCGCAAAGGCTTTAACCAGAAACATATCATGCTGGTAGGCTTCTCTGACGTATCAGACAAATTCATCGACGCCTGCCACAGAAACCCCGACTGGGGCTACAAAATCTTCGGAATCGTAGATGACATCACAGAATCCGGCACCTCTTATAAAGGAGTAAAGATCGTCGGCAGGATCTCGGAACTGGAGAAAATCCTCTCCACAAACACAATCGACGAAATCGCCATCACCCTTCCCCTGGCAGCCTATGAAAAGCTGGGCAGCATCGTGGCGGTATGCGAGAAATCCGGCGTACATACAAAGTTCATCCCGGATTATAACAACGTCATCCCTTCCCGCCCTGTTACAGAAGACATGGACGGACTTCCCGTCATAAACATTAGAAACGTGCCCCTTACGGACCCAGTAAAGGCAGCAGCCAAGAGAATCATAGATATCATCGGAGCTTTAGTCGGCATCGTACTCTTCAGCCCGGTAATGTTGGTGGTGTCCATCATTATCAAACTCACCTCTCCGGGACCTATCATCTTCAAACAGGAAAGAGTGGGACTCCACAACAGGCCCTTCATGATGTATAAATTCCGCTCCATGGTAGAGCAGAAGCCTGAGGATGAGCAAAAAGGCTGGACCACCCCGGGAGACCCGAGAGTCACCAAAATCGGAAAATTCATCAGAAAAACCTCCATCGACGAGTTCCCGCAGTTTTTCAATGTCCTCTTCGGCAGCATGTCACTGGTGGGGCCGAGACCGGAGCGCACCCAGTTCGTTGAAATGTTTAAGGAAGAAATCCCCCGCTATATGATCAAACACCAGGTCCGCCCCGGCATGACCGGCTGGGCACAGATCAACGGCCTGAGAGGCGACACCTCCATCCACGAGAGAATCAGATTCGACATCTGGTATATCGAGAACTGGACCATGGAATTGGACATAAAGATACTTTTCCTCACAATATTCAAGGGATTTGTTAACAAAAATGCCTATTGAAAAAAGATCCGGTAAAGATTAGGATTCATTAGAAAAAAACACGGAAACGATTGATACCCCTGATATTTTAAGGCAAAAAAGATCCGCCAAAGATTAGGATCCATCAGAAAAACACACATAATCAATGGATAAGCTCCGGTGTTTTAAGGCAAAATATAAGAATAGATTTGCCGAAACGACATATATGTGGTAAAATCCCTTGGTTTTATAGTGTAAAAATGTTCTTCATCACTATTTGTGCTGCCGGCTGAAAGCGGCGGGATGGAGTCAATCAGATCTGCATCTGTATGTCAGAAATTAACGCTTCCAAAAGCAGCGTTTTATAGAGCCGGTTAGATGTGCAGCTGTATGTCAGATATTTAGGTTCCGAAAACAGCGTTAATAGATGATGAGATGGATATGAAGATGGCAGGAAGAAAACTTTTCTTAATGCCACAAAACCAAAGGTTTCACTTATACTTCTAAAGTATATTAATGAGGATATAGCAAATGGCACTTGATAACGGCAAGGACACCAGACGACCACACTCCATGGAAGGAACTGAAAGTCATCAGAGTGAACTTGAAGACAAGATAGTTAATGACAAAGCCATGGGCGACAAGCTCATGTCGAAGATCCCGGACACCGGCAGGAGACCTGTCTCACGCCCTGATGGCGGGAGAGACTCCCGTCTCCCGGAGGGTAGCAGGGACTCACGACTCCCTGAAGATGCAGCGGAGAGAGTATCTGAAATAAAAAGATCCGCAACCCTCAGCAGCAAGGCTCCGGAACCTAAAAAAACCGAGAGACCCAGAAGAACTGTTCCCGGGGATCCTTTAAGGATGGAAAACCGTCAGCAGGTAAAGACCCTTAACGACACTACAGAAGTGGAAAGGGACCTTGAGTTTGAGCGCAGGATGCGTGAAAAGAAAAAGAAAGCCTTCCGCACCAGGATCATCCTTATGGTGGCTGTGGAGGTTATCACCCTCGTATGTATCTTCGGCTTCGGCTCAGTGTACAGATACATGCACATGACCCAGGATGTAACCTTCGATAAATCAAAGGTAGAAAACAACAACATTGACATCACACAGAAACAGAAGATGTCCGGCTACTGGACAGTTGCGGTATTCGGCGTAGACTCCCGAGACGGCGGAGTGGGCAGCGGTGCCAATGCTGACGTCCAGATCATCTGCAACGTAGATATGGCTACCGGAGACATCAAGCTTGTTTCCGTATACCGAGACACCTATTTAAAGACCGGAAAGAGCAACAGCCGTTACGCAAAGATCAACGAGGCTTACGCCATCGGCGGACCTGAGCAGGCAGTATCTGCTCTTAACTCAAACCTCGATCTCAACATCGAGAACTACGTAACCTTCAACTGGAAAGCAGTTGCGGATGCAGTAGAGATGCTGGGCGGCGTAGACATTGACATCACGGACAAAGAGTTCTATTACATGAACGCATATATCCATGAGACATCAGTCAAGGCAGGCATCAATGCTCAGAACCCGGCGGCCAACTACATCAAGAGCGCAGGCCCGCAGCACCTTAACGGAGTTCAGGCAGTTGCCTATGCGAGACTCCGCTACATGGACAGCGACTTCGAGAGAACCAAGCGTCAGAGAGAGGTTATCTCCCAGTGCCTCGACCATGCGAAGAAGGCAGACCTGGCAACACTTACCTCGGTTATCGACGTAGTGCTCCCGCAGGTAGCATTCAACATAGATACCGCAGACATAATCGAGCTTGCAAAAGGCATCTCAAGATATAACATCAAGGAGTCCACAGGCTTCCCTAAGGATCTCAAGGATCAGATGATGGGCAAGAAGGGCGACTGTGTCATACCTGTAACCCTGGTTTCCAATGTTAAATGGCTTCACAGCGTGCTCTTCGGCGATGAAGACTACAAGGTGTCAAACGCTGTAGAGAGCTACTCACAGAAAATTGCCGATGACTCAGGCTACTATGCAAGCCATAGGGACGAGGAGACCAAGTCAAGCAGCAAGAAGCAAAGCACGACCGAGGCAGAGACTGACGAAGACAAGGACGAGACAGACGAGAACGGTGAGAAGACCGAAAAGAAGAAGTCCTCCAAGGAAACTGATGCCGACGGTTACGTCATCAAGGCAACAGACGAAGATGGAAACTACATCTACGAAACAAACCCTGAGGGCAACAAGGTTAAATCCGTAAAGGAAACCAAGTCTAAGACAGATGAAATTGAAGAAGGCGAAGAGACCGACGAAAACGAGACAGAAGAGACCGACGAGGACGGAAACGTTATAGAACCAACAGCTCCCGGTCCCGGAGACGATACAGAAGAAACCACCAAGTCAAAGAGCAGCAAGGAAACCACTGAGGCTGAAGAGGGTAACGAAGATGACGGACCATCCGGAAACGATTCGTCTGAAACAAAGGCATCCGATAAGAAAGAAACCACAGCTTCATCGGAAGTTATCGAACCCGGTCTTATTGACGCTGAAGAAGACGACTCAGGAGCAGGCCCAAGCGGCGGAGGTTCATCAGGCTCCGGTTCTTCCGCGGATTCAGGCGGTCCCGGCTCCATCGATTCACTTGATGACCTGGAAGGTCCCGGAGGAGCAAGCTCCAACGATAGCGCAGGTCCCGGAGGAGCTATATCTGACGGACCGATGTAAAGAAATAAGAATCAGAAAACAAAAAACTCGGCAACGCCGAGTTTTTTTGTTGTGATGGACCAAGGGGACGGGGTTCGTGGTCCATTTTAGAAATGGACCACGAACTCCGTCCCCTTGGTCTATCGGCTGACTGCTACAAGAGTGAAGCACGGAGCGAAAGATGCAGGTCTTTTGCTACGTGCTTTCTTGTTGCCGGTGATAACCTGTGTTATCATGAAATGGAATTCAGTATAATACAAGGAGAGATATAAGATGAAGCGCTTTAATACAACAGCAGTTTGTATACCGTCGAAACATTATATGGTTGATCTCTCCGAAAGAATAAAAGAGATTGAGAAGCTCGTAGATGATGGGAAGTATTTTGCCATTAATCGGGCAAGACAGTATGGAAAGACAACTACATTAACAGCACTTACCAAGGTGCTGAAGAATCAGTATGTTGTTATCAGTACGAGCTTTGAAGGAATTGGAGATGCAGGCTTCGAAGACGAGTCCTCTTTTGTAAAAGAGTTTTGCAGATTGCTTAGACGGGAATTCCGAAGAGAAACCCGGGTTCCCGAAGATGTGAAGAGTGAAGTTGATTCATTGTTCAAAAGTACAAATGAAAAGACGAAGCTGGGAGATCTTTTCGATATTCTTTTGGAATGGTGTGATCACACAGAAGTTCCTATTGTCTTAGTGATCGATGAGGTGGATACTGCGACAAATAATCTGGTGTTCCTGGATTTTCTCGCACAACTCAGGGATAATTATATAAACAGAGATACTAAAGGAATTAGTGTTTTCCAGTCGGTTATCCTTGCCGGTGTAACTGATGTCAAACATCTGAAGAGCAGGATCCGATCAGAGGAAGACAGTAAAGAAAACAGTCCCTGGAATATTGCTGCGGATTTCACCATAGATATGAGTCTCTCGGAAGATGGTATCAAAGGAATGCTTGCTGAATACGAGGCGGATCATCATACCGGTATGGATACGGAAGCGATCGCCAGGTCGATCCGTGAATACACGAACGGCTATCCTTTCCTTGTAAGCAGGATCTGTCAGCTGATCGATGAAAATGTAAGCAAAAACATGAGGCTGCCGGAGGCTTGGACAAGAAACGGGATTGATGAAGCGGTTAAGCTGATTTTGGCAGAAAACAACACATTGTTTCAGTCTCTGACAAAGAATCTGAATAATTATTCGGAACTAAAGTCAGCTATAAGAAGTATCCTTATGGAAGGAACAAAACTCACCTGGAATCCGGATCAGAAAGATATTGTTCAGATGCAAATGTATGGGCTGATCAGGAATGATCACAACACTGTCAGAGTAGCCAACAGAATATTTGAAACACGGCTTTATAATCTGTTTCTGTCTGATGAAGAACTAAAGAATAATGTCTTCTCAAGAGAAGGAGAACTGGCAAAGAATCAGTTTGTGTTGGGCGGAAAACTGAACATGCGTCTGATCATGGAACGGTTTATAGAGACCTATACACAGGTTTGCGGTCCTCTCAAGGATCGATTTAAGGAGAAAGACGGAAGGGAACAGTTCCTGCTGTATGTGAAGCCGATCATTAACGGGACCGGCAACTATTATATCGAAGCGCAGACAAGAGATCAGACCAGAACAGATGTGATCGTTGATTATCTTGGACAGCAATATATCATCGAACTTAAGATCTGGCGAGGGGAGAGATATAATACAAACGGGGAAAAGCAGATAAGCGAGTATCTGGATTACTGGAATCTTGATACAGGCTATATGCTTAGTTTCAATTTCAACAAGAATAAGGAACAGGGCGTAAAAAGGGTGCAGATAGGAGATAAGGTTTTGTTTGAAGGAACGGTTTGAGGGAACTATGAAAAGTTCCGGGCAAAATACGTAACAGTAAACAGTTAACTTGATGGACCAAGGGGACGGGGCTGACTGTTGCAAGAGTGAAGCACGGAGCAAAAGATGCAGGTCTTTTGCTCCGTGCTTTCTTGTTGCCGGTGATAACCTGTGGTATCATGTAACGGAATTTGCAAAATTTAAAGAAAAACGAGGCAACCAAAACATGAGTGATTCAATGTTTGGAATAATAAAAAAGACCGAAACCAAGGATGCGCCAAATTCAAAAACATCAAAGCGTGACTCAAAACCCGCACCAAAGCATCACAGCGCTCCTGGGAAGAACGGCATAAAGCTTGAAAATATGTTCGGAAAAATCGCAAGGAACCTTATGACTACCTACGTCCTGTTCTACCTTGCGGTATTTCCACTGTGCATGCATGACCACTATTATGACATCCTCACCTTCAGATTCGGCCTGTTCTGGAAACCGACCATTGCTTACGGTATCTTTTTCTCCCTCATGGGCCTTTTCTACCTTATTGCAGACAACCTCTATAACGAAGGAAAAAACAGAAAAAACTTCATCACAAGCCTCAAAAACAAAGGCTGGAAAAAATATATAACAAAAACCGACATTGCCTTCACAGCCTTGATCCTGATCTTCTCCCTCTCTACAGCCCTTGCAGAGTACCCCTACGAAGCCTTCTGGGGAGAACGTGGCAGATGGCAGGGATTGTTTATCTGGCTTATGTTCTATATAGCCTATATCCTTATAACCAGATTCTACGAATTTAAAAAGTGGCACTTGTACGCCTTCATGCTTTGTGCAAGCATCGTTGTTATATGGGGTATATTTAATTTCTTCTTTATAAACTTCGGAATGTTTGAAGAAACAAAGGACGATTACATGTACTCCTTTGTTTCCTCCATCGGAAACATCAACACCTACTGCAACTTCACGGGGATGTTCTTCGGCGTTTCATCAGTCCTGTTCATTCTTGCAGAAAAACCCCTTGAAAATATCCTCATCTATATCGCCGTAGCTATAGCATCCTTCGGGCAGATCATGGGATTAAGTGACAACGCAGCACTGTCCACAGCTATCGTCCTTGCGGTAATCCCCCTCTGCATCATAAAAAACCGGACTCATATAGCGAAATTTTTTGTGGTGATGTCCACCTACCTTGCAGCCATGAAGATAACCTACACCATAGCAGCAACCGGCATAGGAACAATAAACGATCCCGACCCCAGCATGCAGATCTCAATGGGAGGTAAAAGCTTTTTCACTGCATTTCTGGTTTTTGTGTTACTGCTCACAGCAATATTAGTTGTATATGCCTACAAACAAAGAGAAAAAACCGATCTTAAAGATGTAAAGCAATTTAAGCTTTTATGGAAGGCCATGGTGGCAGCGGTAGTAATTCTGTCAGTCACAGCCTTCATCTGTGCAAACAACGGCATACACAGTGAATTATTGGAACCCTATAAAAACATCCTTGTATTCAGCGATGAATGGGGAACCGGCAGAGGCCTTAACTGGAGACTCAGCATGGACTACTGGCTCCATGACTCCACTTTCCTGTCAAAGATCATCGGTTACGGTCCCGATACCTACTACATCATAACCATGGACAGATTTATGAATATAATGCAGGATGCGGGATACGGAATGTTCGACAGCGCACATAACGAGTACCTGGAATATCTGATAACAGTAGGTATCCTGGGACTTGCCTCCTATATCATATTGTTGTTTACAGCATTAAGAACCATGCTGAGATCTAAAGCATCCGGCATCAAGGCAGCAGCAGTTGGAGTTATCGCCTATGCCTTCCAGGCTGTGGTTAACATAGCCATCCCCATCACAACTCCGGTATTTATGATCCTGATGTTCATCGGATGCAGTAGAAAAAGTGAAAATGAAGGATAATATGAAGATTCTTATGAATTTCTTAATTCGAGATTAATATTCATGTTAAGAATTGCGTAAGAAATGGAAAACTTTTATTTATGTACATCACATTTTGATTGGTTTAATATTTAGACTGTAATCGACGAGGTGATACACAATTTCGTACATCCTCTGTAAATTATTTGAGAAAAAGGACTTGAATAATTAAAAAGGCAGGGGTATAATCCTCATCGTAATCCGGACTTTTAATTGATTTAAAAGTTCTTAAACACAAAAAGGAGAGTGCATTTATTATGAAGAAGCAGACAAAGGTATTCGCAACACTTTCTGCTGCAGCACTTCTTGCTGTTGGTGTATCAGCTGTATCTATGGCAGCTGGTTGGGATAACTCCACAGGCGTTTGGAGATATCTTGATAACAACGGCGATGCTGTAACAGACACATGGAAGTCAGCAAACGGAAATTGGTTCTATCTTGACAGCGATGGAGTTATGGCTACAAACCAGCTCATCGAGGATAACAACAACTCAAAGACAAGATATTACTATGTAGATCAGTACGGCGCTATGGTTACAAACACATGGAAGGCTGTAGCTATGGATGATACAGATTCTTCAGATCTTAACGCTGAGTACTGGTGGTACTATTTCGGAAGCGATGGTAAGGCTTACACATCAGAGGATGACCTTACAACTTCTGAGATCAAGACAATCAACGGTCTTAAGTATGCCTTCACAGATGAAGGACATATGCTCTATGGTTGGGTAAACAAGGACAATGTTGAGCAGCAGGACGACGATGATGAGGCTTGGAAGACTTCTCAGTACTACTTCAACGGCTGGAACGATGGTCACATGCAGACAGGTTGGATTAAGCTTTCTGTAGAGGATGACGGTGATACAAAGGATTACTGGTTCTGGTTCAAGAACGATGGTAAGAAGCAGGATAAGCGTAAGAAGATCAACGGTTCATACTATCACTTCGATGGTGATGATGGACACATGATCACTAACTGGGGTACAGCTACTCAGTCAGCTAAGGATGCTGCTACATCATCTACAAACCTTCAGTATCTCAACGGCGATGGTGCTGAGAGAAGAAACAGATGGGTATGGGCTATTCCTGATGAGGATTCCATCGAGCAGGCTCTTATCGATGATTACAACGATGATGAGTACAGATGGTGGTACTTCAACAACTCTGGAAAGCTTACAACTAACACAATCAAGAAGATTAACGGCAAGAAGTATGCATTTGATGAGTATGGTCGTATGCTTGCTAAGTTCGTTGTTGAGAGAAACGACGATGTTATCGAGGGTGGTGCTTCATCTGATATCACAAGAGATGATTTCATCAAAGGCAACTTAGATAAGAACATCAAGGGCGATGACAAGCTTACAAGCACAGATAAGCTTTACTGGTTCTCTAATGACAGAGAAAAGGATGGCTCAATGAAGAAGGGCTATCAGAACCTTGAGTTTGACGATATGACAGCTCAGTTCTACTTCAATACATCTTCTGGTGTAGGTGAGACAAAGTACAACACAAAGATTAAGAAGTATACAATACATGGTCTTGTACTTGCTCCTACAAATGATGACGAGTCCAACTATGGCGCAGTTGTAGTAGATAGCGCTAACAAGCCTGTTAACATTGTATTTGGCAGTGCTACAGAGGGCAACTACCTTGTAAACAAGTCTGGTACATTAGTTAAGAGCAAGGCTAAGCTTAAGGACAACAATGATGCTTACTACATTGTTAACGGCGATGGTGTTGTTCTTAGATACTTCGATTCAGAGGATGCTTACAACACTTACCTTACAAAGAAGGATTCTGACAAGAAGATTTCTATCAACAGCTCATGGATTGGTAAGGGCAAGACAAGAGAATACCTTGATGACAAGGTAAAGGAAGCTACAGGTAAGGATAAACTTGACTAATTAGTAAGATTAGCTTTATTAAAACCTCAGGGGGGAGATTTCCCCTTGAGGTTTTTTGGTTTAAATGATTATTTAACAATAATAGTCTTGTAGATAACGAGCATTTATCGGAAAACATGATATCATCAATGTATTTGATTATGGTGATTTACGGAGATAATGATGACTGACTTGAAGAGCGAGAAGCAGAAAAATAAAATAATTGAAAATATAATGGGTAGATTTATGGAGATATATGTTCTGTTTTATCTATGTATCTTTCCGTTATGTATACATGAAAAGTATTATGACATATTAACATTCAGATTTTCTCTTTTTTGGATGCCGACACTGGTTTATGGCTGTATCTTTCTGTTATTAGGTATCATATATTTGATTTCTGATGCTCTGCATAATAAAGGCGTTAACATAAAGAGCTTTTTTCAAAAGTTTAAACCAACTGCTACAGATATTGCTTTTACTGTATTGATACTGATATTTTCCATCTCAACCGCATGTGCTGAGTATCCTTACGAAGCCTTTTGGGGAGACAGAGGAAGAAATCAGGGACTGCTCCTGTGGCTCATGTTCTATATAGCGTATATCCTTATTACAAGATTCTATAAATATAAGAAATGGCATCTATATGCTTATATGTTATTTTCAAGCATAGTATGTATCTGGGGAATCCTTAATTATTTCATGATATCATTCGGGATGTTTGAGGGAACTGATCCTTTGAATGCCTATAAATTTGTCTCATCTATAGGAAATATCAACACATATAATGGTTACACAGCAATTTTCTATGGTGTAGTAGCGGTTGCCTTTATGCTGTCTACAACAAAATATGAGAATATATTTTCCTTTGTTATGTTACTGATCGTGACAATTGCGCATATCATGGGAAAAAGTGATAATGCAATACTCTCAACTGCAGCCGTATGGTTAGTTATACCACTACTGTTTATAAAAAATTGGAGTCAGGTCTCTAAATTCTTTACAGTTATACTGGTGTTTATCGCTTCTCTAAAAGGGATTGATATGATAAGCAGCATAGGAATACCGACCATAAATGATGTGAATCCAAGCACTATTATCGCTATGGGAGATAAGGGAATCGTAACTGTTCTTTTAATACTGGTACTGCCGGCAGCCGTGGCCGCAGGATATTATGGTGCTAAAAGAAGAGAATTGAGCGATAAGGTTCTGAACCGACTCAAAAAGGCGTGGATAGCCTTGATCGTAATAGGATTCATTACTGTTATCATTATTCTCGTTCTAGCGAACAAAGGTGTGCATCCGGAGATATGGGAACCTTATAAAAACATTTTGATCTTTAATGATGAGTGGGGAACATTCAGAGGACTGAACTGGAGACTGGCCATGGAATATTGGAACAATGATGCAAATTTGTTTGCAAAAATCTTCGGTTATGGTCCGGATACTTACTATATCATTACTATGGACAGATTTTTCGATCTGATGTACTGGAACGATTACGGATATTTTGACAGCGTTCATAATGAATATTTGGAATATATGTTAACTGTAGGTATAGCCGGTTTCATAGCTTATGTTGTGTTCCTTAGCACTGCTATAAAAGAAATGTTATCAGGCCATGAAAACGGAGGTAAGATGGTAGCGATAGGGGTTTTAGCTTATGCCGTACAGGCTGTAGTTAATATCGCAATAGCTATAACTACACCTGTTCTTATGGTTTTGATGTTTGTGGGGGTTGTGGCAAGTAGATTAAAAAACAAGAGCAACAATGAATGAGCTAATCCGGTTAAACATATTGTAATATTTAAGGAATGGAAATCTCACTTCAAAGATGATATCATCTTTTGAAGTGAGATTAGCTTTTTATTTAGGTTATGGTGCGCGAGATACTGGTGGAACCTGGTGAAAACCGTACTATAATATGAAATGTAGTTGATATAAAGGAGAGAAATGAAAAAGATATTATTTGTAGTTTTATGCATGGCAATTCTTTCGGCTACCGGTTGCAGGAAAAGATACGTGTCACCTTTGGAAACTCCAATCATGACACTTGCTCCTGAAGATAGAGAATATGTACTGGATTTTGATCAGTTAAACAACGACGTCATAGATACACTTCAGGAAAAGGGAATGTTTGAATTTGTCAAGGATTTGGATATTTCAGGTGATAATGATAAAAAAGAGATAGTACTGAAAGCCGATATTACAGAAAATGTGTCTGAAATTGCCATAGAGTATTTTCTTACAGAAGCTACTAAAGCAATAGTAGATGCTGCCTCAACTCAGGATTTCCGTATTACAATGTATACAGAAGAAGACTTTGGAAATCTTTTTGAAAAGTATGCATATAAGTATAAAGTTACTTGTGGTGAGGAAGTTATAGTTGATGAAACTATAGAGATTGGCGACAGTGTCCCATTTGATCCGTCATTAACTCTGGAAAACGTTATAGGATGATCCGAAAGGGTCATCTTTTTTGTTATGGACTGGTGAATCGATATTTATAGAAAGCATTAGGATATTGTGATAGTATTCAATAGGCAAGTTTTTTGGCATAATATATTGAAACAATGACTGTGTAATAAGTAAAGAACAGAAAAGGTGTTGAAATGAGTATGAATTACTCTGTTCTTATGAGTGTTTACTACAAAGAAAAACCAGAAGCTCTTAAAGACGCCATGGACAGTATATGGAATCAAACCGTAAAACCGGATGATTTTGTATTGGTTTGCGACGGAGAATTGACTAAGGATCTGGACTCTGTTGTAGAGGAAATGGCACAAAACCATAAAGAACTTAATGTTATACGGCTCAGTGAGAACGGAGGACTTGGAAAGGCGCTGAATATAGGGCTTAAGTTATGTAAAAATGAACTTATAGCACGTATGGACAGTGATGATATAAGCAGGCCGAACAGGTGCGAAAGACAGTTAAAAGTATTTGAGGATAATCCTGATTTAAGCATCTGCTCCGGAACTGTAGAGGAGTTCACAAAAGATCTCAATGTAATAAATTTAAGAAGGGTATTGCCGGAAAAGAATCCTGAGATCAAAGAATTTGCCAAAAAAAGAAATCCTTTTAATCACCCTTGTGTGATGTATAAAAAAACAGATGTGGAGAAGGCGGGGGGATATAAGGATTTTTACCTGCTGGAAGATTATTATCTATGGATAAGGATGATTCAAGGGGGATGTACAGGATACAATATTCAGGAACCGCTGCTGTGGATGCGGGCCGGTTCTGATATGTATAAACGAAGAGCCGGACTAAAATACGGAATAAGTCAGGTTAAATTGTTTTGGTACATGAAAAAAACCAAATTTATAGGGAATTTGCAGTTTGTAAAATCGGCGGTTCAAAGGCTGATTATATCCTTGGTTCCGAATGGCTTGAGACAAATGTTGTTTTCATTGTTACTTAGGAACAAGCATGAGAACGGAGATTAAAATGCAGAAATTACTATCCATTGTGGTGCCATCCTACAATGCAGAGAAATATCTTGAATATAACCTTAACTCCTTATGCCTGGAGGGAATCCTGGAGGAGCTGGAGGTTATCGCCGTGGATGACGGGTCCAAGGACTCAACAACAGAGATAATTGACAGGTATGCTGAAAAATATCCGGGAACAGTGGTGCCGGTTCACAAGGAAAACGGAGGTCATGGTTCAGGAATAAATGCAGGGATTAAGCACGCCACAGGTCTGTATTTCAGAGTTATAGACGCGGATGACTGGGCCAATGGGGAGGATCTAAAAAATCTGATCACTTATATAAAGAGTCTTTTACGTGGTCTTGATGAGGCAGAAAGCCTGGCTCACGAAAAAAACGACGAGCATACAGAAAAGAACGAGAATGTGGCGACAGAGGACATTTCAAAGTGTTCAGAAGTTAACGGGCTCCCCGACATCATCGCCGGCGGATTCTACTGGGTTTACGGGCATGATGATTCAGCTCCTTACAAGGCGGAATTTGAGAAGCCATTTGAGGGTGTAGAGTACAAGCATATTTACAAGTTCGATGAAGTGTCGGAGAAAGCCTATATCAAGATGCACTCCCTGACAATCCGAACGGAGATACTCAAGAAAAACGACATTAAAATCGATGAACATTGCTACTATGTAGATACTGAATACATACTTTATCCGATTCCCTATGTGGAAACTGTTGTATTTCTGGATGATCACCTGTACAGATACAGCATCAGCAGGGCGGGTCAGAGCATGAACCCGCAGCAGATGATGAAAAACAAAGCACAGTATGATCATGTGCTGGAAGAGCTTTTCAGGTTCTATGAAAAAGCGTCGGCTATGGAGTGCGTATCAGATAAGAAGCGCCATTATATCGAGCACCTTATCTCAAGGGTTTATGCAAGCCGTATCAAGATACTTCTTTGGGACAGGATTTCTCCGGATACCCGGAAAGAACTCATAAGTATGGAGGAGAATCTCAAGAAGAAGTACCCGGAGATATTCAGGAACAATGTCATAAAGGTTGTGGATCTCTTTAGGGCAAGCGGATACTGGCTGTATTACCCTGCGGCTGTTGTGCAGCACCTTAAGAAGTGATTATGGAAAAAATAAAGTTACAAAATGTGGTTCTGGGGAAAGACAATCCCGAACTATATTTTCATGAGAAAGAAGGCAAAATCTTTCTTGACGGCTATTTCAACCTGTTTGATATAGCTACCAGAAAGAAATATACGGACTTAAAGGGCATCGTGTTGGAGATCAGAGCTAAGGGATACGATGCTCTGTTTCTGATGCATGATGACGAACTGATAGCAAAGCATGAGATTGTGGATCAAGGAACAGCTGAAATTGAGCTTCCTTATGAAGAGTATAACGATGGAGTGTTTTGGTTTAAACTGAAGAAAAGTGACGCACCGAGAGATGAGCAAAGTGTAAATACGGAAAAGAATGAAGCAGATGCTCCATGTAAAGTACAGGACTTTGATTCGAAAGAATCTGGTGAACCTCAAAGAGTGCCTTTGATTTCGAGCTTCCTTGAAGCCGCATATTACGGTCTCACAGTCAGCAAACGAGAAACCGAAATCTTAATCTCCATGTGTACCTTTAAAAGAGAAGAGTATGTAAAGCAGAATCTATCCTTCGTGGAGAAGCAGGTGCTGTCAAGGGAGGAAGTCGCAGGGCACCTGAGCATGTATATAGTTGACAATGGAAAGACACTGGTGGCTGATCCGTATTTTTGGGAAATGGAAGAAAAGAACCCCTGGCTTAAGATTTTTCCTAACAAGAACGCGGGAGGTGCCTCGGGATTCACACGTGGAATGCTGGAGGCTATCAGGGATAGAAAAGATAAAGGATACACTCACATTTTGTTGATGGACGACGATGTCACCATCATGGAGGATCTCTTTGTACGTTTATACGGGCTTCTTGGGACATTACGGCCCGACTATAAAGACATCAGAGTGGGCGGCGAGCTTTTAAGAAAAGATTTCCCGCAGTATCTGAATGCCAGAGGAGAGTGGAGCGAAAACTATCTTATACAAAACGACTGCCATCTGGTGAATCTCAGCGACCGGAGAGAAGTCACAAGCATGCTTTCAAAAAAGCGGGATGACAAGAAGCTTTATTCCGGCTGGTGGTGTGCCTGCTACTCCCTTGATATGGTGGAGAGTACAGCATTACCACTGCCGCTTTTTATACATGACGATGATATTTCCTATGAAAGGGAACATGCAGAGAACAGGATAGTGTTTCTGAACGGAATCTCTGTCTGGCACAATGGCTTTGAGTTCGGAAATTATGGCGCGAATCAGTACTATCATATAAGAAATAAACTTATAGCATCATCTCTATATGAACCCGAGATAAAAAGCACGAGGGCAGCAAAGTGGGTTGCCAAATGCATGATAGCGCTGCTTCTATCATATAGATATAAGGAAATCGAGTTGATAAACCGGGCGGTGGTGGACTTTATTAGGGGTCCGCAGTGGTTATATGGAGTAGATGCTGAAAAATTAAATAGTTCTGTCAGGCAGGAGTTTTTGAAGTATATAATGAAAGATGATGATTTCTCGCTAGTACCTCAAGAAATCGTTGACAGGATAAGAAAGTATAGAATAGACTATTGTGATGACAATTTAAAAAAATATATATCAGAGAACAGGCTTTCAGGACATTCAATAAATAAAATAACTTTTAACGGTTGGATAATACCTGCTAAAAGAAATTTTGTAGAGATGACTTTATTGGATTCTCCTTTTAAGGCGTATAGAGTAAAAAAAATAGTTTTGTTTGACCCGGTAAATGAAAAGAGTATTGTTTTGAAGAAGGATTATAAAAAATTTTTTTCTTCTACGTTACTTGTTATCAAATCTGTTGTAAATCTAAAGACCGGGTATGAAAAAGCTAAAGATCGTTATAGGAGAGACTTGGTAGAATATACCACAAAGGAAGCCTGGAAGAGGTATTTGCAAATATAGTATTTCATGATTCATTAATTAAGTACCAATGATTATAAAGAGCAGATTAGATATGCATCTGTGTCAGATATAAACGGTGAAAAGTGCGTTTTAGAGGAGAAGTTATGCCAAAAATCAAAATCTACATTTCATGTCACAAAAAATGTTTCATTCCTAAACATCCATTGCTGTTTCCTGTTCAGGTGGGTGCAAAAAAAGCAGCTAAAAGATTTGACGGAATGTATCATGATGATGAAGGGGAAAACATATCTGAAAAAAACCCTATGTATTGTGAATTAACTGCACAGTACTGGGCATGGAAAAATGACCCTGAGGCAGATTATTATGGTTTTTTCCACTACAGAAGGTACATGTCATTCTCTGAAAAAACATTAAAAACCAATTTGTTTGAAGATGCAGAGTTAGACAGACTGGATGATTCATCATTAGATGAGCTTAATTTAAAACCCGAAGTGATGGAGAAATTAATTGAGCAATATGATGTTATCGGAACAACTCCTGTTAATCTGAAAAGGCTTCATAGGGACTTAGACTCTAATTATACTCAATATGCAATAACTCCATACCAGTATGCTGAAGATTTGGATGTAATGCTAGATATCATTAAAGAAAAGTATCCGGAGTACTATGATGTGGCTGAGTATTACTTGAAAAAGTCACATATCGGATATTTTTGCAATATGTTCATTATGAAGAAGGAACTCTTCAACAAGTATTGTGAGTGGCTGTTTACAATTCTTGAAGAACATGAGCGTAGAAGAGACTATACTAATTATGATGTGGCCGGTTACAGAGTCAGTGGTTATCTGGCGGAACGTCTGTTTGGAATATACTATACTTATTTAAAACAAAAAACAGATATTAAGTATATTGATTTACAAAGGACAATGTTTAAAGACACTGACCCGATTGAGGAAATAAAACCGGCATTTCCTGAGAATAATATACCGATAGCAATTGCGTTTGATGATGGATATGCTCCTTATGCGGCAGTTACCTTACAATCAATAATTGATAACTCAAGCGATAATAATAATTATGATATATTATGCTTATGTAGCAGGGTGACTCAAAGATATAAAACTCGATTATTAAATATAGTTAAGCACCATAGTAATATTTCGATGAGGTTTGTAGATCCGAAATATATAATCGGAAAATACAAGCTTCAGACTTTGGGACATTTTTCGGTTGAGACTTATAACAGATTAGTTCTTCCTGAAATGCTTAACAACTATGACAAAATCGTATATATCGATACAGATATGGTTCTGAAAAAGGACATAGCAGAGTTATATAAAATTGATGTTAAAGGTTATATGTTAGGTGCATGTTATGATGCAGATACAAGCGGTTTGTATAATGGCTATCAGCGTGATAAGAAGAAATATATGGATGAAGTTTTGAAACTAGAGGATCCATATTCGTATTTTCAGGCCGGAACCCTCATAATGAATTTGGAAGAATTCAGAAAGACATATACGGTAAAAGAAATACTGGACTTTGCGGTAAGTGAAAAGTGGCAATTATTGGACCAGGATATCCTTAATGTACTTTGTAAAAACAGAGTAAAATATATAGACATGAGATGGAACGTCATGGTTGATTATGCAGATGTTCGTATCAAAGAGATAATAAAATTGGCTCCTCAATGGCAGAATAAGATGTATATGGAGGCAAGAAAAGATCCCTACATAATTCATTATGCCGGCCCGGATAAGCCATGGTATCGTCCTAGTATAGATTTTGGGGATGATTTTTGGTATTACGCAAGGAAGACATCGTTTTATGAAGAAATACTTAATAAAATGATGATGTCTGTACAATTCTGGAAAAAACGCAGGAAACCTAAGACTATTATAGGTGGAGGTATTCAATGCGTGCTTGATCATGGATTGATGTACACTATTAGTTATATACCAGAACGACTTTCCATGAAAAAATAATTGAAGGTATACAGAAATAATTGAATCTCAAGAATGAGATTGATTAGGATTGTGGGATGGAAAAAAGAAGATTAAATTTTTCTTGATTCCATTCCACTTTTTTGTGATTTTAGATGTTAAATAGAATACTATTTAGTGCGGAGACAGAAAGATATAAAGCACAATTATAAAATTAACCGGCATATATGTTAATAATCTAAAAGGATGAAAATATGAAAGAGTTAGTTATAAACAATAATAGAAAAAGATTATTGTTCGCTATAGGGATGTCTGTTTGCGGAGCAGTTTTAATAATTGCTTATTGCATTATGACGGGAAACCTAAATCAAGTGTATACAGATGTTGTAGTGGAATATACTGCTATTTTTGGCAGTAATAAGAGCGCAGAAAAGAATTTATTTTATATTTTTTCTTTACTTGGAGCTATTGTTTATGGCTTGTTTTACTTAAGAAATAAGTGGGATTCTGGTTTTGAAGTTAAAGCTGTTTTCAAGGAAAGCAGATATGTTTTGGCAGCATTATGTATTTTTTTGGGAATGCATTATTTTATATATCAAAACGTTAACTGGTTTGTCATTTCAATGCTTATTATGTCGGTATTATTAGTGATTGAAAAGGATGAGGAATGGTTTGCGCCCGGCATAGCATTTATGGCCGTATGTGTATATGGAATATGTGGATTATATAGATTATATGTATATATTTTTGGACTACATTCATTGAGTATTATTACTATCTCTCTTATATCACTTTTTATATCTTTATTTTTGATGAAAATAGGAAATAATAAAGAGATATTTATAAAGGGAATCATGGTAACACAGGTTTTTATTCCTTTTGTTCTATTGATGTTTTTGATGTCCTTATATAAATATGAAGGGGATAAGTTTGTTGATATTTTGGTGCCATACAAGGTACAAATCTTAATTTGGATACTCATAGCATTATTTACAATCGAGGCTGTCTTAAAAATTAAACAAAATTGGAATAAATCTGCAAGTTTGAGTGAAGTACTGGGAAATGGAATCTTCATTTCAATCATGGTTTTTAACAGATATAATGGAAGTGGCTCAATTGTAACATCAGACCTACATCATCCTTATGAAAACATTATTGGATATTCACAAATTTTCGATTTGGGACAGAAGGTTTTTTCGGAGTATATCCCTGTTTCAGGAATGTATTCCATAGTTCATGGATTTTTCCTTCAAGTATTTGGTGATGGAAAAATGACGTATTATTATGTGGCTACAAATGTTTTTTATTTATTTGTGATAATAGCTATTGTTTTTTTGCTGAGAAAACAGATTAAAGCAGAGTGGGTTTTGTTTATTGCATTAGTTTTTAGGATTCCTGATTATAATAGAATTGTGTTAATTGTGCCCATAATGTTACTACTGTCTCTTCCGCAGTTGATAAAGAATAAGAATTTATGGTTAAAGGCGTGGTTTTTATCCAGTTTTTTACATGGGTTATATTATCCTGTATTTGGCGCCGCTGTTTGTATAGGATTCATGCCTTTGGGTCTTTGGCAAATATATACATATATAAGATCAGGAGAACTGAAGAAAGATATTAAAAAATTAAAATTCTGGATTGAGTGGATGATATGTTTTGCACCGGTTGTATGTGGAATTGGATTGCTTTTGGGCTCATTTAAACATATTAGAGCAATGTCCGAACAGACAATATATGCGGATGGATTGACTCGTTTTGGACAGTTTGTGGCAGAAAACTTTTTTTCATACTTACACGTTCAGGCATTTAGATTATTGATTTATTATATTTTTTCATTTCAGATTATAATTAGTATCATTTGGCTGTCAGTGGCACTATTTTTTAAAAATGGTAATGTCAGTATAGAAGAAAAGAAGATTAGCATAAAAAAACCTGTTGCCGGATATGTTTCGCTTTCTATTGGAATAATGTTTTTAGTTGCTTTAAGTTCTACAGTTATCAGGCTTGACTTAAGAAGCATCTATGCAAGAAGTGAAGGTTTGGTTTATGCATCATTTATTATGTTTATAATAATTCTTTCCAGATATATGGAAAACAATCCTAATAGACTGAGTATATTCTGTTTTTCTGCATTTATTATGGCAGTAGTTTCAGCTGAAGGCTTTTTTTCGTTATCAAATGACTCTAAATTAAGCGCATATTATTCTGTTCCTGAAGGATATCATTATGTAGAAGATGAGTGGAATGACCGGTTAGGTGAGTGCTTTTTATCGGATGGTACGTATACAGAAATAAATAATGCACGTGAAGATATAAAAAATATGGATTCTGATAAATCATATCTGGGAAAATTTGGTAATTTTGGCCTTTTTTATTTGTTTGATGTAAGAGGCGATTCCGTAATGGAAATGACAACGATAAAAGGGTATACGGCGGTACAGGAAACTGTGGATTTGATTAAAGATAAAAAAACAATCGTAGGGTCATACATAGATCCGGTTGCAAATTATTATTTTTATCATTGGTTGCTTACATCAGGAGAATATATATGGGATGATGAAACAAAAGAGTTTAAACCCATCAATGAAGCAGAGTCGTCTGCTGAAATATTCGAGAAGAATAAAAATATTGACTTGTCTGTAGATGGATATAATTTAGGGCGAATTGCCGGTTCCTGGGGGAGTTCAATGGAATCATTAAAGGATATATTTGTCGAAGAGAATTCCATTGGAAGCATTAAAGAAAATGAAGTCGATACAGAAATCGAATTTAATAATGCAATAGACGGTAATGATGCTGATTTTATTTTCATTGATTTCACCGGAGTTGATGAGAATTATAATTATATTCTTTATGGTTCTCCTAATGGAGATTTAGTACAAGATATTGAAGAGTATCCATATACAAGATTTCTTATGAAAAAGAATTATAATCCCGGCATGAGTGTGCGGATTACATGGAATGATGATAATAACGTTGAACATAGTATGAATTGCGATATGGATGAAGGAAAATTATTGGTACCATTAGGTGCTGCAAGAGGATGGCTATTTAATGATCATTCAAGCGTTATTATATCTGTATATCTGAATGGGGAACAGGTGAGTGTTCCGAAAATAAATGAGATCAAATTAATGAAATTAAGAGAAGTGAAATAAAAAACGGGTGATGTATATGAGAAAGAAGTTCTGTTTATTCGTACAATTAACGTAAACAATGAAATGGTTTTATCTAATGCATAGGGATGATAATATGGTGGATTTATTAAGAATAATAAAATATTATAAGGCACCTTTGTTGATTGGTTTTTCTCAATGGCTTATTACAATGTTTTTGCAGGTTGACAGAGCCTTTTTTGACTATGATTATCCGACAGAGTACTACTGGATTGTGAAAGCATGCTATCTTATAGCATTGCTGGTGATTTGGAGTTTTATATTTTTTGTATACAAAAAAATAAAAAACGGTGACAAATTTTACTCACGTTTATGGCAAGTAATGCGTGTGTATTTATTTGTTGAGATGTTGTTATTGTTGATATTGTGGCCCGGAACCTGGTCATGGGATGACCTTTTGACTTTGAAAGTTATCAGTTGGTATTCTGATTTCGACGCATGGCAACATGTTCTAACAGGAATATACCAAGCGGTTTTGCTGCAAATATTACCGTTTCCGGGTGGTATTATAATATTACAAAGTATAATTATCGCCCTCTGTGTTGGGTACTTTATGGCCAGAATTGAGACCTCATATGAAATAGTCAGGCTGAAAAATAAGTATTTGGATATATTGCTGAAAATCATTCCTTTTCTATTACCTCCGGTTTTGATGTATCAGTTTTCCGGATATCGCATGGGATTATACATCTATTTGGAACTTGTTACACTGATAATGATTATTTGCGGAATAAAGGATAAACAGGAGTGGAAATGGAATAAAATATGGATATTATCATTCCTTGTGATTGTGATTTCTGTCTGGAGGACGGAATCATTTGTATATATTCCATGCATAGGTATATTGATATGTGCTCAGGATAAAAAAGTGCTGTCAAAGACTAAAAAACTCCTATTCATTCTGACCGTGATCCTGGGTTTTGCCGGATTGACCAATTATCAAAATTACGAATTGGGAAACAGCAATTATCAGATCATCTCATTGATGCGTCCTGAGGCAGAAATTGTAAGGATAGCTGATGATGTTGAAGATGCAAAGGAGCTGAAAGCTCTTGATAAAGTGACAGATCTCCAAGTCATTTATGACAATCCTGATCTAAATGGTGAGGAATTATTTTGGAATACCGGTTGTGTACGAAATAGAAATGAGGACCCTTATGATGATTTTTCCCAGAATAACTATAAGAAGTATCTTAGAGCATTAATAAAGTTATCATTAAAGTATCCAAAGGTTGTTCTAGAAGAAAGATGGAATCTATTTCTTATTGGCTCAGGGGTTACCGGAGAAACATTTGAAAATGTAGACAGATCAGCGGATCTTTTTGAGCCTGATAATGGAAATGTTGCAATAGACATGGCATTGGCAAGTGGTTGGAGAGCAATTACCCCTTTATTTAGGAATCTAAGAAGAGAGTTCATTATCTTATTGGGAGGACACGGTGTAGAAATATACAGGAAGATTGTTTGGAATGCAATTATACCAATATTAGTATTAATTTATGCATGGGTGAAATCGTTAGTTGGAAAAAAGTGGTCTTTATGGATGCTGATTTCGGCAGTAGTTGTCAGGGTACCGATTGTTTTCATAACAGAACCTTCAGGCTGGATAATGTATTTATTGTCGTTTTATTTTTTAGGATATGTATATTTGGTATATATATTATGGATTAATTATAGTAAAAAGAAAGGGGCAATAAAATATGAATAAAATATTATTATTTACGCCTATGTATAACTGCGAAAAGCAGATAACGAGAGTGTTAAGCCAGATGACTGATGAAATAAGTCAGTATATTTCAGAATGGATCATAGTAAACAATCGAAGCACTGATAATGGCGAACAAGCTGTAATCGATTACCTTAAAGCTCATGATGTTCCGGTTAGAGTAAAGCTTTTAAGAAACAATGAGAACTATGGATTAGGTGGATCACATAAGGTTGCATTTCAGTATGCTATTGATAATGGATTTGACTACGTTATAGTTCTTCATGGTGATGATCAAGGCAGACTTGCAGATTTTTTGCCTCTATTAAAGAGTGGAGAATATGAAAAGCATGACTGTTGTTTGGGCGCAAGATTCATGAAGGGTTCAAAACTGATAGGATATAGTAAGCTGAGAATTTGGGGAAATTACGGATTTAATTTATTGTTTTCGATTGTTGTGCATAAATCAGTAAAGGATCTGGGATCCGGTTTGAATATGTATAAGGTAGAAACTCTAAAATCTAAATACTTTATGAAGTATCCGGATACACTTTATTTCAATGATTTGATGATTCTAGCATCTTGCTATTATAATCAGGATATGTATTTTTATCCTATTTCATGGAGAGAAGAAGATCAGGTATCAAATAATAAACTTTGGAGTTTTTCTTGTTCTTTGTTAAAGATGCTTTGGGAATACACTAAGAATAAAAAGAAATATATCGAGCAGGACATGAGAACAAAGATCATAGATAAATATCAAGCAGAAACAATTTATGAAAACGGAGGGAATTAAAAAATGAAGGTATTGATAACAGGAGCCGCTGGATTTATAGGTTCACAATTAGCATATAATCTGTGGAAAAAAGGTGATGATTTAGTTCTTATAGACAATTTCTCTTATGGAAAGATGGATAATCTTGAGTTCCCGGACCATAGTTTTGCCGATGAGATTATCAAGATGGACATAAGAGATAAAGAAGGCGTTGAAAGCATTCTGAAATCCGGAGATGTTGATTACATATATAATATTGCAGGTATTGCGCCATTGCCGGATTGCCAGTTGGATCCTGTGGAAGCTATCAGTGTAAATCTCACAGGATTGGTAAATCTTCTTGAAAATGGAAGAAAATATGGAGTTAAGAAGCTGATCCAGGCTAGCACCAATGCAATGTATGAAAATGAGACTGAATTTCCTACATTCGAAAATAAATTTAAACAGCCGACTCTTATATATCCTAATACAAAGTACTGTGCCGAGAGGTTTGCACAGTCATATTGTGATACTTATGGCATGAATGTTACCTGCTTGAGATTTGCTAACGTTTATGGTCCACATATTGACTGTCTCAGAAAGCAGCCTCCTTTTGTGGCTTACATGATTAGGGAACTATATTATGATAGAACACCTATATTCCATTCTGACGGTAATCAGAGAAGAGACTACATATATGTCGATGACCTCGTAAGACTGGCTATTCTTGTTCAGGAAGGAGAGGGATTTGATTGTGTAAATGTTTCTTCAAATACTAACTATTCTGTCAATGAGATGTATGCAATTGCTCAAAAAATCATGGGCAAGGATATCAAGGCTGAATATGCATCTGATGCTCACTATTGGGAAAAATATCCGGGTTTGTATGAAGGTGCATACCATATTAAGGAAGAAATACTCAATCATGAAATAAATAAGTATTCTCTTTGCGATAATTCACATGCTAAAGAAAAGTATGGCTGGGTACCGGAGATTGACATGGAAGAAGGTCTTAGAAGAGTAATAGAAAATGAATGTGAATTATTAAGTAAGCTGGGGGATTAACTTCAATGAAAAAAATACATCTTATCATGCCAATGGGTGGAGGCGGAACCCGTTTTGGAAATAAAGGATTTAACCTGCCAAAACCGCTTATTGATTTACAAGGAAAGCCCTTTTTTTTCTGGGCAACGCAGTCGATTACTAAATTTGTTGATGTTCAGGACATCACTTTCGTGGTATTACAGGAGCATATTGACAAGTTTGATATTAAAAATAAAGTGCTGCAGTACTATTCAAATGCTCAATTTCAAGTTATTCCTCATGTGCTCAATGGTGCTGTACTAACTTGTTCTGAAGGCGTCAAGCTTATAAATGATGATTTACCAATTCTATTCAATGATTGCGATCATGCATTTATTTGTGATAGCTTTTATCATTTCTGTAAGGAAGCAGATTTTAACAATGTAGATGGAGCGCTTTTAACATTCAGATCAGATAGTCCGGCATTTAGCTATGCTATTTTTGATGAGAATCACAATGTGACAGGAACCATAGAAAAACAAGTCGCCAGTGATGAAGCTATATGTGGAGCATATTATTTTAGAAACAAGAATATATTTAATACAGCAGTAGAAAAGTATCTTGTTAATTGTGACTATAAAGAATTCTTTGTAAGTGGCGTATATAATGTCATGGGAGAAAGAGGTGATAAGATAACAACATTTGGCATTGATGAGCATATTACTTTTGGAACGCCGGATGAATATGACATGGCGCTAAATGATGCCAGATTGAGTGAATTATTATGATGGGTTTACTTTGTTTTACCGGAGCTGTAGCACTTATAACAATAGCTCATCTTATCAGGATTATAAGATGGGAGATGTTTATAGAGGTTTATGAAAAACCTCAGAGAAAAATCCTTATTAATGCGACAGCAATAGGATATTTAATGAATTATATTTTGCCATTTAAACTTGGCGATTTGATAAAAGCATATTTATCCGGCCGGAAAATGAAAAATGGTAAAGCATTAGGGTTATCTACAGTTATTGTCGATCGATATCTTGATATCGTCGCAGTAGGAGTTGTTTTCATTTTTTTGGCACTTTGTAACAAGGATAATTACAATATATGGAATATGGCTATTCTGTATATTTTATTGGCAGCGGTTTTACTTTTTGTCGCTTCACTAATTTTTTATTTTAGAGGGACGGTAAAGAAATTTCTGAAAGGGTTTGCAAGAATCTTTAATAGAAAAATTGAAGCTAAGATATTGAGATTTTCCTGGGCACTCATTTGGAATTTCAAAGATATTTTTCAAAAATTAAACAAGTTGAAATTGGTTTTAGCCACCGTTTTTATGTGGGGATGCTATATAGGCTCTTATATGTTATTTGCAGCATTTCTTACTTTGTTAGGCAATAAGACTTCATGGACAGACGTTTTCACTATGCTGTTTGCCCAGAATGGTTTAAAGGAAAGTGCGGCAGCTGTAACATTATTAAATGCAGATATGACACAACATACAGTGTATCTAGCTGCATATATGTTGATTCCTTTGTTGATTCTCATATTTATTGCATTATCTGCCGGTAAAGTTCAGATCATGGATTCTCCTGATGAGGAGTATCTGAATCTTTTACCACATTTAGACGAGAGAGAAAGACTGAATTTCCTTGAAAACTATTTTTCAAATGAAAATAGAGATTATGTTCAAAATTATTTAAAGATAAACCAGGGGATATCTATCATAAGAGATTATTCTGCCGGTTCGAATGCTACAACGATGCTTTGCATGGATGAAAAGCAGACATTTTTCAGAAAGTATGCATTTGGAGAAGATGGGGAAAAACTATATCAGCAGATAAAATGGATAGAGGATAATTCAGATAAACTTGTACTTCCTGAAATTATAAGACAAGAAAAGACAGATACATATTGTTATTATGATATGCCTTATAATCCTAACGCAGTAGGGCTCTTTGAATATGCACATTCAATGCCGGTGGAAAATGCATGGATAATGATAAAAAAGGCATTAGACAGTCTTGAAGAGTCAATTTACAAAACCGAATTGAGAAATGCAGATGCAGAGACAATTAGTAGATATGTAACATCAAAAGTTGACAAGAATTTAAAAAGAATAAAAGCAGGAAAACATATCGGAAGGTTGCTCCAGTATGAAAAGATTGAAATCAATGGTGTAGAGTATAACAATTTGGGATTTTATGAGAAATATCTGACTCAGGAGTATTTAGGAAAGATATTTGCAAATGATCAATATGCAGTCATTCACGGGGATTTAACTATTGAGAATATAATATGTACTCGTGATGCAAATGGTAAAGATGATTTCTATATCATAGATCCTAATACTGGTAATGTGCACGATTCTCCTAATCTGGATTATGGTAAATTGCTTCAATCAATTCATGGTGGCTATGAATTTTTAATGGCGACTAAAGATGTGAAGGTTAATGAAAACAAAATAAACTTTTTATATACAAGATCTTCGGCTTATAAAGAATTACATAATAAACTTAGAAACTATATGCAAAGTGAATTAGGCGAAGAAAGAACCAGGAGTATATATTTTCATGAAATCATTCACTGGCTGCGACTTATGCCATATAAGATCGATAAGGACGATAAGCGGTCATTGATATTCTATGCCGGAATGCTTATGGTAATGAATGATGTGATTAAAATGTATGGTGAGCTGTAAATGAAAGAAGATATATTTGACAAGATAATGCATTTGCCGGGTTTATGCATTTTTGAGCCATTTTATAAAAAGCATAAAGAAGTATTGATGTATTTACTGTTTGGGGGCTTGGCATTTTTCTTAAACATAGGATTATTTGCTGCAATCAATACAACAGGAATCAATGAACTGATAAATAACATTATTTGTTGGGTAATATGTGTTTTGTTCCAGTTTTTCACAAACAGAACATGGGTTTTCGATGGACATGTGGAAAGCAATTTCGAATTCATAAAACAAATGGCCAGCTTCGTTGGTGGCAGGGTTGCAACCCTAATAATTGAGGAGATAATACTGGCAGTATTTATTACATGGCTTGGAACGAATGCAGTTGCAGTAAAATTAGCGGCTCAAGTAATAGTAATCGTTTTAAATTATGTTATAAGCAAGCTTATAGTATTTAATAAGTAGAGTGAAAATATGTATGATCTGGAGAAAATAAGGAAGTATAAATTGCTTGTATTTGATATGGATGGAACGTTATTTGATACGTCAGAATCCAACTACTGGTCATATCATGACGCAGCCCAGGAATTTGGCTATGGAATTGAACATGACAAATTTTTACAAGTATTTGTAGGAAGGAACTACAAAGAGTTCCTTCCGGTGTTTGGTATTACCGGAGAGAAAGAATTAAAATATATTCATGACTTCAAGAAAGAGCATTATAAAGATTATATTTCCAAAATAAAGAAGAACGATGTATTGTTCTCTATAATGGATAAACTAAAGACCGGAAGGAAGATTGCTCTTGCGACAACAGCCTCAAGAACAAATACGATGGATGTTCTGGAATATTTTGATGTTTTGAAGTATTTTGATTATGTATTAACACAGGAGGATGTAACTAAATTAAAGCCGGATCCTGAGTGCTACAACATTATTATGGAAAAAATGCAGTTCTCTCCAAAAGAAACTGTAATATTTGAGGATTCTATAGTTGGAATAGAAGCAGCCATAGCAAGTGGAGCTGATTATATAGCAGTTAATGATTTTCAAATATAGTACCTATATATTTCGGTGGTGAGCAAGAAATAAGTATAATGTCGGGCTTTTTTACGAAGACAGAAGTCGTAAAAGCCCGACTCTTGTGTTATAATGTCATAGTTTTAGAGAATTATATAGTTTTTTGGAGATATTTAGCATATGGAAAAATTTAAGGCCAGAATTATGAACTTTTGGAGCTATCGTAATCTGTATGAAGAGCTCGTAATGAAGGACATAAAGCTAAAGTACAGAAGAAGCTTCCTTGGATATGTATGGAGCATATTGAACCCACTTATGATCATGGTTATCATGGTCTTGGTCTTCTCGCATATGTTCAGATTTGATATAGAAAACTATCCGGTTTACCTTATCATAGGACAGACTCTTTTCAACTTCATGAATGAGTCCACCAACAAGTCGATGTGGTCGATTCTTGGTAATGCTCCGCTTATGAAGAAAATATATGTTCCTAAGTACATTTTTACACTGTCAACAGTTACCAGTTCCTGTGTAAACCTATTGTTCTCTTTGGGAGCTATACTCATAGTATTTATTGTGTGTGGCGTAAACTGGAACCTGTGGATGCTGTTTATTCCGGTTATACTTGTAGAGGTGTTTATTTTTTGCGTGGGGTTGGGACTCTTTTTGTCGGCAGCAACAGTGTTTTTCAGAGACATTCAGTATATATATGCCGCAATTCTCACAGCCTGGATGTATGCAACACCTATTTTTTACCCTATAGAACAGCTTCCGGTGAAACTTCAATGGGTGATTAAACACTTTAATCCGATGTACTCATACATTCAGCAGTTCCGAACCGTGGTGTTCCAGGGAATCTGTCCGGATCCGAGGCTTATTTTCTATGGAGTTGTGATAGCGATAATAATGTCGGCATTCGGACTTTGGGTGTTTAGTAAGACACAGGATAAGTTTATTCTTTACATTTAATTGGAGAACGTGATCAGAATATGGCAAAAACACAAGTAAATGATGACATCGCAGTTAAGGTTGACCACGCAACGGTTCGCTTTAACATGGCGACAGAACGAATAGATAATCTAAAAGAATATTTCGTGAGGCTTATTCAGGGAAGACTGATGTTTCAGGAATTTCTGGCTCTAAAAGATGTGAGCTTTGAAGTTAAGAAGGGTGAATCCTGGGGTATCATCGGAACCAATGGCTCCGGTAAGTCCACACTTCTTAAGCTGATCTCCGGAATATTGAAGCCTTATAAGGGAGAAGTTCTGATAAATGGATCTATAGCTCCTCTTATCGAGCTTGGCGCCGGTTTTGACGGAGAGCTTACTGCAAGGGAAAACATATTTCTTAACGGTGCCGTGCTTGGTTATAAAAGAGATTTCATGAAAGAGCACTTTGACGAGATAGTAGATTTCGCAGAGATTCGAGACTTCCTCGATATGCCCATAAAGAATTACTCTTCAGGTATGTCCGCGAGACTCGGATTTGCCATTGCAACTGTGGTACAGCCGGACATCCTCATTTGCGACGAGGTTCTGTCGGTAGGAGATTATGCCTTTCAGCAGAAGTGCGAAAAGCGAATGACGGATATGCGGGATAGTGGGACCACACTTCTTTATGTTTCGCATAACATTGATTCGGTTAGGTATGTGTGCGACCACGCACTGTGGCTTAACAAGGGTGATGTGAAGGATGCTGGACCGGTTGAAAGGGTAGCAGATGAGTATATGAAGTTTGAACGATAATTAATAAGATTCATGAGAATGGGGAAGTATCTTCCGCGTCGACATAAATATAGCATAGAAAAGCATTCTTAATGATTTGACGGATTCAAAGCAAAAAGGGGATAGCATTGCTATCCGTTTTTTGATGTTTTTCTTATTTTCGCGTGATTATAAATATTGGAGTGTATGAAGGCAAATGGATGTCAAAATGATTAAAAATACATTTTCATGGTTTCTAGGGTATGTATTGATCGTATCAACGATTATGGAATGTAACTCTATGTTACTTGTTGGACTCAGTACGGAAAGCACAGTTAATATGCAATCTGTGTTTACTGTGGTCATCATAGCAACATCATCTTTGCTTTTGGCTTTTAAGTTGACAGACATAAGCATGTTTAAGGTGTATATAAAGAGATTCTTTCCAATTATTGTTGTTATGGAAATTTATGCAATTATATACTATTTTCTCGGGGTACGACCATCGCATAATACAGACATTAAAAGGGATTTCATAGAAAAGTTCCTTTTGATGCTCCCTATATATTCTTCGCTGCTGTTTATAGAGCGAAAAGAAGAAAAATCAAACAAAGACAGACTGATTTATAAATATTCTAATGTTGTATGCATCATAGCTTTTATTAATTTGATTGTATATTACATTTCAACGTTTCATACTAATGAACTGGATTCAGAATTGGTTTACCTACGATGGTATAATGGAGGAAACTTATCCAGTCTTGTTAACTGTTTGAATGTATGCTATTTATATCCAGGATTGCAAGCACAATCATTCAATATCAATTTTTTAAGAGATTTTGGACCATTTGTTGAGCCGCTCATGTTCCTGATACCTCTTGGGACATCTCTTTTTGTGGAATTATTTCTTCGAGGAAAAGACGATAAATGGTGCCTGTGGAGATGTTTGCTGTTGAATGTTACCATTTTTACGGTTCAATCAACATATGGACTCATGCTGTTGGTCATCGCTTGGGGATTAAAGTTGATATCCTTATGTAGTGCAAAGGAAAAACGCATCGCATTAGTTCCTGCGACAGGAGCAGTGGCTTTGGGGTGTGGCTATTTTTTGTTTTATAAAATGCGGCAGCATAATGGTGACGACTTATTAAAATATTTAATGGCAAACAAACATTTTACAGATTATGTCTATGCTATAAAGGCATTTATGAGTAAACCGCTTCTTGCAGGAGGATATCTGAATGATGATTTGACGAGAACATTTTTTTCAGAAGAGGCAATGAAGGATATTGGTTTCAGTAATTCCATCGCAGTGGTTCTTGGACAGGGAGGAATTGTTCTTGGATTAATATGCATGTTGCCGTTCTTAATAGGTTTGCTTCAATTCTTTAGTAAAACAAATCATAAATATGCTTTGTTTATGTTGGGACCGCTGTATTTGTATACGGTTACTGTATTCCATTATAGATATTTTTTGATTTTCATATTTGCTTTGGGATATTCACTGCTGGAAATTGAAAAGAGTAAAGAAGTCCCACTTAGATTAAGGGTGATTAATGTAGAAAAGCTTTTTGATTATGATGATAAAAAGCAAGGCTTCTTAAAGAATATTAAAAGCATAGTAGGAAGTGCTCCGTGGAAGGAGCCGATTATATTAATAGTTACTTCGCTTTTGGTTATTAATTATGGCTCGGGTATTTGGAATTTATTGTTCAAAGGGTTGTATTATTTTCAGCTTACATCAGGACAATCAGGGATACGTGTGCTATATGGAATTATCTCTATAATTGCTACTTTGACATGGTTTAGGCTGATTATTAATGAAGCATTGACAAAGAAACAAAAATATATAGGGATTGTGTATGCTGTCATGATGCTAATTGGCTATGCATTAGTATACAATACGATTTACGCATATGTTGATACAGCTATCCGGATTTGTTTTGATGATAGAGAGTTGGTGAGGGAATCACTGGTGCTCCTATGTTATATGATATTTATAGTAGCGGCACATGCTCTATTCAAAACGGCATGTATTATATTTAAAGGCGATAATATCAAAACGGTTGTTTTGCCTATAGGTGCCTTGTGCTTACTTGTAATGAGCGTGTTTATCGGCACGGTATCATTCTATAAATATCTGAAAACAAAGGTTACAGATGTTGAAGTACCTATTGAGACGCTAAAAAAAATAATTGAAGTTAAAAATGGTGACTTTTACTCAGATGATGCTCCTGTTTTATATGATTTGATGCTTAATGATGTTACATATGGTGCATTAAGAGGAGAGGGTTATAGAGTTATGGAGGATGCAACTATTCTTGAACCTAAGGATAAGGAACTACCTGCTCTTTTTGATGCTGGTTTTCAAGTTGCTGAAATCTCTGATGATAAAATAATATATTCAAATGATGAAAGCGTTATAACAGACCTTTCAAAAGATGGTTATAAATTTTATAGATATTATGCCTTTGGACATGAATATAATCTTAACAATGCGGCACAATTAAACGGTCTCGACATCATAGAAGATGAAGGAGAAAAGGTATTGATGGTCGAGGGAGATGAAAAGTCTCTTATATATGGTCCTTATGAAATATTGAATCCAGGTACTTATACTGTGAGCTTTTCTCTGAAGATAAATCCTAAGGAGTTCAGTGCAGTGTCTGATGATGATGTAATAGTAAGTGTTCGAACTAGTCACATGTATGGACAGAGGATAGATCAGCTTTTGGAGGTGACTCTAGGAGAATTTGATGAAGATGGATGTGCGATAATTGATAGCAGTTTTAGTGTTGGAACCGTAGGAGAAGGATATGAATATCTTGTTTTTGGAAAAGATAATTATAGAATAGGAATTAGTAATATTGAAATCCGTAAGACTCCTAAGTATATAACACAATCGAATTATAACGTTCATCAAAAACCAATATATGAAGTATACTACGATCTCGATGGTAACCCCTATGAAATATCCAAAGGATACTACGGCGTTGAGTATGCTTATGATGACCGCGATTTAGCTGTGATGCAGAGATATCTTGGTAGTGATTTTAAGCCTGTTCTCATTAGCAACGGATACTCAGAGGCTCATAGGGTATACAATGTAAAAAAACAGGTCACAAAGGAAAGCTACTATGGAATCGACAGTGAACCTATAGAGCTTCCGGATGGTTATCATTCTGTTGAGATGGAGTATGATTTTTCGGGAAACCGTATCTCTGAATCATATTATGACCTTGAGGGTAATCCTGTCATGGCGAATGAGGCATACTTTAAATACATCAGAATATTTAATGAAGATAACCGTTGGATAAGAACAGAATACTACGATACTGAAGGAAATCTGATCCTTCAGAAAGAAGGCTATGCCATCGTTGAGAGAGATTACGATGAAGCCGGAAATGTAACAGAACAAAGATTTTATGGTATTCAAAACGAGCCGGTTCTTTATAATGAAAGGTATCATAAATATAGAGACGAGTTTAATGAAAAGAAGCAGTGCATAAAAGAACTGTACTACGGAACTGACGGAGAACTGATCCTTCAAAGCGGAGGCTATTACGGTTATGAACGGTCATATGATGATGCTGGAAATGTGATAAGGAATATGTATCTAGGTGCAGATGAAAAACCTGTCATCACTGATTGGGGTTATGCCTGCTGGCACAGATCCTACAACAGTAAAAAACAGATAATCCGCGAAGAGTATTATGATACTGATGAAAAGAGGATATTGCTTGGCTCAGGCATTTCTGCGGTAGAATACGAACGTGACAGCAATGGTAATGCTGTCAGTGAGAAGTATTTCGGAATAGAAGATGAGGCAGTACTCAATACATCCAATATAGCTGAAGTTAAACGTGAGTTTAATGACCGCAACCAGAAAATATCGGAGGAGTATTTTGATCTTGATGGAAAGAGAACACTCAGCACCTCCGGTATCAGCAGACGTGAGTATGACTATGACAGCTCAGGCAACTGCAATATGGACTGTTTTTATGGTGTTGATAATGAAAGAGTTCTGGTCAGCGGCTACTGGAAGGTGATTCGTACCTATAATGAAAACAGGAAAAATATCCATGAAGAGTACTTTGGTACCGATGGCAATCCTGTTCTCGTTTCCGAAAAATACGCTATGGTGGACTTTAGTTATGACGAAAACGGAAAGCTGATAAAGAAGACCTTCGAGGATGTGGATGGAAATGTTGTAGAAGAACAGATTGTTGAATAAAACCATGAAAAGAGTTATCGTATAGGATAGTGAGTCCTAAACGATAGCTCTTTTTGTTGAGATGGAACAGTGAAGATGATATAATATTGAAGTTTTTGTATGGAATTGTATGGAAATAGAATAGAAAAAGAGTTGTATAGTTAAACAGATTTATAGGGGAGATAAGTATTATGACAGATGAAAACAAAAGCACCTTCAGAAGAAGGTATATCGAGAAGCTGCTTCTGATAGTTCTTGCGGATGCTTTCACCATAGCAGTTTCCTATTTTATGGCGCTCTGGATAAGATTTGATTTTTCGATTGCCAAAACACCTGTACAGGAGATAGATAAGGTTATCGTATTTATACCATTTGCGATCGGGATAACCTTTGTGGTCTACTATTTTTTCAGGCTTTATCACAGCATATGGAGATTCGCCAGTATCTCAGAAGTGGCGCACATCATATTGGCGTATGCTGTTCTTGCAGTGATATTGCCTGCATTTGAGATGCTGTCACCTTTCAAAATCCCCAGAAGTGTTCTTCTCATGGCATATATCATAAGCCTTTTCTTTTGTGTGATGATCCGATTTGGGTATAGACTTGTAAGGTATATCGTAAACGATGATCGCTTTGTTCAGGAAGATGTTGGTGTAGATAATGTTCTCCTTGTCGGCGCCGGTCAGGCTGCCAGAGAAATACTTAAGGAGCAGCAGTTAAGTAATAAGAGAGAGTTTGTTGTAAAGACAATTGTTGATGACAGCCCTCTTAAACAGGGAAGGTATCTTGAAGGTCATAAGGTAGAAGGAACCAGAGATGATATCCCTGAGCTTGTTAAAAAATATGATATAGATAGGATTATCTTTTCCATACCTACCGCAAAACCTAAGGAAAAAGCGGAAATCCTTAATATATGTAAGGAAACCGGGTGTAAGGTTCAAACGGTACCGGGTATAAGCCAGCTTGTAAGTGGTGAAGTGACCATAGCTAAGATTAGAGATGTTGAGATAACCGATCTTTTAGGCAGAGATGAGATACATATAAACCTTGATGAAATATTCGAAGCCATCAAAGGTAAAGTTATTATGGTCACCGGTGGTGGCGGATCCATAGGTTCAGAACTTTGCAGACAGATTGCTGCTGCAAAACCAAAGCAGCTTATAATCTTTGATATCTATGAGAATAATGCCTATGCAATAGAACAGGAGCTGAAGCGTAAGTATCCTGCACTTGACCTCGTGACACTTATCGGGTCAGTGAGAAATGAAGCAAGGATAGAAAGTGTAATAAAAGAATATCATCCTGACGTAATCTATCACGCAGCAGCACATAAGCATGTTCCCCTTATGGAGATGAGTCCTAATGAAGCTATCAAGAACAACGTTATGGGTACTTATAAAACTGCTAAAGCTGCAGCGGAGAATGGAGTTAAGAGATTTCTTCTTATATCTACAGATAAGGCGGTTAATCCTACATCTCTTATGGGTGCCAGCAAGAGAATTTGTGAAATGATCATCCAAATGATGAGCAGAAAACATCCTGAGACGGTATTTATGGCTGTAAGATTCGGAAACGTACTTGGTTCCAATGGCTCCGTTATTCCGCTTTTCAAAAAGCAGATTGCAGAAGGTGGTCCTGTTACAGTAACAGACGAAAACATCATTAGATACTTTATGACTATTCCAGAGGCGGTTTCACTTGTTCTCGAGGCTAGCCACTATGCAAAAGGTGGTGAAATTTTCGTTCTTGATATGGGAAAACCTGTAAGGATTCTGGATCTTGCAAAGAATATGATTAAGTTATCCGGATTCACACCTGATGAAAATGGTATTCCTATAAAGATAACAGGACTTCGCCCCGGAGAAAAGCTTTATGAAGAGCTTCTTATGGGAGAAGAAGGTATGCAGAAGACCAAGAATGAACTTATCTATATAGGACATCCGATAGAGATGGATGATGATAAGTTTATGGAGAAGCTCAAAGTGCTTGATGATGATTCAAAGCACGAAAGTCAGGAAATCAAAAAACTTGTCAAAGAAGTGGTACCTACGTATCATGAAGATGTATAGCTAATGAGAAAGACAGCATGACGTGTTTGTTAGTTACTGTTCACACCCCTACTATTTCATATTGTTAAAAACGCTGAATTTAAAAATTTAATTTTCAAAGGATCCGAGACGCTGTTGTGGACAGCCTCTCGGATTTTTTAAATTAACTCCTATATCATCTGTGTAATCCAC
>JAGAXP010000295.1 GCA_017940955.1 Oribacterium sp.
GCAATGGTTCGCGAAGACCGTGGTCGGCTCTTTTCCCCACCATCCGGAGTTATTGGAACCACTAATTGACCTTAAAACTCAGAATTCAGAATATAAGTCAATGTAACCTGCCATTCAGAATGACCCAAATCCTGATTACCTAAAATTGAGTCATTATAACCTGCTATTCAGAATGACCCAAATCCTGATTACCTAAAATTGAGTCAATGTAACCTGCTATTCAGAATGACCCAAATCCTGATTATCTAAAATTGAGTCATTATAACCTGCTATTCAGAATGACCCAAATCCTGATTATCTAAAATTGAGTCATTATAACCTGCTATTCAGAATGACCCAAATCCTGATTATCTGAAATTGAGTCATTATAACCAGCCATTCAGGATGACTCAAATGCTGGTAACCGGAATATGGGTCAATGTAATGCCTTGTTCACTGCGAAAATAAGGCATCCTGGCTGAACTGTTACAAAAAAGATCCGGCAGACATCCAATATAAAACGTTAATCATTGACGTTTTTTATATTGGATGTCTGCCGGATCAGAATTACATGTCACCGGCTGAACTACTTAATTCAGAATCCGTTTTATTTCTTTGTAATATATCCCTTGGCTGCAAGGTACTCTGCCGCCTCAACTCCACCGCCTGCTGCGCCGCGAAGTGTATTGTGGCTGAGACCTACAAACTTCCAGTCATAGATGGAATCCTCACGGATTCGCCCGATGGAGATACCCATACCTCTCTCGTAATTAACATCGAGAGCAACCTGCGGACGATTATCATCCTCAAGATACTGTATAAAGTGCTCGGGAGCTGAAGGAAGCTTAAGTGCCTGAGGCTCACCTGAATACTCTCTCAGCGCCTGTACAAGCTCTTCCTTTGTCGGGTTCTTGCGGAACTTAACAAATACTGTTGCAGTGTGTCCATTGAGGATAGGAACACGGATGCACTGTGCGGAGATCCTGATATCCTCAGCAAGCTCGATATGATCACCCTTAAAGGTACCAAGTACTCTCAAAGGCTCCTTCTCTGACTTTTCTTCCTCACCGCCGATATATGGAATGATATTATGCTCCATTTCAGGCCATGACTCAAAGTTCTTTCCTGCGCCGGAAATAGCCTGATATGTGGAAACGATAACCTCGTATGGCTCGAACTTACGCCATGCGGCAAGAGCCGGTGCATATGACTGAATGGAACAGTTAGGCTTAACAGCGATAAATCCGCGGGTTGTACCGAGTCTCTTCTTCTGAGCCTCGATAAGCTGATAATGATCCGGGTTGATCTCAGGTACTACCATAGGAACATCCGGTGTCCATCTGTGAGCAGAATTGTTGGAGACAACCGGAGTTTCTGTCTTGGCATAAGCCTCCTCAAAAACACGGATCTCATCCTTCTTCATATCTACTGCAGAAAATACAAAATCGACGTCCTTTACAACTTCATCAATCTTGGAAACGTCCTTTACGATCATGCCCTTAACCGACTCGGGCATCGGAACATCAAGCTTCCATCTTCCTTCAACCGCCTTCTCATAGGTCTGTCCTGCAGATCTTGGTGAAGCAGCAAGTGTTGTAAGCTCAAACCATGGGTGATTCTCAAGAAGTGTGATGAATCTCTGTCCAACCATACCTGTTGCACCGAGAACGCCAACTTTTAATTTCTCCATAACTGTTTTCTCCTCTTCTATAGACGCACTTTTCACCGATTGCTTCTGACAAACAAAGGCCTGGCATCTCGGTTCTATAAATGCCTGTTATTCACCGGTTATTTCCGACATACAGATGCCGATATATTCAGCCCTTCTGATTAATGCAAAAAATATCCCTTTGCTCTTTTATATTACTAAAAGCTATGTAAATCAATAAACTTTTAATTATATCTAGTTTAAGCTATGGCTATAACGTGAATTATATGTCGATTTTTTTACCATAACCCGCGATTATGTTTAATGTTTAGTCCCTTTTCCTGCCCTGTTGGCAAGCTTAAGTCTGTTAAGTGACAGCATCTTTCCGTTTACCTTTATATCCACAGGATCAACGCCCATAAGGTAGACATCTCTCAGCTCATCACCCTTTCCGAGTTTGATGGCAACAACTCCCTTACTGTTCTTCTTCTGTAAAGGTACATCACTGAGAGAGCATCTCAGGAAATAACCGTCTCCGGTTCTGAATACGATGTCCGTCTCATAACCCATCACCTGAATGCTTACCACTTTATCACCATCGTTAAGCTTTGTGGCAGCCACAAGCTTGTTCGCGGTTTCAAACTCGCTTGCCTCAACCAGCTTCACCATAGCGTCCTTTGTAGCGAATACAAGAGTCTTGCCGTTAAGTACCGATTTGACATTTACATAAACGATCTCTTCGTCATTTGCATTGTACTTACTGATATTGTCGATAGGTATACCCTTGTCCTTGAATTTACCGAGAGGCACATCCTGGCACTTTATCTGATGCATATTGCCCTTATCGGTAAATATAAGCACTCTGTCTGTCGACTTACACTTGAAGATAAACCTGCTTTCGGACTCAAGAGCTTCCTGATTACGCTGGTAAGTAGCATCATCTATCATCTTGCAGTATCCAAACTTGTCCTGAACATAGTATCCGTCTATTTCCTGGACTTCCTTATCATTGAATACCGCTTCCCTGCCGTCCTCTATAAGAGTTCTTCTGGGCTTTGCATACTGGGACTTTATGAACATAAGGTCTTCGGAGATAACCTCATTCATACGGTCACGGCTTCCAAGGATACCCCTGTACTCCTTTATCTTCTTGAGAGTCTCTGCATGACGCTTTTTCAGTTCGATAAGCTCGAGACCGATGAGCTTGCTGAGCTTCATGTCCAGGATTGCCTGAGCCTGCCGCTCTGTAAATGTAAACTCCCTGATGGTTGCTTCAAACTCTTTATCTCTGTCACGGAACTTAATGCCTTCAATGTCTCCCGTCATAAGAGCTTTCTTTGCATCAGCCTGGGACTTACAGCTTCTGAGAAGTGCAATGATGGCATCAATAAGGTCAACTGCCTTGATGAGACCGTCCTGAATCTCCTTCTTGTCTATCTCGGCATCAAGTAAATTCTTGTACTTCTTTCCGAGAATTTCATACTGGAACTTAAGGTATGCCTTGATGATTCCGCGAAGAGACATGGTCTCCGGGCGTCCTTCATTGATGGCAAGCATATTTACGCCGAAGGTATCCTCCAGCTTTGTTTTCTTATAAAGGACGTTCTGTATTCTTTCAATGTCAGCGCCATTCTTAAGGTCAAGTACGATGCGGATACCGTTCTTATCTGACTGGTTGGAAATGTCTGTGATTTCGGGAAGCACTCTGTTCTCCACAAGCTGTGCTGTATCCTGCATGAACTTCATGATACCCTGACCGATCATGGTGTATGGTATCTCAGTCACCACAAGCTTATCTCTGTCGGATCTTCCTTCCTTCTTTTCGAATACAAGCTTTCCTCTGAGCTTCAGCTTTCCCGTTCCGGAACGGTAAATATCCACAAGCTCTGACTTGTTGGCGATGATTCCGCCTGTAGGAAAATCAGGTCCCTTAAGATACTCCATCATATCGGCAGTTCCCATGGCAGGATTTCTGAGATAAGCAAGGATAAGGTCAATGATCTCTCCCAGATTGTGGCTTGGTGTTGATGTAGCCATACCTACTGCGATACCCTCGGAACCATTCAAAAGGAAATAGGGGATTCTGGCAGGAAGCACAACCGGCTCAGTCAATGTCTCGTCATAGTTCGCCTGGAACTCCACTGACTTATCAAGATCTGCCAGCATGCAGTCGTCGGTAAACTTTTCAAGCTTCGCCTCTGTATATCGTGGAGCCGCTGCGGAATCTCCCTCTATGGAACCGAAATTACCCTGTCCATGGATAACCGGCTGCATACGTTTGAAATCCTGTGCCATGACTACCAGTGTATCGTATATGGATGCATCTCCGTGAGGGTGATACTTACCCATGGTGTCACCCACTATACGGGCTGACTTGTAGGTTGGGTGGTCATGGTTAGCATGAAGCTGATCCATGTCGAAAAGTACTCTTCTCTGTACCGGCTTAAGCCCGTCACGAATATCCGGTACCGCTCTTGACGTGATAACGCTCATGGAATAATCCAGGTAGCTTTTCTGCATCTCCTCCGAATATTCGGTTGTTAAAATCTGTTCTGCCATAATTAATCCTTAATTATATCTATTCTCTTTACTTTGGGGCTCACAGTCATCATTTGTGTGATGCCTGTGAATTCTGCTTACATAGGACGTTTTTTACAAAACCGCCATATACGAAAAATATATCTGATGAACTGTTTCTTAGGCGTCAATCTCAGCCTCATCAGCATGATCGTGAATGAAATCGCGGCGCGGTCCAACTTCTGATCCCATAAGCATGCTGGTAACCTCAGATGCCAGACGTCCATCCTCTATCTCAACTCTCTTTAAAATTCTGTTTTCCGGATTGAGGGTTGTCTCCCAAAGCTGTTCCGGATTCATCTCACCAAGACCCTTGAATCGCTTCAGCTCATAGCTTCCAACCTTGTGGTTCTTCTGATACTTTACAAGTGCAGATTCATCATAAAGGTACTCCGGTGCCTCTTTTTTATTGTGAGGTATAGCCTGATAAAGCGGAGGCATGGAAACATAAACATGTCCCTCTGTGATAAGGTCAGGCATAAATCTGTAAAGGAAGGTAAGGAGCAGGGTATCGATATGTGAACCATCAACATCCGCATCGGTCATAAGGATGATCTTGTCATAGCGGAGTTTTGTGATATCAAAGTCATTGCCGTAGCCCTCTGAGAATCCGCAGCCAAAGGTGTTGATCATGGTCTTGATCTCAGCATTGGCAAGGACCTTATCTATGGAAGCTTTCTCTACGTTCAGGATCTTTCCACGAAGGGGAAGGATGGCCTGGGTGCGTCTGTCTCTGTGATTCTTTGCAGAACCTCCCGCAGAATCTCCCTCTACGATGAAAATCTCACACTCCTCCGGATTTTTGGAAATGCAGTTCGCAAGTTTTCCGTTTGAGTCAAAACTGTATTTTGACTTGCTGAGCATATTGCTCCTGGCTTTCTGTTCCTGCTTTCTGATCTTCGCTGATTTCTCTGCGCAGGTTATGATAGACTTTACAACCTCTACATTTCTGTCAAAATAATGCTGAAGCTCGGAATCCACTATGGATGCAACATGCTTTCCTGCCTCCTGGCTTGCAAGCTTGGTTTTGGTCTGTCCTTCAAAAATAGGATCCGGATACTTTACGGCAACTACAGCCATCATACCGTTACGGGTATCGGCACCGGTGAAGTTATCATCCTTTTCCTTGAGGAGTCCAAGCTGTCTTGCATAGCTGTTTATAAGCTGGGCAAACTTGGTCTTGAAGCCCGTGATATGGGTTCCGCCCTCCTGGGTGAAAATGTTGTTACAGAAGCCGTGAACATTCTCCTCAAAGTCATCCGTAAACTGGATACAGCACTCAAGGGTTGTTCCCTCAGACTCACCCTTGAAGTAAATCTCGGGAGTAACCTTTTCCTTCTCTTTATTTACATCCTTGACAAAGGCAATGATTCCTTCAGGCTCATGGAATTCCTTAATAACAGGAACTTCATCTCTGTTATCCCGATAATGGATGGTAAGCTCCGGGTTAAGGTATGCAGTCTCATGAAGTCTTGACTGAAGCCAGTCCTCCTTGAATCTTGTCTTTTCAAATATCTCCGGATCGGGGATAAAGGTTGTCTCTGTTCCTGTCTCCTTTGTCTTTCCCACAACAGGGAGAAGTCCCTTAACAAGCTCTGTTGTCGGTTTTCCGCGCTCATAGGTATCTTCCGAAATCTTTCCGTCCTGATAAACACGGATTCTCAGGTAGGATGACAGAGCATTAACAACTGATGAACCTACACCGTGAAGACCGCCGGAGGTTTTGTATGCCTTGCTGTCGAACTTTCCGCCGGCATGAAGGGTTGTAAGGACTACTCGCTCTGCGGAAACTCCCTTCTGATGCATGCCTACAGGGATTCCTCGACCATCATCACGAACGGTACAGGAGCCATCCTTTCCCAATGTTATCCATATATTCTTGGCATATCCCGCCAGATGCTCATCCACCGAATTGTCCAGGATTTCGTAGATGAGGTGATTGAGACCTCTGGAACCTACGGAACCGATGTACATACCGGGTCTCACTCTAACCGGTTCAAGTCCCTCCAGGACCGTGATACTCGACGCATCGTATTTCTCTGCCATTTAAAACTCCTTAAAACTCGTGCATTGCAAAATGCAATGCAATAATTATTATTAATCAGGCAGGGAATGCTTTCCCCCTACCTGTCTGCAGACCGTCTATCCGCGAAGCTGATATCTTCATTTCAGCGGTACGCAGATATCAAAATACAGCAAAATCCCGCTGCTTTTTTGCACGCAATTTCTTGAACTATATCATAAATATGACATTTTTATCAAGCTGTGGCATTTTATCAAAACCACCTGCTTTCTTAATAATACCCTCTCTTCTCCGAATTTTCCACACGTACGTTCTTTTTTATACTTACGTTTTTCTTACATATCCGTCGGTCTCCTTCATCCGAAATCACATCCAGGGATATGATGTTCCAAATTTATGTATTTTTGAAAATAATATTTATTTTATTAACCGAGATGATATAATGAATTCATCAGGTTACGTGACACGGATCATAGAATATGATCAAATTATGTTTCATCTGGAAACAGGATAAGGAGTAAAAATGGAAAACAGCTATCAGAAAATCGAAGTTACGGGAATATCATTACCACTGAAGGTTACAAGGGGACATTTCGCCACAAACCACTCTCACACCAACTATTATATAGACCTTACTACAGTCAAGACCAGAGCTTCCGAAGCTCATACTGTAGCTGCTAAGCTTGTGGAGAGATACCTTTTCGGTCTGGTCGTAGATACCATAATTTGCGATGAAGGCACAGAGGTCATAGGCGCATTTATCGCAGAAGAACTTACAAAAAGCGGCGCCATGAATACCAATGCCCACAAGACCATCTATATCATAAAGCCGGAGTTCAACACCAACTCCCAGATCATTTTCAGAGACAACATTAAGCCTATGGTAAGGGGCAAGAATGTTCTCATACTTGAGGGCTCCGTCTCCACCGGAAAATCCATAAACAAGGTTATCGAGGCTGTAAAGTACTATGGCGGCAAGTTAAGCGGTGTTACGGCTGTATTCAGTGCCATCACTGCCTACAACGGTATCCCGGTAGTTTCAGTTTACGGCAAAAACGATCTCCCGGACTATGCTTATGCCGACTACAACGAGTGCCCACTTTGTAAAGCTGGCCAGCCCATCGACGGTCTCGTGAACTCCTTTGGTGTTTCGATGATCTAACCGGACGAAAAAAGAAGCTCATGCCAATGGCATGAAGCTTCTTTTTTTCATATCAAAGTGTTTTAATGAACCTGTCAAATGCAGCCTGTCCCTCAGGGGTACGCTTGTAAACTCCTGCGTCTTCAAGGACATGCATGAAGACCTTTCCGATCTCATCCCGGAGGATATCGTCGAAGTTCTCGGCATTGACCTCGATGTCACGTCTGTAATACTCCTCCATAAACTCATCGAACCAGTCTGCGTGCTTCTCAAGCTCAGGAATATCCCTTAAGTCCTTACCGGAAAGGAATGCTTCCTTGAGCTCTGCCATCTCCTGCTTTAATCGGCTTGGAAGAACAGCAAGGCCCATAACCTCTATGAGTCCGATGTTTTCCTTCTTTATGTGGTGAAGCTTAGCATGAGGATGATAAACCCCAAGAGGATGCTCATCAGTAGTGATATTGTTTCGAAGCACCAGGTCAAGCTGGTACTCTTCCCCAACCTTTCTCGCTATGGGAGTGATGGTTGAGTGAGGAACACCGTCAGTCTCTGCAAAGATAAATGCAGCTTCATCAGTGTAGCCCCTCCATGCCCCGAGGATATGATCCGCAAGATCAGCTATTTTTGCAATATTCTCACCGGTAAGACGGATAACCGACATCGGCCATTTTACAACTCCGGCCTTAATATCCTCAAAGCCCGGTACAACGAAGCTTCTCTCTACAGGAGCCTTTGCCATGGCGAACTCATAGTTTCCGCCCTGGAAATGCTCATGCGCAAGGATGGAACCACCGACTATGGGAAGGTCAGCATTGGAACCCACAAAATAGTGCGGGAACTGACGGACAAAATCGAAAAGCTTCAAAAATGCGCTCTTATCGATCTTCATCGGAGTATGTTTGGTATTCAGAACGATGCAATGCTCGTTGTAGTAAACATATGGTGAATACTGGAATCCCCACTCCTGGCCCTGGATCTCGATAGGGATGATACGGTGATTCTCTCTTGCCGGATAATCAACACGTCCGGCATAACCCTCGCACTCACAGCAAAGCTGACACTTGGGATACCCCGTCTGCTTTGCCTTTCCTGCTGCCGCAATAGCCTTCGGATCCTTCTCCGGCTTACTGAGATTTATGGTAATGTCAAGCTCCCCATACTCTGTTTCAGTCTTCCACTTCAGATCCTTCTTTACTCTGTAGCGTCTTATATAATCAGTATCTCTGCAGAATGTATAGTACCAGTCAGTAGCAACCTTCGGATCCTCCTCATAAAGATCCGAGAAATTTGCCTGAACCTCTGAAGGTCTGGGCGTCAGAGCCCCCATAAGCTTTGTATCAAACAGGTCTCTGTATACAACGGAATCCCCCTCCGTAAGACCATGCTCCACCGCATAATCATTGAGCACCTTCAGAACATTCTCAAGATATGACCCATCATCAACAATCCCGGTTTCCGTAGTAGTCTTAAACTCCTCTGCCTCAACCTCATCAAACGGAATCTTCTCCGCCTCTTCCAGAACCTCATCCTTAGTTGAGGTCACTTCATCCACCTTCAAATTCAGCGCCACCGTATTAAGCGCCCATGTAATGTCTTCTTCCTCTATAAGCGTAGTTCTGTACGCATACGCAACTAAATTTTTTATTCCACACTGTAAATCCATATATTTGCACCTTCAAAAACGTTTATTAAGCCACAATCGGAAGAAAATGCAAGGGATGGGTGGCTAGGCTTGCGAGTTGAAAGAACATCGTGGATGTTGTGTTCGCATCCGGGCGCACGTGAGTGCGACAGGGGCGAACACAACAGCCGCGATGTTCTTTCAATCTCGTGGGCCGCCACACGTCCCTTGCATTTTCTGTACCATTTCACCGAATTACGAATTATACCCGTTAGGATTCTTCTGCTGCCAGTTCCAGGAATCCCTGCACATATCCTCGAGATCGAACTGCGCCTTCCAGCCGAGCTCCTTCTCTGCCTTAGCAGGACTTGAATAGCAGGTCGCGATATCACCATCACGTCTTGGCTTCATAACATAAGGCAGCTCCTTACCGCAAGCCTTCTCAAAAGCATGGATAACATCAAGAACAGAATAACCATGTCCTGTTCCGAGATTGCATACAAATACACCGTCATTCTTTGCAAATCTCTCGATAGCCTTAACATGTCCCTTTGCAAGGTCAACTACATGGATGTAGTCACGAACTCCGGTTCCGTCAGGTGTATCGTAGTCATTTCCGAATACATTGATCTCCGGAAGCTTTCCGATGGCAACCTGTGCAACATAAGGAAGAAGGTTGTTAGGAATGCCCTTAGGATCCTCACCGATGAGACCTGACTCATGAGCTCCGATAGGATTGAAATATCTTAAGAGGATAACATTCCACTCAGGATCTGCTGTATGAACATCTGTAAGGATCTGCTCCTGCATCCACTTGGTCCAGCCGTAAGGATTGGTGCAGGTTCCCTTAGGACAGTTCTCTGTGATAGGGATTTCGGCAGGATCTCCGTAAACAGTAGCGGAGCTTGAGAAAATGATATTCTTTACTCCGTGAGCACGCATCTCCTCAACAAGATTCAAGGTTGAACCGATATTTGTGCGGTAATACTCAACCGGCTTGTGAACTGACTCACCTACAGCCTTGAGTCCCGCAAAATGGATAACTGCATCTATCTCATTCTCATCGAAAATTTTCTTAACGGCTGCTCTGTCCAGAAGATCCTCCTGATAGAACTTTACCTTCTTTCCGCTTATCTCTTCGATACGGTCAACTGCCTTCTGGTTTGAATTGTAAAGATTGTCAATGATAACTACCTCGTAGCCTTCGTTAAGAAGCTCAACACATGTATGGCTTCCGATATATCCGGCACCGCCTGTTACAAGAATTCTCATATAGTCTCCTCTCATTACTTATTTAAACCACCTGTGGACCGTCGCCGATGCTTACCACATAGAAGGTACAGTCATAACCCACACGGTTTCTGTATGCTTCACCCACAAGCTTCCTGAAGTCTTCAACCGCCTCATCCTTTACGATGGAAACTGTGCAGCCTCCGAATCCGCCGCCGGTCATACGTGAGCCGAGAACTCCGGGTACCTTCCAGGCCTCTTCCACAAGGATGTCAAGCTCCTCGCAGCTAACCTCGAAATCATCTCTCAGGGAAACATGTGAAGCATTCATAAGCTTTCCGAAGGTATCAATGTCTCCGGCTTTTAATGCTGCAACAGCTGTCAATGTACGGTTATTCTCATAAACCGCATGTTTTGCTCTCTTCTGAACAACCGGATCCTTGATGGCACCCTTATGCTTTTCAAAATCCTCGTTGCTAAGGTCACCAAGTGTCTTTATCCCTGCAACGGAAGCAAGTATCTCTCTTGCCTCCTCGGATTCTCTTCTTCTGTCATTGTAAGCTGAGCCCACAAGCTTATGCTTCTTGTTTGTATTGGTAACCACCAGCTTCATTCCGTTTAAAACCACGGGAGCATACTCGTAATTCAGTGTGGCACAGTCCAGGAAGATAGCATTATCCTTTTTACCCATGGAGCTTGCGAACTGATCCATGATTCCGCAGTTCATACCGCAGTAGTTGTTCTCCGCATCCTGTCCAATGACGGCAAGATCAACATTTGTTACATCAAAGCCGTAAAGCTCTCTCAAAACGAAGCCTGTAAGAACCTCGATGGATGCGCTGGAGGAAAGACCTGAACCATTGGGAATGTTTCCATAGATAGCTATATCAAGACCCCGGTCCATCTTAAAGCCTCTCTTTTCAAAGGCCCACATAACTCCCTTTAAGTAGGATGTCCAATTATCATCTTTTAAAGGTTTGAATTCATCAAGCGATGTTTCTATAACACCGGTTTTGTCGAGATTCACACTGTAAAAACGAAGCTTACGGTCATCTCTCTTTTTTGCCGCTGCATAAGTTCCTATAGTAAGTGCACAGGGGAAAACATGACCTCCGTTATAATCGGTATGCTCTCCGATGAGATTTACACGTCCTGGTGCAAAATAGCACTTTACGCCATCTGATGCGCCGAATTTCTCTTCAAATGCTTTTAAAACGCCTTCTTTAAATGAAAGATCCATTGGTATATCCTCCTGTGTCCGGGAACCAAAAGCCCACCGAATATAAACTGATAAAAATCTGTCATTATTTCATGGAACATTATAGAAATGATGTCTTTCGTAGTCAACGCGAAAAAACATCTGAAATTCTTAGATATTCTTTCATTCATGTATCATTAATGTCCCGCTGAAATATCATGATCCACCTGACTAATTTACCATATTTTCATGGATTTCCCACGGTTTATTATATCTTTGATGATTTATGCTTTTGATATAGTTGAAAATGATAGCAGCCATCAAAATCAACCATTTTGCGACAACCCCCGTCCCCATAGTCCGTCGACCGAACTGTCACCTTAAAATCTGCAGCATCAGAAAATGCCCACCGCTGTGAGACTCATTATCCAGAAGAATATGGTGAACAGTGATAAAACAGTACTTATGGCAAGAAGCTGACCCTGAAGCTCCCCGTCTCCGCCCATGTTCTGAGCCATAGGAAAAGAAGCTCCGGCAATAGGGGTGGCATAAAGACTGAAAGCGATGAAGAGTTCAGGTCCCCTGTAGCCGATCATATACATCAGCACAAGTATAAATGCAGGCACTGCTATAAGCTTTAAGAATATGGTAGTAACAATAACATTGACATTCTTGCCTATATCAGGCAGTGAAAGTGTTGCACCCAGTATGAAGATGGAAATCGGTGTAGTCATGGACGCAAAATCACCGATGGGTTTCATTACAGATGTCGGAATCTGCCAGCCCGCAAATTTAAATATACTTCCGGCAATGGCACCTACTATCAGAGGATTTGTAAGGATATTAATGACGATTTTTTTGACATCCACCTTTGAACCTGTACTTCTGTCAAAAAGGGAAAAAATGATAACCGC
>JAGAXP010000296.1 GCA_017940955.1 Oribacterium sp.
GGAATGCTTTCGACAGCATTATGGACAGCAGTGACTATTACCGGAACTTTCTTTGCAATCAAAGCCCTTATTGGCCTCAGAGTAACTGAAGAAGAGGAGCTTCGCGGACTTGATTCAACTGAGCATGGTCTTGCTTCTGCATATTCAGGTTTCTCCATCATGGATATATCCAACACCTTAAGTATGTCTGTAAATGAGAATACAGATCTCGGAGTAAGTGAATACGAAGAAGCTTCCGAATTCCAGAAGAGAGCAGCTGTTCAGGTTGTATCTGCCCCTTCTCATGCGGAAAGTGGTATTTATAAAGTAACTATCATTGCAAAGTTATCACGTTACGATAAACTCAGAAAGGCCATGAATGACCTCGGTGTAACCGGTATGACTGTAACACAGGTTATGGGATGCGGTGTTCAAAAGGGATCAGGTGAGATGTACAGAGGCGTAGAAATGGATGCCACACTTCTTCCTAAGATCAAGCTTGACATCGTAGTCAGCAAGATTCCGGTTAAGGATGTTATTGAGGTGGCAAAGAAGACTCTTTACACAGGCCACATCGGTGATGGCAAGATCTTCGTTTACAGCCTTGATAATGTTGTTAAGATCAGAACAGGCGAAGAAGGTGCATTGGCTCTTGCGGATGTAGAATAGGTTATAAATAATAAAAGCACTCGGGGAATAATCTGGATTGGGTCAGACGTTAAAAAGCTCGGTAGAAAGTACCGGGCTTTTTTAATGCCGACAGAGCAGTCGGTTCAAAGGTGCCATATAGATGTGCATCTGTGTGTCAGATATTAAGGCTCAAAAAACAGCGTTAATAGATCAGGAGGAATACCGGGAACCTCCATTGAACCGATCAAAACTGAGTGGTTCCTCTTAATTAAAAATCAAGGTGAAGTAACGAAAAAAAGAACCTCAGGTTCTCCTGAGGTTCTTGAGAAGCGCGAGACGGGGATCGAACCCGCGATCTTCGCCTTGGCAAGGCGACGTAGTACCACTCTACTACTCGCGCACTTCGTTGGTTCTTTCGACCAACAAAGCAGATTATACTCGCGGTATAAGCGAGTGTCAACATCAAATTTTAGTTATTGTCATCTTTTGACAGCATCTCCATCTTCATTTCGTAGTACTTAGGAGTCATGTCCAGGAAATGGATGTGCGGATTCTCAAAACGCTGTTCCTCTTCCCAGATCTCATTGGAAAGCTGATGCTTTACATAAGCAGCTATTTCCTTTGCAGGAACCTCGGGTTCGGTTCTCTTTCCGTTTTCCATCACAAGCTTCTGCATTTTCTTTGCGGTACAGTTTTCGAATCTGCGAATTTTCCAGGGCTTTAAAGGATCCACAAACCTGTAAGGCTTGGAGAGATCTACAACCTCATCTTTATTGGCTATCATATCAGCGATGGCACGGCCTTCTTCGTTGTAGATACGATAAACTTCCTTAAGTCCGGGATTGGTTATCTTGTCTACACTTTCAGAAACTTTGATACGAGGCTGCATTACCCCGTTTTCCTCAACAGCACAAAGCTTGTATACTGCACCAAAAACAGGCTCCGAACGGGATGTGATCAGACGCTCACCGACACCAAATGCATCTACCTGGCCACCCTGAGCGAGAATAGAAGTCATGGTATTTTCATCGAGGCTGTTGGAAATAACGATCTTTGCATCAGGAAATCCGGCTTCATTGAGCATCTTTCTGATCTCTTTTGAAAGATATGCAAGGTCTCCGCTGTCGATACGTATTCCAAAACTCTTTGATTTAATGTTCTGTTCTCTCATTTCCCTGAAGACAGTGATTGCATTGGGAATACCGGAATCCAAAACATCATAGGTATCAACCAGAAGTATGCAGTTATCCGGGTAGATCTTTGCGAATTTTCTGAATGCAGTTAACTCATCACCGAAATACATAACCCAGCTGTGAGCCATGGTGCCGCCAACAGGGATATCAAAATACTGTCCTGCGGAAACTGTTGCTGTGCTGTTTACACCGCCGATAACAGCAGCTCTTGCGCCGTAAATTGCGGCATCATTGTTATGTGCGCGTCTTGCACCGAAATCAGATACGGCTCTGCCGTTGGCAGCCTTAACTATACGGCGTGCTTTTGTTGCAATCAGACTCTGGTGATTGATCTGGGTCAAAAGCTCGGTTTCAATAAGCTGAGCTTCAACGAGATCAGCCACAACTGTAATAATCGGCTCATTAGGGTAAATGATACTTCCCTCAGGAAAGGCATAAACATTACCATGGAAGTGAAAGTCCGATAACCAGTCAAGAAATCTGTCATCAAAAAGATTGAGGCTTCTCAGGTAGGCTATATCCTCAGCCTCAAAATGCATATCCTCAAGATATTGAAGAACCTGCTCCAAACCTGCAAAAACAGAAAAACCACCCTGATCAGGATTTCTTCTGTAAAAAACATCAAATGCTACTTTTGTATCATTTCTTTCTTCCAGAAAATAACCATTTGCCATGGTGAGTTCATATAAATCCATCATCATGGAAACATTACGCCTGTCATTTATTCGATTCATACTAATCTCCATTCCGTTGCATTCATCCGGCATCATAAATAGTGATGAAATATCACACATCCGAAAAACATTGTCTTTAATTTGATACAACATCAACGCCTATTTTAATCAATTGTGAACCTGAGGGCAACATAAATCGGTAAAAGAAATAAGATATTACAAATGAAGACAGGTGTATTTGATTTATATCAAGCAAAAATCTTCTCCATTTTCTCTGCGTAAATGGATGTACCTATATAGAAGTTAAAAAATATAGGAATTATATTGATGATGAAGAATGCGTGATTTTAAAAGGGAAATAGTAATAAATGCAGTAATGACAGATATAAAATAAATATCTACTTATACACGTTTTTTGAGATGCATCTTTCTTTAGTTTTGTTAAACGCAATGTTATAATCTTAAATAATATCTGAAAGTGAGGTTCTGAACCATGGTTATATCAAAGAATATGGAACGTCTGGTAGCTGGAAGTTCTACGATTAGAAAGCTTTTTGAAGAAGGCCTGCAGATGGCTGCAGAGGTAGGCGCGGATAATGTTTACGACTTCAGTCTAGGAAATCCCGCATCGCCTGTGCCTCATGAAGTTCGAGATGCCATCGAAGATATCCTGGATAACACCGATGGAAACATTGTCCATGGATACATGAAGAATGCAGGTTTCAATGATGTTCGAAAAGCTGTTGCCGACAGCCTTAACAGGAAAAACGGAACTTCTTATGATGCAGAGGATATAATCATGACCTGCGGTGCCGCAGGCGGCATGAACTGTGTATTCAGAAGCCTCCTGGGACCTGATGACGAGGTGATAACATTTGCACCTTTCTTTGGTGAATACAGAAGCTATGTATGTAATTTCGGAGGCAATCTTGTTGTGGTTCCTGCGGATACAGAGACCTTCCAGCTTAACCTCGAGGCACTGAGACCACTTATTAATGAAAAAACCAAGTGCATCATTATAAATAATCCGAACAATCCCTCAGGTGTTGTATATACCGAAGAAACCCTGAGAAAGCTTAATGATATTATCGTAGAAGCAGAGAAGGATATTGGACATCCGATATACGTCATTGCAGATGAACCATATCGTGAGCTTGTGTACGGCGGACAGAATGTCCCGTATATACCTAATATCATTAAGAACAGTATTTTCCTTTATTCCTTCAGTAAGACTCTTTCTCTTCCGGGAGAAAGAATCGGATATATGGCGGTTTCAAAAAATATTGACTATTATGACGAGGTGATCTCGGCACTTGTTGTAGCCAATCGATGTCTCGGCTATATTAACGCACCGTCTCTTTTTCAGCTGGTAGTTGCAAGATGTCTGGATATCCCGGCAAATCTTGAATTCTATGATAAGAACCGAACTCTTCTATATGAGGAGCTGACAAAGATGGGTTTTGAAGTTGTAAGACCTGACGGGGCATTCTATATGCTTATCAAGTCGCCTACACCTGAAGAGGATGATTTTGTTGCCATGGGCAAGAAATATCACATCATTCTGGTTCCGGCAAAGTCATTCGGCTGCCCCGGATATGTCAGACTCGCTTACTGCGTATCGTACGACATGATAAAGAGGTCTATTCCGGCATTTAAAAAGCTGGCAGCCGAATTGTTCCAAGGCAATAACGTCTAACATTTATTGACCCAACTAATATCGACCTTATAACTTTACCGGGTTATAGGGTCATTTTTTATGTAATTCCAAGTATTGTAAGACCTTATAAGTGACCGAAATCCAGCTGGGAGTTAATGAAATAGGTTGGGATCGCGAGACGGATCCGAGGGTAAAGATGCCCGGGGATATAGTATATTTTCCTACATTCGTTTTTGGAATTTATGGAAAATGGCTATATCCCTTGAAAACACTGAAGTTTCAAAGGATTTAACAAACTGAAAAAACATTTTTGGGAAAATTTTCGTTTTTGGGAACGTTTTTGGGGATTTGAGAGTGTTTTTGGGAAACCTTTGTACCCTGCAAGAAAGGAGACCAAAGGACATGAGAAAGAGGAATTACAAGGAAAGGTGCGAGAAGCGTAACATTCCAAAATGTAAGGAGGTATGTAGGACTTATGATCCTATACAAGCTGCATATGCTGAGCGTTTGGCATCTGACAGCGATGTGACTGAATTCCAATGCAACGTACATATGGCAGGACTGGAAGAAGGAGAATATACATCGGATTTTGTGTGTACAAAGGCAGAGGGAGCTCTTATGGTCCGGGAGTGTGTTTGCCGGAAGAGGCTAACCAAACCAATGACTATAAAGTTGTTAGATGCTTCAAGACAGTATTGGTAAAGGCACGGCATTTCAGATTGGAGGATTGTGATCGATGAAGAAAAATGATTTATACAGCATAAGCGGAACAATCATACGGATATCTAATGTAGAGACCCGAACTGATATTTCATTGTTCTTATTCCTGAATCATTAACGTTAGCTGTTCCATTGCCAGTACATTTATATGGCATACCGTCTCTAAGATACTGAACCGGTTACCTATATTTTTTCCACCCATTAGATTTTTCTGATGGAATTGGCTTGCTATTATTCTTTCAAGTTGAAGAATAAGTCTTGTTCTTGCATTTTTTCCGTTCATAACAATACCTCGCTCTATGTATACAAACTAAATGACAATTATTCAAACAGTCCTTTAATGTAAGTTAAAGCATCTAACCTCTTGCACAAGTCCATCTTTTACGTAAATGCTAACAGATCTAGTACACCGAATAATAATTAACTGTTACATTCTTCATTGGATTTTACTCCAGCTTCAGTTGCTTCCTCTTCGCTAATCTCATCCATTTTGTAAGTCCAATGATAGACCACTGGTTCACGATTAACTTCTTCAAAATA
>JAGAXP010000297.1 GCA_017940955.1 Oribacterium sp.
AGGATTTGATGTTATGGATATAGGAGATGGCGTGCTGAACAGAAGGGAACTTACATCCTATCTGAGTGAGGATAATGTTCTCGTTGTGAAGTATACCTCTGCAGAGCAGAATTCCGGAATCGATGAGAGAAGATATCTGCCTATGATAACTGTTACCGTAAGAGAAAATGTAGCGGTGATAAATCAGATCCTTGAAGCTGACGGCATGGGAGAGGGTGAGGATCCTTCGGCTGTGCCCAATGAGACGGGACCATATTCTGCAGATTTGTACGGAACGGTAGTGGTTGAAGAGACCGCTCCATCTGTGGCAAGTATTCCGAATGAGTCATATTCCGATACAGTAAACGGTACCGAAACTCCGGAAGCAGGTGAAACCACCCCTGAGTCTTCCGGAGAGGGTGCCTGAAAAGCATTAACATAAAAGGAGGTGAGGCTGTCAATGATAGCTTTGGAAAACGTAAAAAAGAGCTATGGACATATGAATGCGCTGGATGGTCTCACGATGCATATTGAGGATGGCGCCATGTACGGCTTTGTGGGCCCGACAGGTTCTGGTAAAACAACGGCCATACAGATGATGTGCGGTCTGGAATATCCGGACGAGGGCAGGGTCATGGTGGACGACATGGAAGCAGGTTCCAATGTGCGTCGATTGAAAAGAAGAATAGGATATGTGCCGGACTACACCGGAAGCTATCCTAATCTGAGAATCATAGAATATATGGATTTTTTTGCGGATTGCTATGATATGAGGGATTCCAAAACCAAGCGCCGTATTCAGAATCTTCTTAATATGGTGGGGCTTCAGGAAAGACAGTCCCAGTTTATGGATTCCCTGAACAGAGGCGCCCAGCAGAAGCTCAGCCTCGCCAGAGCCCTCATTCATGATCCGAAGATACTGATTCTAGATGAGCCGACTGCGGGGCTGGATCCCAACACCACATTTGAGTACCGGCAGATAATCGCAAATCTGGCTGATTCAGGAAAGACCATTATCATATCTTCAAATGTGCTGAATGAGATATCTGAGCTCTGTACGGATATCGGGATCATAGATCAGGGCAAAATGGTGATGGAGGGAAAGATAGAGGATGTACTGGATCAGGTCAATGCGTCAAACCCCATCATTATCTCCATCGCAGGAAGCCTGGGCTCTGCTCTGCAGGCCCTTAGGAACGACAGGATGGTTCGCTCTGTAAGCATCAGGAACAACGAACTGCTCATAACCTATTCCGGGTCAAAAAAGGATGAATCCAATCTGCTTAAAAGACTGGTGGAGGCAGGAGTTCCTGTCAGAGGCTTTCATCGTGAGAAAGGTAATTTAGAGTCCCTGTTCCTTCAGCTCACAGGAACAAGGGAGGAAAGGAGAGTGACCTACTATGAGGCTGAATCCGATTTTTCTGAAGGATGAGATAACAAGTGCAAGAAGATTCACCCTGCCTGTACTGGTGACTCTTGTGAACGGAAGCCTTTCCATACTGGTTCTTATGAATCTTTTTTACATAACAAGAAGCGCCAGAGTGACAGGGGAGATATCCTATGTAAGTTTTCTTCGTATATACTATATTGCGGCAGTTGCCGAGATCCTTCTCGTACTGCTTATAACACCTGCACTTACGGCAACCTCTGTTTCAGGGGAAAGGGAAAGAAAAACACTGGGGCTTTTGCTGACCACACAGCTTGACCCCTGGGACATAGTCATCGGAAAGCTTCTGGGGGCACTCAGCACCCTTCTGTTACTGGTATTTACCTCGGCGCCTATACTTGCCACCGTCTATATCTACGGTGGTATAACCTGGTACCAGCTTTCTGTATTTTTCCTCTTTCTTCTGACGTCCTCGGTTTTCTGCTCAAGCATAGGGATCATGGTGAGCTCCTTCTTCACAACTACCGCAGCGGCAACAGCTGTGGCTTATGTGATGATTTTTCTGAGCTATACAGTTATGCTTTTGGCAGTGATCTTAAGAGCCCAGATCGGCATACCGGATAATCGCATGCTGCCGGGGATCTTTATCACCTTCTGGGCGCTTGCTGTTTTTATGCTGTATCTGAGTAAAAGGCATATAACACCTCACAGAAAAATAAAGCTCAGAGAGGGGTAGTAATATGACGATAAAAACCAATGGACGAAAAACCGTACTGATTCTGACGGTGCTATGGATGCTGGCGATATTTATGTTTTCGTCCCAGCCTGCGGATGAGTCCACGGAAACAAGTCTTTTTATAGGACAGATGGTGGAAAGCATATGTGTTCCGGGATATGTGGATCTTTCAGAGGATGAAAGACGGATAATGGCCGGGAATATAGACTTTTTTGTCAGAAAGACCGCACATGCCCTGGAGTATGCCCTGTTGGGGCTGCTTCTCAGTTTATCGGTGGGAGAGTTTGTGGAGTGTACATTCATGGAAAGGCAGAAGGCCGCCTTCGTATTCGGCGCCTTTTATGCTGTGACCGATGAGTTCCACCAGCTGTTCGTGCCCGGAAGAGCGGGACTTATCAGGGATGTGGTGCTTGATTCCTCAGGAGTTCTTGCCGGGGTACTGGCGGTTTATGTATTTAAAAAAATAACAGAGAAGAAAATATGCCTGAAAATACTATCTGTGGCATAACCTAGATTTATGAAACCGGGTCGAGTACCCGGTTTTTCTTTTATCTTTGGTTGAAAAGGATAGTTTAATATGCTTAAATGGTGTAAACGTAAATCCAAGGATCTTTCGGATCCGTTTCAATAGAGGTATGAATGATGAGCTGTATTATGATTGGTATCGCCGGCGGTTCAGGTTCCGGCAAGTCTACATTTACCAACCGACTCAAGGCAGAGTTTGGTGACAAGGTCACTGTTATTTATCACGATAATTACTATAAGTCAAACGATGGCGTTCCTTTTGAGATCCGTCAGAAGAGCAATTACGATTCTCCCGATGCATTTGAGACAGACCTTCTCATAACACACTTAAAAGCACTGAGAAGAGGCGAGACAGTCCAGTGTCCGGTATATGATTATTCCCAGCACAACCGTACTGCGGAAACAGTTTCCCTTAAACCGTCTAAGATAGTTATAGTTGAGGGCATACTGGTCCTGGAGAATCCTGAGCTGCGTTCACTTTTTGATATCAAGATATATGTTGAGGCAGATGCGGATGAGCGTATCATCAGACGAATCATCCGTGATGTTAAGGAGAGAGGCCGGCAGGTAGAGGATATTTCATCCCAGTATCTTACCACTGTGAAGCCTATGCATTATCTCTATGTTGAGCCTACAAAGCAAAAGGCCGACATCGTTATCAACAGTGGAATGAATGATGTAGCATTTGATCTCATGAAAACAAAGATCAAAAGTCTTTTAGAAAACGGAGGAAACAATACCAATGCTTTATAACAGCACACGTGGCGGAGAAAAAGGTCTGCA
>JAGAXP010000030.1 GCA_017940955.1 Oribacterium sp.
ACCTGATGAAGGACCGATCTGGAATGTCTTTGTACTTGTGTTATTGAGAATGTTGATTCCGTTATAGTCAGTACTTGTGGCGATTCTTGTGATCTCTTCTGCCAGCTCATTGATCTCCAACTGGATGTTGTTTCTTGCAGTATCACTTCTGCTTACACCCTGGTCACCTGTTGTCGCATAGGTTCCGTTTGCAGCCTGTGTTGCAAGGGTTGTCATTCTTTCGAGCATCGCATGAGTCTCTGTAAGAGCTCCTTCAGCTGTCTGGATAAGTCCGATGGCATCGTTTGCGTTTGCCTCTGCCTGATCAAGAGCGTTGATCTTGTTTCTCATTGACTCGGAGATAGCAAGTCCCGCAGCGTCGTCGCCGGCCTTGTTGATCTTGTATCCAGATGACAGCTTCTCTAAGTTCTTATTGAGAGCTGTGGTGTTCTTGGACATGTTTCTGTAAGAATCGATTGCTGAAATATTGTGCTGTATAACCATAAATTCCTCCTATTGTCGGCCTGTGTAAGAACATCCTTGTCCAAACCGGTACTCAAAACTACTTGAGCACCAAGCCTTTTTTTATGATTTGTTTTTACACCTTTATTATCGCACGGTTTCTCAAAAATATAAACGATTTTACAAAAAATTTATATTTATTTGATTTCGAAGAATGGAAATCTGATCTCAATCATAACCAATTGGACTTTTGGATATTCCGTTTTCGATTTGCGAGTCATTTTTCTTTGGTTTTACGCGCCTTCTTACCTCGCCGAATAATCTGAATGGTGATTCCTTTGTTAATGTTTCCTTTATGATGTTAGTGATGGACACTCTGTAACCCGGATCGTTAATTGATGGAATTTCCTGAAGAAGACCGATCTGGGCTTCAGCATCAAGACCTATTTCGCTGTATTTAAGCACCACTTCCTTTACATACTTATAAGAAGCAGTAGCGGATCGTCTTTCATTTGCCACCAGAACCTGATTCATCTCAGAGATATACCTCGCCCTGATGGTGGTTTCCGAAGCCTGCTTTTCATATATCCTCATGCTTACCCTTGAGGCATCATGACCGGCCCTGCCATAACCCATATCTATCCATCCATATTCATCCACCAGTATCTTTGCTGCGGAATCAAAGCCATAATAGATAATCTGCTCCTCCTTTATCTCCGCAAGAAGTCCGGATGAGGCTTCCGGGATCAGATTCATGATGAGATTCGGGTCATTGAAGGGCACCCTTATAAGCTTCATTTTTGTTTCTGTATAATAAATGTTGAGAATGGATCTCAGGAATTCATGGATCCTCAGATCATCATATCTGTATTTGGCCTCCGCTACCGCGAGCTCCAGGATGACCTTATTCTTTATCTCCTCAGACATGTTCCTTGATTTTGCTACCTCTTCGATACCGGAAGCATGTCTCATGAACTGGGCATTTAACATTTCCTCCCTTACATTCATGGTATGATCTGTAAGAAATGACACCTTCCTGATAACACTTGATTCCCTGTCATTTCTGATGGAGATTGCGTGCATGGGCTTTTCGCCTGCAAGTCCTATGCCTATGATTACCGCCTCAGGTGATCTCTTTATGTTTTTAAGTATCACCTCATCATTCCAGAAAATCATGTGATCATAGTTTTCCTTTAAGTCATAGAACTTGATATTGGAATACTTCTGATATTCGCTTTTTAAAATGTTTGAAGCCTCAACATTATAGATGTTATTGCATGCAGTGTATATATCCACCCTTTTATTCTGGTGAAGATCACTGATGAAATCCGACAGAACCTCATGCCTCTGACGATAATTGATGGCCTCCTCCAGGCGGTCCAGGTCGATCTCTATTGACGGACGGTTTTGTATATAAGCCACCAGCTCATATTCATTTATAGGAACTGTCAGCCCCTCCACGCCGTTTCTTCTGGCTCTTGATATATTCTGGACCAGTATTTTCAGCATCTGATCGATCTCATTCAGATCATTTTGATCATCCGCTGCTTCACAGGTTGTTATGACTGATCTCACTCCCTGACCGTTGACAGCTTCAACAATTATCTGATTACTACCTTCATTTTTCTTTATATTCACTTTGGATTCCGGAGTAAGCTCCACTATCTCCTCCCCGGAAATATTGTAAAGTGATAAAGGCTTATTGCTGTATTGATATTCAACAGGTTTCTCCTGACCTTTGTCATTACCATTAAGTAGTCTGGTGAATGCACTTAATGGATGGTCTTGATTGATCCTGTCAAAGAATTCGTTGATCTTACCCATGCAAGCATCCCCTTTTTGTCACAAAACCTTTATCCTCATTTGCAAGGTCTCACTCACAAATACCTGTTTGCCGATTTTTGGCTGACCTACAGATGTACCCCTGATAAGTCTATAAAGCCTTTAATCGCTCCGAAGCCTTTTTATACCCTTGCTCTGAAGCCTGTTTGTAATAGTAAAGTGCCTTTTCCTTCTGCCCTGATACTTCATACCAGGTTCCCAGATTATAGGCCGCCTTAAAGGAGCCTGTGCCTATAACGCCTTCCGGTCTCTCAACCTCACCAAGGCTTAAACACTTAAGATAGCTTTTTTCTATATATGGGAGCAAATGCTGATATTTCTCAGTATTTTTAAGTACCAGTTTCATATAGAAAAGACCTGAGTAGAAATAAAAATCCGGATTTCTTGTGAAATCGTACTGGACCTTTCCCATGATATCTCCGGCTTCCTCCAGGCTCTCTTCAGTATCCATATCATAAAGAGTATAAAGATATCTCATGATTCCATCGGTCCAGTACGGCGCCTGGCGTATCTCTTTTTTACCGGAAAACCTTAAAAAGGTTCTGAAGTAGGGAAGACTTTCCTCTTCTCTTCCTAAATTACGAAGGGTTATTGCCATCTGGTAATTGTAGTAGGGATAATTTGGTTCCTTCTTCAAAGCCTCGATAAGATACTCAAGGTTCCTCTGACCTTTACCATCCTGAAGATACCCGTCATGCTCCGCATAAAGAGGAGACATCTTATTAAGCACCTTGGCACTTATCTGCTCATGTATGCTTCCTTTATATCTCATCCCTGCAGGAATTATCCTGGGTATCTGAGTGATGCTTCTGTCTATCTCGTCACCATTCGGATAAGCATCCTCTCTTTTTATCAGCCCGAGCCATCTCATGCCCTGACGGTCATACATCATGTCGATAAAATCCCTCAGTGCTTTCGGATTACTTATTTCATCATTTCTCAGATATTCGTCTGCGTCCAAAACCAGATGTATCTCTCCGCCATGATCTCTTTCCGAATGACCAAGGGCAAAGTTTCTTGCTTCCGAGAAATCATTGACCCAGGGAAAATCGTAAACATGGGCACCAAATTTCCTTGCTATTTCGATGGTACCGTCCGTAGAACCGCTGTCCGCTATGACTATATTGTCCACAAAGGGCGAAGCTGCACTTAAGCATTTTTCCAGACAACGTTCTTCATTTTTTACGATCATCACTAAGTTTACGATCATTGTTCCCCGCTCTCCTCAGCCTCATTTCTACGCTGCTCTCTGAGTACATTAAAAACATATCCACGGATGGCGGTTTCTCCGCCTTCATTAAGCTCCACAAATCTTAAACCATAGCCATTATTTCCGGACTCATCCATCTGCCCCCAAAGCACCATACACCTGAAGGGTCTTTCAACATTTTTAAAGGTATAGTGAAAGTTAAGGATCTCCCCTATGGTCAAAGGCTCAGAAGTAACCATATATATACCGCCTGCACTTATGTTGGTGATGACACCAAAAAAGCTTTTCCCATTATTTTCCGAGGTAAACTGAACAGTTATATCCACAGAAGCTCTTATATCCTGCTGCCTCTGTATGATCTCGACAACCTCCAGGATTTCACATTCTCCCATCCAGAACTCACTCATTCTGGGATATCCGGGATTTTTACGAACCACCACATCACATTTTGCTTTGATGCAGCCCTTTATATTGTCATTGAAAATGACTTCTGTCCTGTTCATTCGCATATCCTGAAGATTCGGTTCCTTAAAGTACAAAGCAGGTTTATTGTCGATTCCACTTACAACTCTGACCTTGTAATCCTTATCCTCATATCTAACGATGCCGCTGTGACAATCCTTAAGTATCATCTGTTACCTCTTAATTATTACGGTTACAATCATTCTATAGTATCAGTCATCATCAAAATCCAGATCGCCGATACTGCTCGTGGTATTCATAAGCATCTGAAGCCTGAGAATCTCGATGAAATTTGCAAACATATTTTTATCCACCTTGCCGGTCTCATCGATTTCCTGATTAAGAAGGCTTGTGAACATGGAGCTTATACCCAGCATTCCGCTGTTTTGGGAAGAACCGAATCCAAGAGTGGATATCAGGGATTTAAGTTCGTCAATGCTGCTGCCTTCACCTATGAAGCCTGACGCAGCTTCTCCTTCAGTTCCAAGGACAGAGTTAATGTCTATCGCTGCATCGTTTTCCAGATCCCCCATTATCTTTTTGACATAATTCTGGGTCTCTTCATACGGAGGAATACCGTCATATTTTCTTACTGCTCCGGAGCCTGCATTATAGGCTGCAAGGGCAAGCTTCAGATCACCGCCGAATTCCTTAAGATTAGATGCCAGAAGCTTGGCGCCACCCATGATATTCTGTTCAGGATTAAATGGATCGCTGACTCCCAGCTCCTTCGCAGTTGCCGGCATAAGCTGCATTATACCCATGGCACCTGCTTTGGATACTGCGGTTACCTGAAAATCCGATTCGGTCTTCGCAACTGCTTTAAGTATCTTCTCCGGGATCCCGTAAGTACTTGCGGCCTTTTTAAAAATCGAGTCAAGCGTGTTTGCCGTTCCGGAAACTGTTTTCTCGGCTGTTCCCGCAGCCTTTACTCCATCCAGAACATTCTTGAAGGTTTTTGCATTCTTCGAAAGAATGGTTGTTCCCTCGGGTCTTCCCTTTCCTGTATTATTGATCTCACTGATGGACTCCATAAGTGGCATATAAAGCATCCCCCTTTATTCAGTAAACTTAAATTATAATCATTGCTGTGCCATCATCCGGCCGTAATCATCAAGATAGTAAACCTTACCCCCATCATAAAGGTATCCGGTCTGCATACGCCCGCTGCTGTTGAAATAGTACCAGAAGCCGTTTATAAACACCCATCCTGTATGCATCTTTCCGTAGGTAGGATCCAGATAATAGGTGCTTCCGTCACCGTCCACCAGGAATCCCGTCATCATCTGCCCCTTATTATCAAAGTAATACCAGCTGTCTCCTATAAGCTTCCAGCCGGTGGCTGCTCTTCCGTAGTCATCATAATAAAACCAAGCTCCTCCGGGATAGTACCAGCCGGTGGTACTTCCTTTGGCACTGTTATATATGGTAGCCGTTCCTTCATTGGTAGTGGTATTGTACCCTATAGGCGTAACACCCTTGGTACCTGTATGGGAATTGACCACATCCTCTTCCGATGTGACTGAATCTCCATCCTTCAGATACTTTTTCTCATCAGCAGTCATGGGTATGGCTTTTACTTCATAATAGTAAGTATCCTTTGTATACTCAGGTATCTTATCGGAAAGATCCAGCGTGGTGCCCCTTACCTTCTTTGTCAGGATAGACTTGTCATTTTCGTAAAGGGTAACCTCATACCCCGGTGCGTACTCAACCTCTTTCCACACTGCTTTTTTAAAATTGTAGTCCCATCCTGCAGAGGCCGTGGATTCCAGAACTGTACAGGGCATATAATACACCTTTAGTCTCAGAATATCTCCGTCATCCACTCTGCCGCAATGACTGAACTCGGCTCCATTTAAGGCTACCGCTGATCTGTTCCAGTTTTTTGCGAAATAGTAGCCCTCGTCTGCGTGCAGATCTATAGTGATGAGGATCTTATTTCCCGGTCTCCACTTATCAGGCTTCTTTGAATAATCGATCTCTCCGACACTGACATTTCCTGTACTAACTGTGACTGTCGGTTCCAGGATCTCGCCGGGCTCCCCATAATTCTGTTCCACCTTTACATTGATCTTCTCCAGGATACTTCCATCAGCCTTGGCAGTTTTTTTATGGGTAATGACAAAATATGCCACAAGAAGTAAAAAGAAAAATATCTTTGCCGCCTTATTGATTCTCCTGGCATCTCTTTCAAGCTTTTCCAGTCTTTCTTCTCTTTTCTCCCGTATACGGTCTCTAAATGAAGATCTGTTTCTGTTATATGGCTCAGGCATATTTCACCTCATCTTTGGTGCATTTTTCGCTGTTTACTGCATGATCCCGTCATTGTTGACATAATACTCACCGATGTAAGCATTGGTAGCCATCTGTCCGCTGCCGGGGTAGAAGTAATAGTAGTTTCCGTTCACATTGTGCCAGCCTTCCACCATGGTACCGTCATAGTCACAATAGTAGGTCTTGCCATTCCTGTGAATCCATCCCGTGAACATGACTCCCAGAAGCGAATTATCGATATCATTAAGGAAATAGTATTTTCCGTTCTCATAAAGCCAGCCTGTATACATGGCGCCGTTACTCTTGAAATAATAATAATGGCCGTTGATCATACGCCAGCCGTTATTGGCTGTCTGCCCGTAGATTTCACCGTTTCTCAGTTCATCTCTGGGTATCAGGTAGTACCAGTCCGAACCGTTCTTCATCCAGCCTGTATACATGGCACCGTTCTTTAAAAGAAAATAGGTTCTTCCGTCAACTATCTGCCAGCCGGTCTGCATCTGTCCATACTGATTAAAGAGATACCAGTCATTATCTATGTATGCCCAGCCGGCTCCCTGAAGTGTGTTATCCGAAACATATCTGTAATACCAGAAACCATTGTCCTTATACCATCCGAACTGGTACAATGCCTTCGCCTGACCGCCGCTTCCCCCCTGGCCTTTTCCGTCAGATACATCTCTGTCTGTGATCACCAGTTCTGTAGATTCCACCCATTCACTGTTACCGGTATATTTCTTCAACTTACTGTCTGTAACTATGGACCTTATCTCTACCGAATATTTTCCTGCCTGGGTCATGTAAGGATAAAAATTATAGAGAAGACTCGTACTTGTGACGGTGGTCACATTTTTTTTATCCCTCAGAAGCTTCAGTTCATATGTGCCCGAGGTATTGTCAGGCCTTGTCCACCTTATCTCACCCAGTTTATTATCATTCCAGAATACATCCGTAGGAGCTTCATAATTTCCCTTTATGGGATCGATCTTAAGGGTGATAATGAGATCGTCCTTACTTTTCGTGGCATTCACAAAGGTACCGCCGGTTATGGTTACGTTGGAGCTTCTGTAGCTGCTGAGAAAGTAGTTTTTTGCTATATCCTCAGGCTTTAGAGTAACTCTCATAGAGGGAGTCTCTCCACTCTTGGCTCTCGTATCTCCCCCGCTTGTCCACTCGGCTTTTGTAATTGAGTATTTATTACCGCCGGTTGATACGGCTATCTCATTGTCATCTACGGAAGACTTTTCAACCTGGATATCCTCAGGGATCTTTCTGCCTGCCTCAAGCTTTGATTTAACCTTGATGGTCACATTGTTTATGGGCTGTGTAGCGGCAAGGGAAGATATTCCGGAAAGGCACAGAAGTATCAGTATCAACGGAAAAAGTTTCCGCCAAAAATTTTTGTATTCTTTTGCCTTTACTACGGCTTCCTTATTCACTTTTTCACGACTGAATGATATCTTCATCTCCTGTTACATCCTTAGGCGGTTCTGTCTCAGCTACCTTGTTGTTTTCTTTTTCGGCAAATCTCAGGAAATAAACATATATTTCCACAACTGCGCTGAAAAGCTCCGGGGGAATCTCGGCTCCAAGCTTTAATTGTGTAAGGAGTGACGCAAGAGAATCATCCTCATATACAGGCACTCCTGCCTTCATGGCCGTTTCCGTGATCTTTTCTGCTGTATATCCCATTCCCGAAGCAACTATCACCGGTGCTCCGTTTTTATCGGGATCATATTTTAAGGCTGCTGCCCTTTTCTTTCTGATAGGTTCAGACGGCGACATTTATTCCTTTCTCCTTTTCCTTTATCTCAGGAAATACTTCGTCCACTCTGTGGCTTCTAGTGAGAACCCCCAGCTCCACGGTGCTTACCCTGAGACCGTTTCTTGTGATGATGTCCTGGATACTTCTTGAAATGTTTTCCTGTGGTTCCGTAAGTGTGGACGGAACAAATATCTGCATATTGACATTTCCGTTATTCACCAGTGATATCAGCTCAAAATTACCGACATTCTGAATGCTGAATTTTATAAACAGCTTCTGTTTTTTTGCGGCATCAGGTTTTTCTCTCTCCGCATCCGGATCTATCCACATTTCCGACATGACATTCTTATCCTGATATCTGAAGGGAACCAGTAAATGAAGAAGCGGCATATAGACGCTCTCATTCATCAAAAGATGGTTGAGCACTTTATAATACTTTTCTACACTTTCCGATCCCGCGCTTCCTTCTGTCCCCTTCTGTATGAGCTTCGTAAGCATCTCCGGAAAATTTTTGGCTTTCTCTGACTGTGGTCTCAGATTTTCCATAGCCTTCTCCAAAGCCTCCTCGGGATCTCCTTTAAAGAACATCCTGAAGTCACCGTTTTTTACCATCTTGGTAAACAGCTGCTGAAGCACGTTCTTGTCTCCGGCCTCGTACTTTACTGCATAAAGCGAGAACAGGACACTGGCAGTTCTGACAGCCCCATAGTTATGGGTTTTTGAGACATACTTTGAAAGGAACGGTATGATCTCTTTGTTAATGATCTCTGTATTTTTTTCTATATCTCCGGGAGCTGCGTTTTTGTCCAACTGTTCCATCAGTTTGGAAAAACTCTCTCTTGAAGAAGGAAGGAGCAGGCTCTCGATGTCTTTTCCGAGAGACTCCATTTGATTGAGCAGATGCTCACTCGACGCATAATTGTTATAGGTTTTTACAAAATCGAGAATCGTTTCTCTGAAGGAGGGTGAAATCTTCTCGTTCAAGATATCCCGTAATCCATCGAAAAGCTCTCCGGAAAATTTCACCTGCGCCTGTTGCTGGGATTCTATAAGGGTCATCAGTTCTTCAGGATCAGCTGTCTCCATCTCTGCGAAAAGCTGTGTCAGAACTTCCTGAATCTCGGTATCTCCCATGGTCTGCAATGCAACTCCGTCCGTAAAAAGAAGCTGTTCCATTTCCATGGTGAGCTGCATGCCTTCATACATTCTTTGAATGAAATTCGTATAATTCGATTCAAAGTTTACATTGCTTCCCCCTACTTCGGGGCCTATTTGTCCTTCTATATCCCCCTGGGGAGAAGGATTCACCCTGTCAGGTGACTGTATCTGAGGGCTGGGTGGCGTATGAGGATACACTCCCGGGGAACCGATACCCTGACTGTTCAAGGTAGGATTCTGAACCTGTAATATATTGGCCATATTGTTTATCTCCTTAAAGCGATTACTATCGCGTAATGAGTTTCCTAATAATATTATATCGACTTCTTGATTATGAACTATTAGAAAAAAATGTAAAAATACACTTATATTTTTTAGAAAAATTGCCGTTTAACATGTGCAATTTAAAATTTTTATAGCATTATCCAATTCTTGATGTTATATTGTCTGAGCAAAGGACGATAATATGTTTAAATAAAAACAAGAAGCACAATTTTTTAATGAAAAAATTTTAAATATAAGTTATTATTTTGAAACTACTGTCGATAATATAAGCAGAAGGAACTCATTGATTTAATTGTGCGTTTATGCAAGGAGGCAATTTATGGACGTCAATTTACGTACAACTCTGTTTGGTAAGGTTGGATATACCAATACAGACAAGAATGTAAACAAAAAAACAAAATCCTCTTCCGCATCATCCGCATCTTATGTGAGCAGTTTTGATAAGGCATCTTTCTCAACGAATTCTGTCAGCGATGACAGCTTCGCGTCGATGCTTGCATCCAAAACCGCCGCTTCTATGAAATCAGGCGTGAGCGCCAGCAGAGTTGCGGAGCTCAAGGCACAGGTTCAGTCCGGCACATATAATGTGGATTCAACAAGAATTGCGGAACGTATGCTTGGATACAGAGGATGATATACCCTTTAAGGAGTTAGTATGACAGACTCTGCAGCATTTAACGATTTTACAAAGGCACTCACAGGACAGGTGTCCGTTGTAAAAAAACTCATCAGGCTGGAGCGGGAATTAACCGCGGCCGCCTCACATGATGACCCCAAAAAACTTGATGTCCTTGTAAAAGAAGCCCAACCGGATCTCTACAATTTTCGGAGTCTCGAAAAGAAACGTCTCCAGCTTGCCGAAAAGCTTGGCTGGAAGGGTCTTCGCTCCAGCCAGATACTGGCTCAGGTGTCCGAAGAGGAGAAATCGGTATTAAGCCCCTTATTTGAAGATCTGAAGGAAGCTCTTGAAATCCTTAAAGAGAGTCAGGTGTCTGCCGAAAGGATCATGCATATCAGATTAAATGATGTTAATGCTGCGATATCCAGTCACAGAGTACCAAAAGCATTTCAGGATACTTTAGCTTGATTTTACCCTTTAAAATCATAATTGAGTTGCAGGACAGCTGTATACTTTCGTGTGCGGCTGTCTTTTTATGCGCACATTTCCTTCTTTGCGTCTATTCAAACGACGAACCACTAAATCCATCCCCGGGTCCACCGCCCGAATGGTATCTTTATATTAATTTTACCCCTTTTATCTAATGTTTTCAGAAAAACCGACGATATATATAGAAGAAATAAGATGATTATGCGTCGGCATGCTTATAGACAGGAGGTAAATTTATGGTTCGCCCAACATTCGGAGGTTTCCAGACTGCTCTCACATCTCTGCAGTCGAACTCAAAAAAGCTTGATGTAACCTCACAGAACCTTGCCAATATGAACGTAGAAGGCTATACCAGGCAGCAATTAAAGACCTCCAGCCTTAACTACAATAATCCCACATCCTATTACATGAACGAAAACGATGTTAATGTCGGCTTCGGTGTTTCCATGGATGAGGTCATCCAGCTTCGCGACCAGTTCCTGGATATTCAGTACCGTGATCAGAATACAAAATATGCTTACAATGACACAACCGAATACTCCCTGAATACTTTGGGAAGCTTTATGGATGAGTCCAACATGGACGGAATCAGAGCTTCACTTGACGATGTTCAGAAGGCTCTCACTACCATGCAGGATACTTCCAAGGTTCAGGATCCTGTATATGAGGGACAGCTGCAGTCTACACTTAATGCTACCTGTGTACTCCTGAATTCGGCATCCGGCAAGATAAAAACCGCAGAAGATAATGAATTCGAAAAGCTCTATGGTGAAGGAACCTCTGAAGGCGGTGCCGTTGAGAAAATCAACGACCTTCTCCGGGAAATAGGTGATCTCAATAAACAGATAAAACATAACCAGCTCATGGGAAGTAAAGCTCTCGAGCTTCTGGATGAAAGAAACCTGAAGATTGATGAACTCTCATCCTATATTCCCATAACTGTTGAAAGCTTTTCAGAAACATATAATGTATATGAGACAGTGACCTCTACTGATTCCAATGGTAATCCTATTCAGGCTACTGACGGAGAAGGTAATCCCTTAGTCGATGGCGATGGTAATCCTGTTTATCAAACGGAAACAAAAGTAACAGAACGTCAAAAAATCTACTTATACAACCAGACCGGAGAAATTGCCGGTAAATCTGACTGGCCATCGGATTTACGTATATCTCTTGATTACACCACAACCAATGCTGACGGTACTATAAATAATGAAAGTATAATACTTGTAAACGGTACTTATGATGATGCCGATGGTTTTAACTACGGTAAAGTCAAGCTGACAGGAGCAGATAATAACCCTCCTACCTATACCAAATGGAACAGCACAAACCCTGCTTCATCGGGAACCGGCCCTTTGGATGTACAGCTTGATTTTATTTCAGCAGCAACCAATAAAAAAGGAACCCAGATATCTGCCCAAAAGATAACTACTGCCAACAGTGCTTCAACTCTCGGAAACGGCGAAGTCACTTTCTCAGGCGGTTCGGTTCAGGCAAGTCTTGATATGCTTGCAAAATCTGATCCTAACGGCACAGTCACCAGCGGTTTAAAGCAGGGAACCTATTATGGTTATGACTACTATATGGATCAGCTGGATAATCTGGCACAGACTCTGGCGGATGAGATGAATACCTATAATTACATGGGTAATACCTGGGACTATCCCGCTCAGACAGAAGCTGAGGCAAGAGCTGCGGCTGAAACTGCTATTAATGGCGGCACAAAGGATCACATTATGATCGTTAACAGAAGCTCTCAGTCTGCTAAGTTCGATGAGATCACTGCCGAAAATATTTCCCTCAGTAAGAAGTGGATAAACGGCGACACAACAATCGGTCTAAAGGGTGCCGACTCCAATCAGACTGTCCTCAATATGCTGAGATCCTTTACCCAGCCTCATTCGGAGCTCGGGGATAAGACCTATGCAAACTACATGAACACTCTGTCTACAAGACTTGCCAACGATCAATCCAATAACAAGGATGCTCTCGATACCAACAAGATCGTTCTCGACAGCATCACAAGCTCCAAGGATCAGTTATCCGGTGTCAGCCTGGATGAAGAAGCGGCTAACATGATGATCTATGTTTCCTCATACAATGCTGCCGCAAAAATCATGAGTGCCTTTGACGAAACGTTACAGACCCTTCTCGGAATCGTCTGATTTTTAGAAAGGAGATATTCCTATGCGTGTCACAGCTTCAACCTTTTATAAAGACTACGCTAAATCTGTGCAGGATCTGAAATCCATATATAACAAGAGCATGCAGCAGGTTTCCAGCGGAAAAAAATATGAACATGCCTACGAGAATCCTCTTGACTACTACGCAGGAAAAAAGATTGATAATCTCTATAATGATGTGGTCACAAAGGATACCATGATAAAGGATGTTATCAATCGTCTGGAACAGCAGGAAACCACCTCCAGGACCTTCTATTCTGAGATGAGTGACCTGAATATCAAATACGAGCAGATGGCATCCTCATCCTACCAGGGTCTGGAAAGTACGGTAGATACCATGCATACCTACATGCTTAACAAGCAGCAGACTATGACTCAGGATCTTAATGCCACTTATGAGAATTACTATGTTATGGGCGGAAATGACCAAACTACGATTCCCTTCACCATGTCTCAGGATGGTCTGACACTTTCATACCATCATAAGTTTCCGGGTGATAGTAAAGCCACAGTTATGGAAATGAAATACGACCCGGAAACCAAGTCCTTCTCCTACAGTGGAACAGATGCAAATGGTAATGCCATGTCAGAAGATCAGACTCTGGATAAGATTCTGACTGCCATGCGCGAACAGGGCAGAATGTCTTTGGGCTACGGCGATATCAACACTGTAGAAACCCTTCCGGACACCTACTACGGTGGTCTCAACATGGTTACCGGACTAACTTCTGATAAGCTTCGAGCCATGAATGATTCCGATGCAAAAGAAGCTATTAAAAGCGCCATGAACACCTCAGCTTTCGGTTTAAATGCTCAGGCTGTAGATGCAACTAATAACTATTATGAGAGTTTTAACAAGACCGAAGCCGAGAAAGAAGCTGCCGTTCAAAGGCTGAACGAAGATCTCGAATACGTAATCGGCAATTGGGATCATGCCATGATCAGCGTCAGCAATACCTTCCGTCGTATCGGTGTAGCCACTCAGACTCTTGAAGAAGTGGATAACCAGCTGCAGACTGCAGAAGACACTTACATTAAGGAGTACAACGATCATATGGCTATAGATACCTACGATGCTATAGTCCAGATGTATCAGCATATGTACTCCTACAATGCTGCGATGCAGGTAGGTTCAAAGATAATGCAGAATTCTCTTTTTGATTTTGTACAGTAAGAACAATAATTCTATTAAAGACATAGAAAAATCTAATATTATAAGATATACTTAATGGAGGTTGTCATTCATGTTGACATTAGAAACCAGAGACTATGGAACAATTGAGTATGAGGAGTCAGATCTTATTCATTTCACAGACGGACTTTTTGGATTCACTGATTTAAAGGATTACATCCCTCTCGTGCTGGATGAAAATGAGGACAGTACCATACTCCTGTTACAGTCCATAGAAAACACAGACATTGCTTTTGTAATTATCAATCCATTCACACTGGATCCGGATTACAATCCGGTTTTAAGCCCGGAGGAATTGTCTTATCTTAATGTCAAATCAGAGAATGATCTTTCATATTATGTTATCTGTGTATTAAGAAACAATCACGTAGAAAATACTGTTAATATGAAAGCTCCGATCGTTATAAATCCGGATAAACGTATAGGTATGCAGGTGATACTTAGTCAGTCGGAATATGGTTTCAGGCATAAATTAAGTTCCTTCACTACAGTTCAGGAAGGGTTGCAGGTAAAGTCTTCCGAAGAATAACGATCGATCATACCGGTAAATAAATTACAGGACAGGTGATCAAATGCTGATATTAAGACGTAAAAAAAATGAAAGTATACTTATAGGGGACAATATCAGGATAACTGTGGTGGAAAGTGCTTCTGATGGTGTAAGACTTGCCATCGATGCCCCCAAACAGATCTCCATTCTCCGCGAGGAGCTTTCCATAGCAGAACAGGAAAACAAAAGTGCATCCTCACCTCACCTTACCGCAATCACCGGATTTCAGGATTCTCTTAAACATATTACATTTAAAAAGAATAAGCCTGCTGAAGCTGCTGACGATAAACCGGTTGAAACAAAAACCGGGGATGATACCAAAGCAGATAAACCTGCCGAAACAGAAACCGGGGATGATACCAAAGCAGCTGTTAAGCCGGAAACCAAATAAAATAGATTTTAAAAGCTTCCGCCTACAGGCGGAGCATCATAAGGCAAAAACCCTTCGCCCGTATCGGCGAAGGGTTTTTATTCGAGACAAAACCGCCATGCAGGTATCGTACCTGCATAAACCAACATATGAGTTAAATGTGGTATCAGGCAGGGGTTATCCTCCTGCCCGGTTTTTTAACTATGAATTCTTTTCTTTCTCTTCCACTTCTTCCAGTGTCGGGAAATGCCACTTCTGAACACCTATGGAATTGTGATTCTCATCCTGAGCTACAACTATCTCCGGCTCTTTAGGTCTCTCTGTTTTTGACGATCCTCCTTCTTTTGTAAAACTGTACTCAAGCTTTCCGGAATCAGTATACTCCGGTACTGTAGTCACCTTATCGGAGGTTCTGTTCTTATCGTTGGAAAGAATATTGTTGAAGAGCGACACATCCATACCCAGAAGATCATTTCCCTCATATTCTTCAGGTTTCTTATTCCGGGATTTTTCAGCAGTATCCTTATTATGTACCGGAGATGCTTCCTGAACATTCTTAAGCTTAGGGAACTCCCAAAGACCTATAGCGGATTCAGCGTTTTCATCCATCCTGAAGTCATCTTCAGTAACATTATCACCTGCACTTTTTTTGATCTCTTCATCAAGCCTTGATTTCTGTTCCTTATCAGCCTGTACCGAATCATAGATTTTTCCTGACCTGCTGCTATCCTCTAAAGAAACCGCCACACCACTCATACTCTCTTCCTTGAGAGCTTTGGTAGTTTTTGTTTCCTTCGGAAGATATGATATGCCGCCTTTAGTTTCAGTTTTTCCTGAGGATTCATAGGAAACTTCCTTTGAAGCATCCTTTCTCTTACGAGATCCCAGACCCATCATCTCTTTTATCATCCTGAAGCCTCTGATGATCCAGAAAACCGGAAGCAGTACCGGTAATTTTTCGAGAGTTGGATACAGGGAACTCATATAGTTATATTCAGGGAATATCCATAGGAGCTCCTGCTTAAATCTATGCCAGAATTCACCTCTTTCCTGTTTACGGATTGCCTTTTCTTCTACTCTTTTTTCTTTATCAAGCTCTCTCTGTATTTCATTTCTCAGGGCACTGGCCTGATTAACCATGTCGGTGCCGAAGACACCGTTACTCAGTATCCTGCTCTCCATATTGTCATAAACATCTGCATCCTCTATAGTGAGATCTGGCATGTCATCCGCTCTTGTCCCAAACCATATCGAGGAAATATGTATCAGACATTCAGCTATGATATCGATCTTAAACTCTTTAAATCTAGCCCAGATCAAATCCTGATTCATCTTGGCTCTAAACTGATGGTAGAAAAGGAAAACATCCAGAAGTTTACGAATAGTAAGAGCATCCTCACAATAGTTGTAACAAATTTCTGCCATACGGAACACAAAGCTAGATTCCAGGGAAAAGGTATGCATGGAATTGAAGGTTTTGTCTATATAAGCTTTCTCCATCAGTGATGTCATGCACTTCTGATAGTTCTTTGTAATGAAAGGAAGCTTATAATATATTTCTACCGTGAACCCGTTACCGCCTCTCATATGCTCCCCAAACTTTGGATAAAAATGATCCGTGAGATATCCGAGATCAATGAGAAACCCTTTCGCAAGACTGTAATCCTTTTCACTCATAAGTATTCTCAGGGGGCTGTTGCTGGCACTCTCCGGAATCCTGTAAAGTCTTCTTGTGGCTGAAGACTCAAGTACAGTTGCAGAAACCTTATGCATATTAAGCATAGTAAGGATCTCAAGCTCGGAATTCTCATAGCTTGAAGAATACATGAGGCTTTCCTGATAACGTTCAAAAAACCTCTCTCCCCACTTTTGAGGAACATGCTCGGAAGCCCCAAGCATACCGATATATATGATATTTGCAATCTTATGATAGTCGGCAAGATGAAAAAGACGTTCCCAGTCCATCTTCATTGATTTTTTGGTAAAGTCTTTTTGCTTTATCACCGCTCCCACAAGATTTACCAAATAACGCCCTTCAAAAACTGTACGATTCATGCTGCTTTCCTTCCTCAAAATCCTATTGCTGTTTCAGATTCCGGCGGGATTTCTTACCTGTTATTTTAACATAAAAGAATCACAGAGAAAATCTCTGTGATTCTTTAACTACCTATAAAACTATAATTTTGAATAATTTTTCATGTTACATGCTGCTCAATCTGCGTAATAAGACTGATCCCCGGCAAGTCGCAAATTTAAACGCTTATCCTGGTCCTGCAGTTCTTTTATCAGATTCCTGGTTTTGATCCTTATCTCTTTAACAAGCTTTTCATCAGGAGTCTCCGGCTCTATATTCTCCGGCTCTGTAAATATAAGCCTGTGAGCAATAAATGCAGCTTTCGGTCCTGCTTCACCCATAAGTTCTATACGTTCTGTCGTCTCCTGAACCTTATTTAACTTGTCCATTCTTTCGTCCAAAAGGAGTTCTGCCGTATAACCGTCATCACCCGAAAGGATTTCGGTAAGCTCATCTGTAAGATTCTTCAAATCTTTTAAATATGTATACTTTCTCTGACAAAGAATCGCAAGGTTCTCAACATCCAAAACATCTTCCATACTTACCACCGATAAAGTATCAACCCACAACACTTGCCTGTCTGACTTCGTGTGTATCCTGAACTACTCTGCTGGCACCGTCAAAGCCTTCGCGAAGATCCTCAATAATCTCAATAAGCCTCGGAATCTCACCGGACATACGCTTTCCGGCAGCTCTGACCTTTGATAAATCATAGATTATGTAATCATAGAGTCTTCTTAGGTCTTTACTGACAGGAATAGACATATCCAGAGTATTTATAAGATATCTTATGATCTTAAGGGCTTTACCCACATACTCCTCAAATATCGTCATATCTCCATCCTCCAGGGCAATCTGTGCCTTACGGAGATCTTTCATACATTCATCATACAAAAGTACGAGGAGCTCCACCGGAGACATGGAGAAAAGTGTATCTTCTTTATAATTTTTGTAAGCCATGAGCAACACCTTCTTTGAAATATGTATCAAAAACTACTTCTTCTACTACATATAGTATATCGGCAATATTTTCAATAAGATAAGCTGGAAAGATAACTTGACTGTGAATTCATGCTGTTTATAAGTGTTTCGAGATTTGAGAACTGTTTGATGTATCGGTCATTTTCCATCTTAAGCTTATTCTCCCACTTTTCCTGCTCTTCCTTGTAGCTCTGGATCTTATCATAAATCTGATTCTTGTTCTTTGTGGCAGAAAGCTTTTCAGATCCCGCAACCTCTACAAGACGTCCATAGGAGTTTCCGTTTCTTGATGCATATCTTGTTGCATAAGGCGTCATCTCCTTATTGATGGTGGCTCCGAATCCTGTGTTATTCTCAGATCCGCACATTATTCTTTCAACCTTGTCCGGATCCGTTTCCATAGCCTTACGGAATTTATCCTCATCAAAGCTGAGCTGTCCACCATCTGCATGATCCGAGCTTAAAGTTATACCTATACTCTCAAGATCACTGTAATTTATTCCGGCATTCATGATGTCATTCATCATGCCATGGAATTCAAAGGCAAGGTCACGAACCTCATTATCGTTATAAAGTATTCCCTGCTTAGCCTTTTCGTTCCACTTTTCGATTTCCTTTTCGGTCATCTCATCTTCCTGTTCCTGAGTAAGAGGATCATAACCGCTGGCAGGTCTGGTGGTTACATGAGTATTAACCTCATCAACAAGCTTGTTATAAGCTTCTATAAACTTTTTAACCTGTTCCGTAGCCTTATCAACATTGGCAGAAGCCGTAAAGCTTACGCTTGCATTGGCATCATAGGATACCTTACCATCTTCTCCTACGGAGATATCACC
>JAGAXP010000298.1 GCA_017940955.1 Oribacterium sp.
AACACCGCTTTAGCGGTAGCGACGAGTCAAACGCATAGTGGCTTGAGCAAAGTGAAAGCCAGCGCCTTGAGACGCCGGCTGAGTAATCAGAGGCTTATAGCCTCAGAGCAAACCACCCGTTTGACGGGTGGTTGTGATTTGTGACTTTTGTAACATTATCTGAAGCAATCTCTAACTCATTTATATAATCCATTGATCCGGTCGATTTTTACTTATGATCAGGCAGTCAGAAAACTGCCTGATTGAAGGGAGCGAAAGATACGCCATGGATGAGGAAACAAAAGTAAAGTTAAGAAGATACCGGAAGAATATAGAATTAAACGGGCAGGCAATGCTGCTGATCGGACTATGGACTATACTGAAATATATCATTATCAATTACTTTGGTGACAAAACCGTTATGGGGTTAATTGAAGTAACAGAAGAAGAACTGAGGTTATGGGGTGGGGATATGTATGTACTTTTATTCGCACTCCTGGGATTCATGTATCTGATGTATCTGTATGTGGGAAGAGAAGCCATAAGCTTTGCAAGGGGTCATAGGAAAAGTATTGTATTTTTGATATTTGCCGGGCTTCATTGGTTTCTTCTCTTTATCGGAATTCCGGGATATATAATTGAAATTAAAGGTAATCTTATGAAGCTGGATGCCATACTGGCTGCATTAATTGTGGACATTGCCACCTGCTATGTGCTTGGGGATATAATATATTCTGTCCTTCAGGTAAACAAACTTTTAAAAGGCATGGATTTAAGTGAGGTGTGATATGCAGGAAGATTTTCATTATTATGCCACCTACTGTGCGGCGTTCCTTGCCGGTTTCGTCCATGAAGAGTGCCTGGATATCTGCTTCAGTGCCCAGTTTGTAGATCTTTGTTCAAGAACGCTTCTTTTAAAGATAGGCGCTACTCAAGATGCGGCAACAACACAATTACAGCTTGAAATGATGGATGCAGGTACAGACATATCGGGGATTCAGGATATAACCAGGATATGGGCATCGTTTCATTTTTTGCCCAAGGATCTTTATGCGGAAAAAGCAAAGCGGACCAAAAGGTACATGGACAGGTACAGGCTGATCTGCGGTCCTAATGGGGAGCTTTTGAAAAAGACCGTGGAGCTTGCTAAAGGGCATGGTCTCCAGCATGTCGGGATAGCCATGCATGTTCTGGCGGATACCTGGGCTCACAGATATTTTGCGGGAACACCGTCTCTGGTTATCAATAATACAGATGAACATTTTTACGAGTTTCGAGAAGCGGCGGGAAGGGTGGAAAATGATTCCTCAGAAGCAGAGGGAAAATGGATGAAAGTAAAGTTCAGACATAATCCTTCAGCTCCCGATGATGTTGAAAAGGGTCTGTATTCCAACAGCCTTTTTCAGAGTCGTGAAACCTCCATCATGAACCTCGGACATGGAAGAGCAGGACATTTCCCTGACTATTCCTTTGCGAAGTATAAGTATCTTCCGGCCTGGGGTGAATATCATGAGCTGATAAAAGATAATCCCGAAGATTACAGGAAGGCCTTCTCTCAAATGGTGTACGCCCTTAAGTATCTTAAGGGAGACAGTGAAGGCTTTGAAAAAAACCGGTATGATGAATCGGTACTTGAGATGTATGGTGGCCGGATCGATAAAATCCTACGGAAGAGACAGATCAATGCCTGTTCAGACTGGAAGCAGTTTGGGGAGGAGCTTTCAGGACGGGAAATCCCTGATTTTGATGTTGAAAAATATCAGGATGAGTACAGTAAAGCCGGTAAAGACGAAAAAGAAAAGACCTTTATCGGAAAATTTATAAAAGGAGCTCTTGCCCAAAAGGGTATGGTGACAAGCGAGATTTTTAAATCGGGAAATATGCTTGCCGGATTCTCAAAGATGGCGTGAGGATTTGAGTAAAAATTCGGCTTTTCAGACACTTTTTTGCCGGTATCGTACCGGAATGGAGTTTTTATATGACAAAATTTCAAAGGTTAAGCAGAATATTGTTTGGACTTATGATGATCCTTATTGCCGGCTTCATGGTGAAATATGCTAATGAGTCCTATATAGCAATTCTGGCGCTTATCGGAGGGGGATTTCTTGTCTCCGGGGTTGGTAAGCTGTTCTATTACTTCACTATGGCAAAGTTTATGGTGGGAGGAAGAAGAGCTCTTTATAACGGTATGGTACGGATGGATTTCGGAATCCTTACCATGTCATTGATTGATTTTCCCGGTATGTATGTACTGCTTTATCTTGCCATGTTACATGCCTTTACGGGAGTGATAGAGATACTCAGGGCCCGGGAGACGAGAAAAAACGGTTCGAAGCATTTTAAGCTGAAGCTTAGTCATGGGATCATAGATGTATGTCTGGCTCTTTGCTGCATCATATTTTTAAAGAATACGAAGCTTGCTGTGTTTATCTACTGCTTCGGACTTACATATTCGGGAATAATGTATGTGATATCGGGTTTCAGGAGAACCGCGATGCTCCAGTATATACCGTAGTGATCTGAAGCATGTTAATCTGAATCTTTTCTATGGTTATCTGTAAAACCTTCCTGCAGGGCCCCTCGGTGTGAGGTGGCCTCGGGAAGGTTTGCGAAAGAACGGAAAATCTTTCTGAAATCGTTGAAGGCGTCATTTTGTGAATTTTACACAAAAACAGGTGGCGGATTTTGGATGCCGCTATTTTGGTGCAATATTGACATTTTTTTCAGTGAATGATACCATGCTTATCAGTTAATTGTGATTTGTGACTGGTAAAGCAGGCAAGGCTCACAGAAAATTTTGAGGCTTATAGTTTAGATGAACTAGTTATTCTATAGTGACCGATTTATTTTCGTGCAGGCCTTTTTTTTGTGTTTATAGCTTGGATCAAAGGCGTATTATTCCTTAGCTGCAGCATTCTGAGTGAACCATGGAGGAAAAAGTGAAGGTTATTAAAGCATTGAACAACAACATGGTTTTGGTTCAGGGTACGGACGGAGTTGAAAAGATCTGTCAGGGTAAAGGTATTGGTTTTGGCGTGAAATCCGGTGACGTACTGGAAAACGAAAAAGTTGAAAGAACATTTATTCCGGCGAACTCTGTGGAAAGCAGTAAGTTCCAGCAGTTGTTCTCGGAAATTCCGGACGATTATTTCAAGCTTGGCGAAAAGATAATAGGTTATGCCAGGGAAAATTTCGCAATTAAAGTATCTCAGGGAATCATCCTTCCCCTGTGTGATCATATGGCGGGATCAGTTGAGAGATACAAAAAGGGTGTTGTGCTCAGTAACCCGATGCTTTGGGATGTTAAAAGAGTTTATCCCAGGGAGTTTAAGACAGGTATGTATGCGCTTATGCTCCTGAAGGAGTATTTCGGCGTTGAGGAGCAGGAGGATGAGGCAGCATTTATCGCATATCATTTTGTTAATGCTGAACTTGACAATATGACTCCCGGGGCGTCACCTGAGATGCTCACGAGGATGATCGGGGAAATCATTGATATACTCCAAAAATCCTTCCAGATAACATTGGATGAGAATGACTGGAACTATCAGAGATTTCTCACACACCTTAAGTTTTTTGTCAATCGTCTGCAGCTTGATCAAAGCTATGGGGATAATGAGGATGACGAACTGTTCACTGAACTGAAGGATAAGTATCCGCATGTTTATCAATGTGAGGAGAGGATAGCGGATCATATCCTCATTAAGTATCATCATGAAGTGAGCAGAGAGGAAAGATTGTATTTGCTCATTCACATAGAAAGAGTTACAAGAAAACTTCGGAAGAAGGGCTGATTTATACTTAAACATAAAAAACGCATATATTTGTGCGTTGGATCAGAAGTGATGTGTTATCGAATCACACATTAAGTCAAGAATAAAACAAACCATCAAACAGGGTTGTGACCTTAAGTGGGCAAGGCCTGAGATGTGTCAATAGTAGTCGGATGCAGAGCCTGGTACCCTGTATCTGTGGTGGTGCTGCATTAGCATCACTATACTGTTGACATGTTTCGGACCTTGCTTTTTTATTTCAGGTTATCATGAGTCACATATATCTATGGAACTCATGTAATGATCATTCAAAATGAAAACAGTATCTACTGTCACTCATATAAAACATGTTAACATCACAAAATTGCCAAAGGAGGACAATGAGATGGCACTGAATTATGAAGAGACTTCGAAGAAAATACTCGAAGCCGTAGGAGGCGAGAAAAACATCGCTTCTGCAACACATTGTATGACTCGTCTGAGACTGGTATTAAATGATGAGTCCAAGGCACAGGATGACAAGGTGCAGAGCATCAAAGGCGTAAAGTCAGTCATCAAGCAGGGAGGCCAGTATCAGATCGTAATCGGAAACGAGGTTTCCAACCTTTTCAAGACATTTGAAAAGATGGGGAATTTCGGTGAAGGTGAGAGCAAGGCCGCAAAGCCTGCAGGAAACATTTTCCAGAGAATGTTCGGATTTGTAGCAGGCTGCATGACACCGATGCTTCCGGCCATGCTCGGAACAGGTATGGTCAAGGTGCTTCTCACACTTCTCACAACCATGGGAGTAATGTCGGCATCCAACCCGACCTACATTATTTTTTATTCCATGGCTGACTGTTTCTTTTACTTCCTGCCTGTATTTATCTCTGTACAGATTGCAAAGAAGACTAAACACAGTATTCCTCTTTTCATGGTTATCGGCGCAATGATGTGCTATCCTGACCTCATCACACTTCTTGGCGGCGGTACGGAAGGCATCACCATGGGAACATTTCTGGGCATGAACTGCACATACCTTTTCGGTTTCATTCCGGTTATATCTACAACTTATACATCATCCCTTCTTCCTATCATGCTCATGACACCTGTTATGTGCTGGACAGAGGATTTTGCAGACAGAGTATCACCTAACCTTGTAAAGGCATTTTTGAAGCCGATGATCTTCTGCCTCATCTGTACACCTATCGCACTCTGCGTTCTCGGACCTTTAGGCGGAGTTATCGGTAATGTTTTAAGCGTAGGTGTAAGTGCACTTTACAATGCTGCTCCATGGCTTACAGTTGGTGTTCTTTCAGCGGCTATGCCATTCATCGTAATGACAGGTATGCATTATGCTCTTATTCCACTCTGCACAAACAACCTTGCAGTTCTCGGCTATGATGTTATCCTGATGGTTACTATGTTCTGTTCAAACATCGCACAGGGTGGTGCATCCTTTGGCGTTGCTATGAAGACAAAAAATGAAGAGACAAGGTCAGAGGGTATCGCCTGCGGTATCTCAGCTGTAGTTGCAGGTATCACAGAGCCTGCCATGTACGGTATCAACCTTCGTTTCATGAAGCCAATGATCGCGGCAGTTATCGGTGCGGGAATTTCAGGTCTCGTACTTGGTATAACAGGTGTTAAGGGCTACACTATGGGTGGCTCACCATCACTTCTTACAATTGTTACCTTTATCGGTGGAGACAAGCCGATGAATGGTATAATATTTGGTGCAATCGGTGCTGTTATTTCAGTAGTAGTTCCATTTGTTCTTTCATATATGATGTACAAGGATCCGGCGGAAGATGTGAGTGAAGTTGTAACTACTTCAAAGGAAAACGCTGCAGCAGAGGCTGATGTTTCTGACACTGCAGAAGAGGCTGATGCCAAAGCTGCAGAGGCACTCGTAGCAAAGGTTGAGCTTGCTGCTCCTATGACCGGTAAGGTTATCCCACTTTCGGAAGTTCCCGATGAGGTATTCAGTTCAGGATGTCTCGGTGTGGGTGTTGCCATCATCCCTAAGGACGGTAATGTCTATGCTCCATGTGATGCCAAGGTAACAACAACCATGGATTCAAAACATGCTGTGGGACTTACAACCAAGAGCGGAGTTGAATTGCTTATCCATGTAGGACTTGATACAGTAAGTCTTGAAGGAAAACCATTTGAGTATAAGGTCAAGGAAGGCGATGAAGTAAAGAAGGGCCAGCTTCTGCTCATTGCAGATCTTAAGGCAATTGAAGCTGCAGGGCTGAAGACTCATACACCGGTTATCGTCACAAATGCTGATGATTTCGTCTCAATCAAGGGTGTCGAAGCTGAAACAGTAAAGAATGGTGATAAGTTGATCACTATAGTTTGATATTAGAGGAGAAATAATATGACTAAACTTCGTAAAGATTTTCTTTGGGGCGGAGCAACTGCCGCAAACCAGTTTGAGGGTGCATGGAATGTAGATGGAAAAGGCGATTCTGTGCCTGATCACTGCACCGGTGGATCATTCACAAATCCTAAGAGAGTTACAGTAGATATCGAGCCTGAGACATTCTACCCAAGTCAGGATGCCATCGATTTCTATCATCATTATAAAGAGGACATCAAGCTCTTTGCAGAGATGGGATTCAAGTGTTTCCGTTTCTCCATTGCATGGACACGTATCTTCCCAACAGGCATGGAGAAGGAGCCTAATGAGAAGGGACTTCAGTTTTACGATAATGTTATCGACGAGTGCCTGAAGTATGGCATTGAGCCGCTCATCACAATCTCTCACTATGAGATGCCGTATGCGCTTGTCGAGAAGTATAACGGCTGGTATGGACGTGAGCTCATCGAGTATTTCATGAACTATGTAAAGGCACTGTTCGACCGCTATAAGGGCAAGGTTAAGTACTGGCTTACATTCAATGAGATCAATGCTGGCACTATGCCAATGGGTGCAACACTTTCACTAGGTACCATCAAGGGATATGAAGGACCTGCTATGGGTGTGCCTGACGAGAAGGCTATCCGTTTCCAGGCTCTCCATCATCAGTTTGTTGCAAGTGCTCTGGCTGTAAAGTACGCTCATGATAACTTCCCTGAGTACAAGATCGGAAACATGATCTGCTTCCTTGCAAGCTATCCTTTCACCTGCAATCCTGACGATGTTATCGCAAACCAGAAGGAGATGCAGATCAAGAACTGGTTCTGTTCTGATGTACAATGTCGTGGCTACTATCCTTCATACATCAATCGTTATTTCGAGGAGAACGGAATTGTTATCAGAAAGGAAGATGGCGATGATGAGATACTGAGAAACGGAACAGTGGATTTCTATACATTCAGCTACTACATGACAACATGTACAAGTACAGACCCTAACGCCAAGGCTGTTGCAGGTAATATCGCAGGC
>JAGAXP010000299.1 GCA_017940955.1 Oribacterium sp.
TCTCTACTTCTTCAAGAGCTCTGGTGTTTGGATGAGCATGTCCGTAAGCCATCTTCTTTGCAGGAAGTGTAACGTCGATGGTTTCTGCTGCCATACGAACTTCCTTGGCTTTTTCCTGAAGCTCTGTCATATGCTGATTCAATTCGATCTCTATCTGCTCGCGGATGGCATTGACCATTTGACCAAACTTTGGTCTTTCTTCAGGGCTAAGGTCCTTCATAGCCTTAAGCATGGTTGTGATCTCACCTTTTTTTCCGAGATACTTTACACGGATGTCATTGAGTGCATTGGTATCTTTTGCGTTCTGGATATGCTCCTGCGCGAGCTTTTTAAGCTCTTCCAACTGTGTGTTTTCCATTTGGTCTCTCCTTTGTTTTTTATTCGAGTAGGGAAAAAGAAAAGTCCCCGGGTCTTATTTCTAAGACACAGGGACGAAATGATTCGCGGTACCACCCAGGTTCCTGATGATATATCATCAGACACTCGATATGCTTAACGCGCATAACACGTTCCGGACTACTTTGAAGGTTTTCATCCGGACGACTCCGGTGGGAAAATTCATATCAGGTTCTCTCAGACCGCTCTCAGCGCCTCACGGTCATTCTCTTGGAGAGGTGGCTCTGTACTACTGTGCACCATCAACGTCTTTTTAATATAAAACTTGTTACATCATATTTCTATTCCTGAGAAATGTCAAGTGGTGAGCAATTTACGTGCTTTCAAATAATATGCTGTAAGTACTGACGTGCCAGTAATTATCCAGGAAGCTATGTAGACCATCATGAGTGAAGTGAAGGTTCCGAATATGGGGAATATCACGAGGACCCACATTACACGGAATCCGACACAGCCGAAGACGGTGAGGAGGGTCGGGAGCATCGAGATGCCCATACCACGGAGGGAGGAACCTGAAACTTCGTAGGAGGCTGCCATCCACTGGAAGATCATTACATGGGACATACGGATAAGAGCATACTTTGCGACTTCCGGGTCTCTGGTGAAGATGGCAATAATGCTATCATGGAATGTCAGTGAAAGGATGTTCATGATTCCACAGGATACGAGTCCTCCTAAGAGGCACATGATGAAGATCTTCCTGCATCTGTCCGGCTTCTTTGCGCTGTAGTTCTGGCTTATGAAAGTGGTTGCTGCCTGGTTAAATGCATTGATCCAGAAAAAGCTCATGCATTCCATATTCTGGCTTGCGGTGGAGCCGGCTACTGCGGCAGAACCGAAGCTGTTGATGGAGCTTTGAATCACAGTGTTTGCTATGGCAAATATTACGCCCTGAAGGCCTGCCGGAACTCCGATTTTCAGGACTATGGATAATACATCCTGCTGGGGCTTAAGGCAACTGAGTTTCAGTTTGAAGTCATCCTCGCCATTGACCAATGTGATCACAACAAGTCCTGAAGAAATAATGTTTGAGATAACGGTGGCATAGCCTACTCCTGCTACTCCCATTTTGAATGTTATTACAAAGAGCAGGTTCAGGACGACGTTAACCACACCGGCTACTATAAGTGAGTACAATGGCGTTTTGCTGTCACCTTTACTTCTGAGGATTGCGGAACCGAAGTTGTAAAGCATGATGAAGGGCATGCCCACTGAATATATACGAAGATACTTTATAGCAAGGGGAAGAACATCAGCAGGTGTGCTAATGGCTGTCAAAATGGGATTTGATAAAAGAATTCCAACAAACAGAAGCACTATTCCGCTGGCTCCCGCAAGAAGCATGATGCAGCCTATGGCGTCATTAATCTTTTTTCTTTTGTTTAAGCCAATAAGTCTCGAGATGGCAACATTGGCACCTACGGATAGTCCGATGAAAAGGGAAACGATGAGGCTTATGACAGAGGCATTGGCACCTACTGCAGCCATGTCCTGAGAGCTGGCAAAGCGGCCCACTACTGCGGTATCGGCGGTGTTGAAAAGCTGCTGGATCATGCTGCTGAGGGCAAGGGGTATTGCGAAAAGCAGGATCTTGTCAAAAAGGGAACCCTCCAGCATGTTCACAGAGGATTTGGCGGATTTCTCGGCGGGATTCTTTTCGGTTATTGTATTTTGTTTGGACAATGTTGTTTTGGTAGCTGCTTCAGAACTCTTTAAGGTAACTTTCGTAACCGATGAATTATTGACTGTATTAACTTTGTTAAAACTATTTGCACTACGTCCAATGTTTATGGCATTACTACTATTCATGAAAATGGCCCGGATATTTCTAATTAAAAAGGAGGATTCAAGGTTCCTCCATCGATGAATCAACACTATATTTCAGGGAATAAAAGTGATGATAAGTAGCTTTTACATTTATTAGTACACTATCATAAGTCTTTTCTGGATTTCATCAATTGATGAGTCTCACAAATAATATGAAAGGTTTCAGGCTTATTACAGCATTTTGTTGAAAGCGATTACACGACTCGGCAACAATGATAAAAAATAGCCGGAGGACTAAACGTTTTTTACGTTAGTCCTCCGACTATAGACTAAATTCTTATTTGTTTCCAACAAAGTGGTCCGCCGGTATTATCCTTTGTGTTTTTGGCGGGTATCACATATTCAAAGTCAGCTCTTCTGCAAAGAATGTTTATACGGTCGAAGCCGGCTTCTTTTATAAAGCCAATGCCTTCGTCGAAGGCTCCGTCAAGAAGTTCCTTCTGGTGGGCGTCTGAAGATAACAGGACCTCTCCTCCCGCTTCTTTTATGTACTTGAGTAATTCAAGCGAAGGATATGGCTGGAGTTTGCGCTTTCGGTTTACGGCTCCCAGGTTTACTTCAAATGGGATTCCGTAGGTCACAAGTTTATCTATGGCTTTTCTTGCAGGTGTGAGATATCTCTCATCTTTTTCATCCAGGAAATGTCCGCCGTCTTCTTTTGAAAGGTCATTGAATCTTGTAATGAGGTCCAGGTGTCCGATGAAGGTGGGTTTCAGTCTGTCGCATACCATTGATTCAAAGGCGAAGTATCTTTCGGACATCTCGTAGAAATCCCCATGGAAATATTTTTCGCAATTGTCATGGAGAGCTTCCGGTGATCCATCAACCCCGCAGACTCCGGAATCAGGATTGCTTTCCTTGTGAGTGCCATAGGGCGCGGTTTCATGCCACAGTTCACTGCCGGGGACGGGTATAAAGTGAGTGGAACCGATAATGTATTCGACTCCGGCGACTGATTCCGGAGCGTAGACATTGTCAAGCTCGGCACCTCGGAAGATTTGAATTTTACCTTTATACAGACTCTGGAGGTGGTTGATTTCTTCGATATACTTTTCGAAATCCATGGAAACTCCGGGATCCATGTGGCCGCTGAAGCCAAGATGGGTGAATCCTTTTTTGAGTGCTTCCTGTACAACATCTTCAGGAGAATCGCTACCGTCACAGAAGTTCGTGTGGGTGTGGTAGTTTGCTTTTAATTCCATTTAATCCGCCTTTCTTCCGCCGTAATAAAATGGGGACTGTTGTCGACAGTGAGAATTATCGCCGGTGGATACTTCCTCAATGAGAAACTTTCTGGCAAAATATTACCCAAGTGATATCGCTTATCACATTTCAAGAGGTGCATCAGATGCAAAGAATATGCAGTTCTGGGGCACATAGGGGTTTATCTCATCGTCACACTGCAGTAAAAAGGTGTAGTTAAAGACTTCTGAGAATATTTCCATGTCTTTCTTCGGCTGCACTGCCCCGTTTCCTTTGAGTGGTATCACAAGGTTTGCGGCATAAATGCCGTCTTCCTTGAGACATGACTTGATGAGAGCGGCGGACTTCTTCAAAAGATCACTGGATTTGTGACCTAGGTAGGCGTCGTTCAGGATCAAATCATATCTCAAATCCTTTTTCGGTTGAACCGAGAAATTCAATGTTGAATCTGGTTGATTTGATGTATCGATGGACGCCGGATTAAAAATAGTGGTTTCGGACACCGAGGTTTTCGATGAAGAATTCGAGGCAGAAGCATTGATCCTGAGGGCAAGGTCGATGAGATATTTATTCCCGTCTCCCACTATAACCTTCAGATGATCACCATACCTCTCTTCCAATTCTGTGAGACCAAAATACTCTTTTGAGATATCAACTATGGTCTGGCTGATCTCCACAGCATCTATATAACGGTCGGGATACATATCGAGATAATACCTCGGATATGTAAATCCTCCCCCGCCTATAAGAAGTGTCCTTTTTATATGTTTGTTGATTCTATAGACCCAGTTAAAGCTTTCCATATAGTCAAAAGGAAGAGCCGTCTCAAGGCCTTCAGCCGTGAAATTGGCAGACTGCATGGCATCATCAACTAAAAGAAATCGCATGTGATCTCCAAGGTAATAACCCTCGCAGACTTCGATGTGACCGAAGTCAGGGTCATCTGTTGAGAAAATAGTTATGCGGTCGTCTATGTAATCATCAATGTTGAAGTTCTCCATTCAATTCTCTTTTCCAAGTGCCTGAAGCAGCCTTCTGTAATGCAGGAAGGAGGACTGTTCGTTAAGTTCTGTTATCTCATCCAGTGTGGCAAACTTGTGATCTATGGCTTCCGACTTTTCAATGGTCACATCCTTTTCATCGAAGGAAAATACGAAGTGATAGATGTCTACAAAGTAGTTGTCACCTCTTTCGAGGTCTTCATTAACATAGGAAAATACAGGCGTTTTCTGTGTGTCCGGACAGGGCGAAATATCGAGTCCTGTTTCTTCCAGCACTTCACGTTTTACTGCGTCTAATGACATCTCCCCGGCTTTCGAACCACCACCCGGAATTTCCCAGGCACCGGCAGCCCACTTTTTATCAAGTGATCTTTGAGTAATGAGAATTCTGCCGTCCTCTTCTCTTTCGAGGATAGCCAGGACATACATCATAAACTCACCTTTTTTCAGGGGAGTCTTTCGGTCCACTATCCTGCCGGTCTTCTCCTTATTCTCATTGTATATGTCCATGTATTCTGTTTCTTTACTCATTTTTCCCTGCTTTTTTAAATCTTATCATTTAATGCTTTTTTAAATCTTATCAGTTAATGCTGCTTTAAATCAGTTGTCCACCGGATATCCATGTGGGGAGGACTCTCAAGATTGAGAACCGTCTTTAGTGGATTCAGAATTTAAAACGGTTTGTTTTCCGGCCAGTATTGGCTGAGTGAGTCATCGAAGCAGCTGTCATTGCCGCGATGGCATGCAGGTCCGTCCTTTATAACCTGAACCAGTATAGCATCTCTGTCGCAGTCTGCCTCCATGGTAACGATATGCTGGAAGTTTCCGCTGGTGGCGCCCTTCAGCCATAACTCCTGACGTGAACGGGACCAGAAACAGGTGCATCCCTTTTCAAGGCTAATGCTTAAGGACTCTCTGTTCATGTAGGCCAATGTCAGAACGCGCTTTGTTTTGTAGTCCTGAACGATGCAGGGCACCAGACCCTTTTCATCAAATTTAATTTTCTCGATATCAAAATCTTCAATCGCCATAAGCCCCTCACAATCTTACAGAAATACCTTCATCTCTGAGTGTCTTCTTGAGGTCATCGATCTTTACTTCTCCGAAATGGAAAATGGAAGCAGCAAGACCTGCCGATACATCAGGCATTTCCTTGAAGAGTGTCACAAAATCCTGAATGGAACCGGCACCTCCAGAGGCAATGACAGGGACCTTCACAATAGCATTAACAGCTTTGAGCATCTCAAGGTCGAAACCCTGTTTCACGCCGTCGGTATCGATGGAATTGAGAACAACCTCACCTGCTCCGCGCTTTACGCCGTCTTCAATCCATTTAAGAGCATCCATTCCGGTATCCACGCGGCCGCCGTTCAGGAACACATGGAAGCTTCCATCCACACGCTTTGCGTCAACAGACAGAACCACACACTGATTTCCGTATTTTTGAGCCGCCTCATTTATAAGATCGGGATTTTTGATGGCTCCGGAGTTTACAGAAACCTTGTCGGCTCCGCACTTCAAAACTCTGTCGAAGTCATCTACTGTATTGATTCCGCCGCCAACTGTCAAAGGGATGAATATCTCGCTGGCCACCTTTGTAAGTATATCGGTGAACAGCTTTCTTCCTTCAAAACTTGCGGTGATATCGTAAAATACCAGCTCATCTGCTCCGCAATTACTATAATATTTTCCGAGTTCCACAGGGTTATTTACATCCCTGAGTCCTTCGAAATTTACACCTTTAACAACGCGCCCGTCTCTGACGTCGAGGCACGGAATGATTCTTTTAGTGATCATTACTTCTCCTTAAATGGGGATCAGACCCCATTACAATATTCTTAAACCACTCGGATACCACCGGGGACGGTTCTCGCCGGAGAGAACCGTCCCCGGTGGATAACTGTTGGTTCTCGTTGGGCTTTCTTTGTTTATTCCTCAGTCACCTTCAAAGCATCTTTCAGCTTGATGGCTCCGTTATACATGGCCTTGCCAAGTATTGCGCCGTAGATGTCCATAGCCTTCAAGGCTTTAATGTCATCGAGAGTTGAAACGCCTCCGGAAGCAGTTATATCGATTCCCTCAAGTTTTGAGAGTTTCTCGTAAAGCGGAAGGTTTGTGCCCTTCATGGCTCCGTCCTTTGAAATATCAGTAACGATAGCGGTCTTCACGCCCATCTCTCTAAGCTCTTCCAGGAAATCAAACATATCAACGTCCAGAACCTCAAGCCAGCCTTTAACCGCTACTTTTCCATCCTTTGCGTCCACACCGACAGCAATCTTCTCACCCCACTTTGCCAGGGCTTCCTTCAGGAATTCTTTGTCTGTCACGGCCTTGGTTCCAAGGATGACTCTGGATACACCGGCACTGAGGTATTTTTCGATGGTCTCGAAGCTTCTGATGCCGCCGCCTATCTCAACCTTGAGACCGGTGTCCTGTGCTATGGACTTTAGCACATCGAAGTTCGGCGTTGTTCCATCCTTGGCACCTTCCAGATCCACAAGGTGCAGCCATTTGCCTCCCATAGCTTCGATATCTTTGGCAGTTGCCAGAGGATCCTCGCTATAAACAGTCATCTGCCGGTAGTCTCCCTTCACAAGTCTGACCACCTTTTTGTCATATAAATCAATTGCCGGAAAAAGCAGCATACAGCCTCCTAAATTGTCACAATAAATTAATTTTAATAAAGATCAATCAGGTACATTCTCTTAACGTATTCCAATATCTGTAGATTCTCATCTTTGAATTAAAATTCTTTGAGTTAGATGGAACGGACATTACAGATCAGCAAATGCCTTCAATATCTTCATGCCGATCTCCCCGCTCTTCTCGGGGTGGAACTGAGTGCCATAGACATTACCGTTTTGCACTGCAGCCGTAAGTGGAACGCCATACTCCGCCGTTGCGATAAGGTTTTTATCGCAGTTGAAAGCCGCGTAGCTGTGGACAAAATAGACAAAGTCCCCCTCTTTCAGATCTTTGAAGATAGGGCTTCCTGCAAATGCTTCGCCCGAGGCAGAATGAAAGTCCAGAGCATTCCAACCCATGTGAGGGATGTCCAGATTTTCGGAAATAACACCTTCAATAGGTCTTACTTGTCCGGGAACCAGTCCAAGCCCTTCATGCTCGCCATATTCAAAAGATTTATCAAAAAGCATCTGCATCCCGAGGCAGATACCGAGAAGAGGCTTTCCGGAAGCAGCTTGCTCTTTCACGAAATCAAAGAGGCCTTTGCTTCTCAGCTTCTCAACAGCATCCCCGAAAGCGCCAACGCCCGGAAGGATAACCTGATCTGCGGAGGCGATGACACTCTTATCTGAAGTTACCACCGCTTCTTTTCCGATGCTGGCTATTGAGCTTTTTAGTGAAAACAGGTTTCCAACACCATAGTCTATAATTGCAATCATTATTTCTCCCAATGGGGTCTGACCCCATTACAATATATTTAAAGTTTATTTAAATCCCTGTAAGGGGGTCTGACCCCATTACGATTGAGATACTACGTGGATTATTTTCATCTGTAGTGATGGACCACAAATTCCGTCCATTAGGGCCATATGGTTTTGCTTTATTCCCTTATCCACCGGGGGACGGTTCTCACCGGGTAGAACCGTCTCCGGTGGATCAAAGTTTCAATCCCGGTCTTCTTTACCGAATCGGATGTCCACCGCTCTTGCGTGGGCTGTGAGTCCTTCTCTGCGGGCAAAAAGGGAAATCTTGTCGTAGTCCTTTTCCAGGGCTTCCTTTGTGTAGTAGCTGTACTGCATTTTCTTCACAAAGTCATCCACTGAAAGGGGGCTATAGAAACGGGCTGTTCCGGATGTGGGAAGCGTGTGGTTAGGGCCTGCAAAATAGTCGCCTGTAGGCTCTGCATTGTAGCGTCCCAGGAAAACAGATCCCGCATTCTTTATAAGCGGCAGGTAATCAAAGGGCTGATCCACGCAAACCTCCATGTGCTCAGGAGCGATGCGGTTTGCGGCATCGATTCCTTCTTTAAGGTCTCTTGCAACGATGATCTTTCCATTGTTCTCGATAGAAGGACGTGCAATATCTTCTCTCGATAACTGCTTGAGCTGAACTTCAAGCTCCTGCTGAACTGCCTTTGCGAGCTCCATGGATTCTGTGATGAGCACGGCAGAAGCATTCTTGTCATGTTCTGCCTGGCTGAGAAGATCTGCGGCTACGAAACGGGGATCTGATTTTCCGTCTGCAAGCACCAGAACCTCCGAAGGTCCAGCAATCATGTCGATTCCCACCTGACCGAAAACCTGTTTCTTGGCTTCTGCCACGAAAGCATTACCCGGGCCCACGATCTTGTCTACTCTCGGTATGGACTCGGTTCCGTAAGCCAATGCTGCCACTGCCTGTGCACCACCGATCTTGAAGATTCTTCCAACGCCGGCAACATGAGCTGCCGCAAGGATGTACGGGTTTACTGATCCTTCCTTGTTTGGAGGAGTAACCATGACGATCTCTTCAACTCCTGCGATCTTTGCCGGGATGGAATCCATCAGTACCGTTGAAGGATAAGCTGCAGTTCCGCCGGGAACATAAAGACCAACCTTCTCAAGAGGGATCACCCTCTGTCCCAGGATAACACCCGGCTTGTCAGCCATGATGAAGCTGTTACGAACCTGCTTCTCATGGAATGCACTTATGTTTTCAGCAGCCTCTTCCAGAACTTTTATAAACTCCGGCTCAACCTGCCTGAGAGCGGCTTCAATCTCCGATTCACTCACCTGGAAATCCGAAAGGTCCACATGATCAAACTTTGAACTGTATTCCTTTAATGCCTCGTCGCCGTTCTTTCTGACGTTCGCAATGATATCTTTAACTATATCTTCAACGCTTGAAGTTGGTTCAAACCTGGCAAAGATCTCCTCATCCTTGATCTTTCCCATTTCAAAAATCTTGATCATTCTGTCTCCTCCCCAGACGCCATTTTCTAAAACAAATCAGTTTAGACACGCAAAATACCTTCTATCTTACGTCTGCGTGTCATATTCATTAAAAAAAGATTCGTTTAGACACGCGGATTGCTTTTTATCGTTCTTATGCGTGTCATTTCTTTCAAAATTTGACCGATTTAGGCACGTGGATAGCTTATTTTCGTATATCTGCGTGTCATTCCTCTCAAAAATAGACCGTTTTAGACACTCAGATTGCCCTCTATCGTATATCTGAGTGTCATTTACCAATCCAACCAATTTGATCCATAACACCAATCCAATCAACCTTTATATATTTTCTCAGTGCTCCAGCTTTATAGTTTGCACTTCCTCACCACTCTTCACGATGTTCGAAAGCCCGTCGCGCAGTCGTATGATTTCCTCATGCTTAAACTGGAAGCTTACCTTATTGCACACAAGTCTGGCGCTGACCGGCACAACCTCCTGCAGAACCTCCAGATTGTTCTCTCTCAGGGTTCCGCCTGTCTCCACGATATCGAAGATGACATCGCTGAGCCCCAGGAGCGGCGCGATCTCTATAGAGCCGTTCAGTTTTATGATGTCAATGTCTCTGCCGATGGACTCGTAGTAGGTCCTGGCAACATTGGAAAACTTTGTGGCAACTCTCAGGGTGCGCTCTTCATTGTCATAAAAATCCTTGGGACCGGCCACGCACATCCTGCATTTGCCTATCCCGAGATCCAGAAGTTCATATAAATCCGGATCATACTCCAGTAGAATGTCTTTGCCGCAAACTCCCACGTCTGCCGCGCCACGCTCTACATATATAGCAACATCCGATGGCTTAACCCAGAAATATCTCACACCCTTTTCCGGATTCTCGAATGTGAGCTTCCGGTTTTTCTCAAGTATGGCCGGGCAGTCAAAACCCGCAGCCGCCATCATTGAATAAGTCTTTTCTCCGAGACGGCCCTTTGCCAATGCAATATTAATCATCTTTCAGCCGCCTCCTTTTCTGCTTCTTTTAATGTAAGGATCTTTCGTGCCCTTATCTTGTGCTCCATGTGATCCACTTCGTCTATTCTCACAGTCCGCACTTTATATTCGGCATGATTGAAAGTCTCGATGACAGCCGCTACCTTTGCAGGCGGGTCTGATTCGCCGTCATAAGTAATGAGATAATCAACATCATACCCCGGAACCTTTGTGAGATAGTTTCCAACTGTATCCAGGTCTAATGCGAAGCCGATGGCACCGAAAGATTTACCCATCTTTTCCGGAAGCTTGTCATATCTTCCGCCTGATAAAATGGTAAACGGAATGTCCGCAACCGCTCCCTGGAAAATGATACCGTTATAGTAGTCCATGGAATTCACGAGGGAGAAATCAAGGTATATAGACTCAAGAACACCGAAGCTTTCAAAAATTGCAGCAAGCTGTGCCAGGTGCTCTGCCATCCTGGCGGAAGTATTGGAAATCGCGTATTTTTTCAGCTCTGCCACACCTTCTTTGAAAGGCTTGTAAAGATCCACCATACTCTTTAAGGTATTGGCGCTTGCCTCAGTGATCTTTCCCTGCTCTACTAAAGCGTCGAAGCCGGCAGCATTCTTCATGGAAAAAAGCTTCAGGGCCTCTGCCTGGGCTGTTTCACTTAGCCCCATGGTCTCAAACATTTGCCTGAGGAAAGCCGCGTCCGAGATACGGATCACGAATCTGTCGGAAATCAGCTGCAGGGATTTTGCCGCAAGAGCGATAACCTCTGCCTCGCTATAGGAGTCAATGTTTCCTATGCACTCAATTCCGGACTGGAGAATCTCTCTGTAGTGATCGTCCTTCGGGCGATAAACTGTCTCGTTGTAGTAAACCTTCTCTTCGCCGCCGAGATTGGACTTGATGATACTGAGGGTTACGTCAGGCTTCAGTGCCAGAAGCGAACCGTCAAGATCCGTGAAGGTTATGAGCTGGTTGGATTTTAGGAAATCCCTGTTATCTGCATAGAGGTCGTAGGGCTCAAACTTAGTCATTTTAAACTGACGGTAGCCGTACCTCTCATATAAACTGTTTAACTTAGCTGTGATCATTAAGCAAGTACCCCCTTGGTGCTGGGAATGTCGGTGCCGAAGCGTTCGTCAGCCGAAACCGCTTCTCTCAATGCCCTGGCAAGTCCCTTGAAGCAGCCTTCTGCTATGTGGTGGCTGTTGAAACCTGTGATCAGGCGAATGTGTAACGTGATTCCGGCATTGGCAGCAAAGGCTGTCATGAATTCAGACACGAGCTGGGTGTCGAATGTGCCGATCTTTTCCGTCGGGAAAGGAATGTCTCCGTAGAAGCCTCCGCGCCCGCTGATGTCAACAGAAACCAGTACCAGTGCTTCGTCCATGGGAAGGGTGAGGCTTGCGTAGCGCTTGATGCCTTTCTTATCGCCGAGGGCTTCCTTCATGGCTTCTCCCAGGGTTATGCCAATGTCTTCGACGCTGTGATGGTCGTCTACCCAGGTGTCTCCTTCGCAGGTCAGGCTCATCTGTATGCCGGAGTGTCTGCTGAAGAGGGTCATCATGTGGTCGAAAAAGCCGATGCCGGTTTTGATTTCGGATTCTTTGCCGTCGCCGTCCAGGTCGAGCCATAAATTCACATCTGTCTCATTGGTAACTCTGTTGATTTCTGCTGTTCTCATTATTGCTCCTTATATGCCGTCCGGAAAATGTTCGGGATTGCGGCGGATCACTCGATTGAAAGTACATCATCTCATATATGTCCGCCCCAGCTGCACAAGTGTGTGCATCTGGTTCGTACATATATGATCTGATGTTCTTTCAACTCGCAATCCTAGCCACAATTCCCGACCATTTTCCTACGTTTTCTATAAATATACAAAAGATGTTGATTAAGGAATACGGATAGAATCAGCATTCACTTAAAATAGCTTTAATGGTATCAATTAATGTGTCCATCTCTTCCCTGGAACCGACAGTTATGCGGTTGAAGTTGGAAATTTTGGGGCTTGTGAAGTGGCGGACCAGGACTCCGCGGTCTTTCAGGGCCCGGTAGAGGGCGCCGCCTTCAATTATGTCGCTTTCGGCGAAAAGGAAGTTGGTTTGGGATGGTAAAACATTGAAACCAAGTTTCTCGAGTTCGGCTTTTGTGTAGGACCTGTTTTCTCTTATGATTTTGCAGTTCTTCTCGAAATAGTCCTTGTCCTTCAGGGCCTCTACTGCGCACTTCATGGAAATGCGGTTTACGTTGTAGGGGTTGTTGGAGTTTCTCAGGGTCTCAAGGTCCTGTATGATTGCAGCGCTTCCTATGGCGAAGCCGACTCTTGCGCCTGCAAGGGATCTTGATTTTGAGAAGGTCTGTACAACAAGGAGGTTTTCGTATTTCGGAACCAGAGCTACTGCTGAAGTTCCTTCTTCTGCGAAATCTACGTAGGCTTCGTCTATGATGACTACGTGATCTTTGTTTGCTTCGCAGATACGGGAAATGTCCTCAATGCTCAAGGCTATTCCGGTTGGAGCATTGGGATTTGCGATGACAATGCTTTTGCCGAGGCCTTTGAAGCTGCCGTCAGCATTCTTCTCTCCCAGGAAAGCTTCTACATTAACTGTGAAATCGCTGTTAAGTGGTTTGATATCTGAATTAACCTGATTAAGATTGGCGATTACTATATAGAAGCTGTAGGTGATATCCGGATATGCGATGCCGTCTTCACCAAAGGCCATGAATGCATAATTTAAAACTTCATCTGAACCGTTACCTATGAAAACATTGTCTGTTGTCATGGCAAATGTCTCGGCCAGCTGTGCCTTTAGCGGTTTAAGCTCAGGATCGGAATAAAGTCTCAGGTCCATTGCTTCGCTTTCATTTACAGCTTTTATAACTCCCGGTGCAGGTGGAAATGGTGACTCATTTGTATTGAGCTTCACATACTTTTTGTCCTGTGGCTGTTCTCCCGGTGTGTAAGGCTCCAGTTCTTTATATATCGAGTTAAAAAATACAGACATCTTTATCTCCGTTCTGTGTGGTAATCACCTGTTGATTATACCGCTATTTGAAAGTTTTTTCTTCTATAACTATGTTGTTTTGAAAAAATAATCTGATAAATCAATCGGAAAGAACAGCTTTATCGCTCTACCAATTTATCACACTAAAGTGTTATGGAAATAATACAGACTAAACCAACGAATGTCAAGTATATAAGTTAGTTATCACAGATATACCCTTAAAAACAAAAACACATAATAATAAAGAGGCCCTTTCGGACCTCTTTAAAAACACGAACTCGTGTAACGTCAAATATACTTTGAAAGACTAATACTTAATCTGCATCAACATCCTGGCCATCACCTACCAAAGATGCCTGCTCACTCAACTCCTCTGACTCATCATCAAATCCAATTTCAAAATCTGATGAACCCAGAGCGCCTTCAACTAATTTGATAAGCTCAAGAGCTGAACGAAAATATTTAGTCTTGTTACGATCCGCCCAAGTAACGCGTCCCTGCCATGTACCATGCTCCTGATCCAGAATCTGGATTACGAACACATTGTCCACTTTACTTGGAGCTTTTTTCCTCTTTTCATTAGAAGTCTCGCTCATGATATCCTCCGTCACACAATCTTACAGTGTTAATATAGCAAATGGGTTATCAAAAAATCTATTAAATTAGGGGGCAGGATTTGTAATTTTGCGAAAATATTTTAAATACATTTAAAAATTTTTAGTTTTAACAAAAAAATAATATTTTTTCAGTTCCGCTATTTAAATTGATGTCCCATAGCTATCTGTTATTTTATGTCATTTTACCTTATAATTTATATGTATGTATAGTCCCAAAATTGATTTTTAAAAATAAGGAATCAGGCTCCATGAATCTCAAGTGTAGACAAATAAGATTTTTATCTTTATTTATCATATTCTTTTGTCTATTGTTCGAAACTTTCTCTACCCTTGTATATGCTTCGGACGATATCGAGCGTCAGTATCGTATTCTGTTCATATCCTCCTATGGTTTCTCCAATGCAGTTGTACCGGATGAGCTCAGTGGATTTGAAGCGGGACTGGAAGAACTGAACTATCAGATTGATTATGAATTCATGGATACAGAGTACTACTATCGCGCTGAAGATATTGATAATTTCAGGGATTATCTTTCTTATAAGATATCTGCCGGTGGAGATTTTGATCTTATCGCCCTGGCGGATGATCAGGCTCTCAGATTCTTAAATAATCATAGAAAAACCTTGTTAAAGAATAAACCTGTTGTTTTTTTTGGCGTAAATAACACCACGGAAGCCATGACTACTTCTGATCTTCCCGGAGTTACCGGTATTGCAGAGGTAATAGATATAGAAAGAAATTACAAGCTTATGCAGGAGCTCTTTCCTGACAGAAAAACATTGGTTGCCATAGTTGATGCCACAATATCAGGACAGGGCGATTTTGTGGAATTTATGAAGTTCAAGGATGCTCATCCTGATCTCAAAACAAGAATCATCAATACTTCATACTACACAGCTAATGGTATAAAAGATGTTTTACACGAGCTTGGAGAAGACGATATCATATTATTTCTGGATTTTTCAATCGATGGTGAGTCTAATCTATATCCCCTTCAGACTGCTGCAAGCTTTATTTCCCAAAATACAAAAAATGTACCGATATTCAGGGTGGGCTCTGCCAATATAGAGCATGGCGTGCTTGGCGGTCTGTCCTATTCCTACTATGATGCAGGTCTCATGGCCGGAAGTATGGCGAGAAAAATCCTTCTTGGTGAAGATCCTGATTCCATGCCATTAGTTACAAGCGCAATATCTACTCCATTTTTTGAACAGGGACAGATGGATATCTTCAATCTAAAAAGCAAAGATCTTCCCATTGGTTCAGTTGTTTTGAATGAGCGACAGACATTAACAACATTTTACCGGGATAATTCCACTGTCAGTAATCTTGTGATGCTGACTGCATTGCTTCTGATCATAGTCATAGGACTTCTTCTTGGCAGTAACCGAAGAAGGTACAAACTTATCAGAACAGATTATCTGACTCAGCTGCCTAACAGAACATTCATCACCGAGAAAATTGCCAAAGCCGTAGAATCAAAAAAACCTTACGGCATAATCATGATGGACGTGGATCATTTCAAGGAAATAAACGATACAAAAGGACATCAGGTTGGTGACGAGATCCTGGCCGGTGTCGGCGAAAGATTAAAAGAATTTTCCGGAAGAAATATCACATTTGCCAGACTCGGAGGAGATGAATTCTCAGCCATAATCTCAAAACCTGACAAAGAAAAAGTCATCCGCATCTGCGAAAAAATAGTCAGCAGAATGCGAGATGACTTTGAGACCAGTATAGGTACGATCAAAATAACAGTGAGCCTTGGATGTGCACTTTATCCCGAAGACGTGGATGATATAAATGAAGTGATGGAATATGCAGACAAGGCCCTATATGTCACTAAGGAAAATGGACGAAATGGTTTCCATCTATTCTCCCGGAACGATATTTCCGTCTGAATCATAGGTATAATAGCCGGTATCAAAGAGTTCTTTTTTAATATTGCTGCTATCCAAAGCCTTGGGGATAAGCAGATATGATTTCACATTTTTTCTTCCGTTGTTGTAGCTTGTGGTATCATATCTGCATTCAAAATCCCAACCGCTCTCTTCTATCAGCTTCTCATCCGGGGAGTCTCCCTCCAGAACAGCCTTTGTCAGATCAACCGTCACTATGGCTTCGTTTTTCAGCGCCTTAAATACTGTCATACTCTGATTCCCGGACAGTATATTATAAACATTCTCCACGTCGGCATCCTGTCCCGTAACAATCACTTTATTGTTCTGAGAGTAGTCACTTTTTATAGCATTAACAGCTCCTAAGGCGGTGGAGTCATTGGCACATACTACCGCATCGAGCCTGTTGTGCTTATAATATGAATTCAAAATGATCTGCATACGCTGCTGTGCAATCTCAGTAGACCATGTTCCTGTAGCTGTCACATAGAAATCCTTCTGTCCGGAGACTATATTAAGCTTACCTTTCTAAAAATAAGGAGCCAGAGTATCCATCTCTCCGTTATAAAAATAACGTGCATTATTATCTACAGGATCTCCGGTCACAATCTCTATATTCCTGGTTTCATCAGAAGCATCAAGCTTAAGTGCGTCTATAACATATCTTGCCTGAAGCTCCCCCACGATGTAATTGTCGAAAGACACATAGTAATCAACCATATCAGTATCCATGAGAAGTCTGTCATAGGCGATTACTTTGACGCCTGCCTGAGATGCCTCATCCAGCACTGATGTAAGAGTTCCTCCGTCTATGGCAGATACTACAACGAGGTCCACTCCTTCATCTATCATATTCCGAAGTTCTCTGATCTGCTTATCTATCAGATTATCAGCATAGGAAAGAATAACCTCATAACCGTTTTTTTCAAATTCCGATTTCAAGAAGGCTCCGTCCCGGTTCCACCTCTCAAGCTGCTGATCGGGCATGCTGATACCTACTATTATCCGACCGTCATCAGCTCTGTTAACAAGGCTTGACGACACTACAGAGACAGCCTCCTTATCAGCAGATGTCTCATTTGTTGAAGCTTTGCCGCACCCTGTTATCAAAAGAGTTAAACACATTAAGTTGAGAAAAATAAAATTTATATTTTTCATGAAATAATTATTACCTCACTCATTCCAGGCATCTTTGACACCTGCTTAACTATCTTCGAATTACTGTTGACCGGAGTGTACTTGTCAATCCTCTTAATATCTGAAGTATTTACTGCACTCAGATTTTATGGTAAACGGTACCAATCTTGAAAGCTTTTTCATATTAAACATCATCAATAGGCTTTTTATTCTTATGTCCTCGCTTTAATATTTCGTTTAAATCCTTTTCATACAATTCTGGACAATCATCACTATATTTAACAGGAGTACGACTAGCATCTAGTATTATTTTTTTTTGAGATACAGTTGGTTTCATATCTGACCGCAAAGTATAATGTACAGTGTCATGAACATATTCAATTAACTCACCGGTTTCTGAATAAACATATTCTTTTCCGAAACGAACCAAAGGATTCTCAA
>JAGAXP010000300.1 GCA_017940955.1 Oribacterium sp.
ATGTCCCATAATGCAATTTTAGGTCATATCAGAAAAAGGACTCGATTGACTCATTAACGTAAAAACTATGTTTAAGTCAATGATTCACAACTACATGTTTGACCCATTTAGGATTATTTTAAATTGCGGTCAGACAGGAATACAAAAAATGTTGACTCAGATAACGGAAACCAAAATTTGAGTCATTCAGGCTCAGTCCTATGTATGACTCAGATAACGGAAACCAGTACTTAAGTCATTCACACACAGATCATCACATGACTCAGATGATGCCATATAGAAATTAAGTCAGTCAAAAGGCAATAATCGTTCCTGCTATGTCACTCGTGCCCCGGCTGAACTGTTACCAAGAGCCGGAGGGCATCCATTTGGATGCCCTCCGGCTCGTACTTTCATTAAATCTATGAAGCTGAAATCTGATTTATACTTGTTTCTCGTTTTTTATCCGGAAGCAAATTGGTGAGGCTGTGCATTCCGATGCCTATGGTACTGAGGTTATGGAACAGGGCACTGGTGCTTGGCTGAATAAGGCTCATGAGACCAAGTGCTATGAGACCGAGGTTCCAGTCGATTATGAAGTGGTAATTGTGATTTACTCTCTTCATGAGACCATTGGCTATCTCTTTAAGTGTGAGAAGTCCCTCAAGATCGGAGCCTGAGATGGTGATATCCGCTATGTCTCTTGCAATCTGGGCACCTTCCGAAATGGCAATGCCTACATCCGCAGCACCAAGTGCCGGGGAGTCATTGATACCGTCTCCCACCATGATGACTTTGTGTCCCATTGCTTTCTGCTCTTCCACAAAGGATGCCTTATCCTCCGGTAATACTTCTGCATAAAACTCGTCAACACCAACAACGGAAGCAACATTCTCGGCTGTGTGCTTTGAATCTCCTGTCATCATAACTATATGCTTGAAGCCTGCTTCGTGAAGTTTTCTGATGACTTCGGGAGCTTCCGGACGGAGAGGATCCTCTATGCATATTACAGCTGCAAGCTTTCCGCCTATGGCAAGGTACAGATGTGAGTACTGCGTAGATATTGAATTGAACTTTTTCTTTTCCTTTGCAGGTATCTTTACCTTCTCATCTTCAAACACGAAGTGTGAGCTTCCGATCACAACCTTTTTGCCATCAATAAGCGAAGCTATGCCATGAGCCACCACATACTGAACTTCTTTATGCATTTCCTCGTGGTCAAGGCCCTCTTCTTCTGCCTTTTTCACAACTGCATTGGCTATACTGTGGGGGTAATGCTCTTCGAGGCAGGCTGCGATCCTTAATGCTTCTTTTTCATCCATACCGTTAAAGGGGATGACATCCGCAACAGTCGGTGTAGCCTTGGTGAGGGTTCCCGTCTTATCGAATATAAGCGTATCCGACTCGGTCACTGCTTCAAGATAACGACCGCCCTTAACAGTCAGATTGTGATCCTGGGCTTCTCTCATTGCCGAAAGAACCGAAACCGGCATACTAAGTTTAAGAGCACAGGAGAAATCCACCATAAGGATAGATATAGCCTTTGTTACATTTCCGGTCAGAAGATAGGTTAAAGCTGTTCCGGCAAAGCTCCAGGGCACAAGTCTGTCTGCAAGATTTGAAGCCTTAGTTTCAAGTCCGGCTTTCAGCTTCTCTGATTCCTCGATCATCTTAATGATCTTCTCATATCTCGTCGATCCCTGGCCATTTTCGACCCTTATAAGAAGGTCGCCCTCCTCAATAGCAGTTCCGGCGTAAACATAGGCACCTGCATCCTTGTGGACAGGAACTCCCTCTCCGGTAAGGGAGGCCTGGTTCACCATCGCCTCGCCATCAACAACAACTCCGTCCAAAGGTATCTGCCTGCCCATATGTACACATATCAGGGTTCCGGCTTCAACACTTTTAACAGGAACAAGAACCTCGTCTTCACCGCTTTTAACAAAGACCCTCTCATCTGTAAGAGCCATGGAGCGTGCAAGGTCTTCAACGGATTTTTTGTGAGTCCACTCTTCAAGGATGTCACCGATGCCGAGCAGAAACATGACGCTGGAAGCGGTCTTGAAATCATTCCGGAGCATCGATACTCCTATGGCCGTTGCATCCAGCACAGGAACTTCAAGTCTTTTTTTCCATAGACATTTGAGTCCTTCTTTAAGATATTTAACTGACAGAATAAGTGCTTTAAGGTTCCTGAGAGGTCGGGGAAGAACCACATTTAAAAGATAATGCAGAACCACTTTAGTTACGATACGATCCTGATATTCATTTGCAAGAGCTCTTCCGGTATGTTCCGGCACAAGGGCTGCAATTTCATCGGATTCAAATCTAAACTTAAGTATCTCTTTTAAAAGAGTCTGCTTCTCTCCCGTATATGTGACTGCCGCACTTCCCGTACGCTGGTAAACCTTTGCCTTTTCTACCTGGTCAAGTGAAAGTAGATAATATAAGAGCATATCCGCCTGCTTTTCAGTAAATCTTTTTTTACCTAAAGTGAAACGTATACGCCCTCTGCTTTCATCACGGATGATGATCTTCATTGTGCTGATTATTCCTCATCATCTGACTCAGAATCTTCCTGAAGATCCTCGTCAGTGATAACTTCTGCGGCTCTCTTTTCGTTTTCTTCCTTTGCAGCGGCAAGAACGTCCTCAGCATTCTCCTGGATGCAGGCTGCTGTGTCAAGAACACACTCCTTAGCGCGAAGTGCGGCTGCTGTTGCCTGAACATAAGCCTTCTTTGCATCCTTTGATGCGAGAATCTTGAGGCCTGCTGTTCCGAAAGCAAATCCGCTCATGAAAATGCCAACCTTCTTCCAATTGATCTTACCAAAACAATCTGTTAACCACATAATATGTGCTCCTTTCAGTTTTTGTTTATAGGTATGGTCGATAAGTTTATCCTGCACGACCTAAGCCTTTTTAACTTTACAAATAAATTATAAATATCAGTAACTACGTTAGTCACGTCTATATTTTATCAATATTTATACAAATTTTCACAAAAAAATCATCCGGTTAGTTTTGAAACATGTACACATCATATCTAACTCTTCAACTATCTTAGTGTTTTAAGCCTGAAAATCACTTATCCAGGTCTTAAATGAATCAAATAAGAAAGCTCCAATGAATCCTGCCTGCCCCGAATCATAAACTATCTGCCTTTATCTGTAATTAAATCAGAAAAGGCAGACCGGGGCGAATCCGGTCTGCCTGAATAAGACATTATCTGTTTTAGATATGGAAATTCGGTATGACTTCTGACCAATCCATTATACCGATGATCTTTTTTGCAAAATCGGAAACCTGTAAAGATTTTGCAGGATCATCGATGTACTTAAACACCTCTCTTGCAGGCTTTGCTACCAGAGAACCGTCGGCACCTGTGGTGGAAAGGCCGAAATACAGACCATCCACTGTTTCTCCGGCATTATCCAGCTGCCTTGAAAGCATATATGCATCTATGTCAGGATTGTTTTCCACTATATAGTGTCCGTAGGCAACTGCCGCAGCCTGTTCCGTCTGTGCATCCTGGGACAGATTTCTTACAGAACTGAAGCCCTGTTCTGTCATAAAGATGTTACGCACGTTTCCGCTGTTATCAAGCATGTAGCTGTTATGCATATAGTTTGTAAGTACATTAAGGTTCAGATAGCTTACAACAGGTGTGGTAAGCTCCTGAGTAACCTTTCCGGAGCTTTCATCATCCCAGAAATTCGGATCGATCAGGGGATATGGATATGGATGGATGGCAAGTGCCCAGTTGGAGCTTCCCTCCTGTTTATCAAGCGCCGCAAAGCTGTCAAGCACATCCTTTCCGGGATATTTACCAACAAATCCGGATTCTGCAGGAATCGTCCAGTAGAAGTCCAGTGAGAACATGACATTATCATTGGCTGAAACCGATTTGATAGCGTTATAGAATACTCTGAAGGCTCTCTGGAATATCCTGGTATAATCATTGACACTATAGTTACCTACATAATTCCAATACTGGTTGTTGATCTCGTTTCCTATAACCCAGTTGGTGATCTTTCCGTGGCTGTTATGTCCGTTGTATCGGTTAGCCAGGAATGAGGCCAATGCTTTCACCATTTGGAAGCCTTCCTCGGTCTCAACATTAAAATCGTAGTAAAGTGCTGCGGCCGAGCTTTGAACTGCCGTACCGGGTCTGTAGAGCTCAGGATATGAAGCATTCCAACCGTTTACGATACCGGCTGTCACAGCTATGCCGCTTGAGCTGAGACGGTTTATCTCCTGATCCAGCTGATTGATGAGTCCCGAATCAAAGGAATAGGTTTTTCCTTCGAAGGAATAGTTTATTCCGGTTCCGAAAAGCTGGCTGGTGGTTACGGCAATGAAGGCATGCTTTATGTTCTGATCAATGGCATCATCCAGTATATTTGGGTCAACCATCAGACCCTTTTTCCCGAGGTTTTGAGCCGGTGTCTGATCCGCAGCTATGGCCTCCGGATTTGAAATATAACATCTGTTGGAAACTACGTAGTACCCGTTTTCTGTGGGAATCCCCAGAACAAAAGCATCGTATAATCTGTTGCTTCCGTCTTCTTTAAAAAGGTCAACAGTTACTGTAAATATTCCGTTTCCTATGGGCTGGACCAACAGCGGGTCTGTTCTGGTAAAAAGATCTGTTTCGTAGGGCTTAATATCAAAGAGCGTTAATTCCTGAACCTGACCAAGAAGAGCGCTTGCATCAACCGCAATGCTTATTTTGGTCGGGTCATTGATATTCAAGCTTACATTTGTTATGGTTGCCTGTCCCGATACCACCGAGGATGCTCTCAGGGAATCCGCTGTAGTATAGTCTATTCTGTAACCATAACCGTTTCCGACGCCGATGGAAGCATTGGCAGTAGTTCCCGAAGAAGCCTCCTGTGTTGTGGTCGAGACCGGCCCCTGAATAAGGGAAGGATCCACTCCTTTTCCCACAACCTCCGCAAGGGCTGTAAGCTGTGAAAAAGCAACGAATGTGCCTGTTACAGCCAATGTCATCAATTTGAGTTTATATGATTTAAATTTCATTTACTTTTCCTCCCAGGTATGAAAAGTATATCATTTCAAAAAATCCCAACCTATAGCTTTTTTCTTACTCTTACGAAAGAGTTGATTAAATATAAATATCTTGATTATTAATTGTTGTGAATCCACCTGGGACGGTTCTCACCGGTGAGAACCGTCCCAGGTGGATAAAAAAAGGATACCTACAGGCGAACCCGTATGTATCCTTTGGTCATCAATATTTAATTTTAAAACGATATCATCCCTCAGTAACCGGTCCCGGAATGTAGGCAACATCAGTTACCTCTTCCTCTTCTTTCGGAAGTCCGATACTCTCTGACATCTTTTCAAATGTCTTGTAGTCCACAAGTCCGAAATAGAAATCGTTGTAATTGTCGCCGGGTCCGTAATAAACCCTTACATCATAGCAGCGGTCTGTAAATCTGTAAGCCGAACCGTCGCTTACATCCTCATCGAATACATCTTCCGGGAGCATGGTAAGCTGTTCACCCATACGTACTTTCTTCTTCAGCACTCTGTTTGATACACCTGCATCCTGTCCTGATATAAATTCGTTGATATAGAAAATCGCTTCAGCTTCATTGTACGAACCGGAAACAAAATGAAATTCTGCATTGTCACACACAATATAAGCCTGCTTGGTCATACGTGTAACAGGATCATTAACCTTGTACAATATATAGTCGCTGTCTACCACTATCTTTATGGGATCCACAGCACCTTCCTTTGATGAGGAAGCCAATGCCGTAAAACTCAAAGCAGCTGCCATAACAGAAACCGCCATTGTCCCACGGAGGATATTTTTTAATAGCATGGATTGATATAGCTCCTTCTAAGATTTCGTGTAAATACTTAAAAAACGCATAAACACGTTAAATTTTAATCAACCTATAAATCCATTATAAAGTAAAAGATGGAGCCCGACAATACCGAAGCTCCATCTGTAAACTAAATTTAAGACTAACGAAGTAATTCTTTCTAAATAAACCCACCGTTAAAAAAGCCGAAAAGTCTTTGGATATGGTGAGTTTTCAGTATTTCGTTACTGCTCTCAATTTTCAAACGGGTGATACACACAGCTTTGAGAGACACAAAAGAATACGTAAGGATTCTTTAATTTAAGTAATCAGGAGAAAATCTTTACAAATTTCTTCTTTCCGCGCTGTACTACAACACCGTCTTTGAAGAAGTCTGCTGTATAGCTTGCCTTTATATCGGAAACCTTTTCTCCTGCAACCGAAACACCGCCCTGCTGTATGTTCTGACGTGCTTCGGATCTTGATTTTGTAAGTCCGGAAACTGTGAGAATTCCGCAAATGTCTACAGCGCCGTCTCTGTAATCCTCAGCTTTAAGTGTGTACTTAGGCATATTCTCACTGTCACTTCCGCTTACAAATATAGCCTTTGCAGCTGAATCGGCCTTGTCAGCCTCTTCCTTTCCGTGAACAAGTTCTGTGAGTGAGTATGCAAGTCTCTCCTTAGCCTTGTTAAGCTCTGCGCCTTCCCACTTCTCCATCTCCTGAATCTCCGGAAGAGGAACAAAGGTAAGGAGCTTAAGGCACTTGATTACGTCTGCATCGTCAACATTTCTCCAGTACTGGTAGAAGTCATAAGGTGTAGTCTTCTCAGGATCAAGCCATACAGCGCCGCTTGCAGTCTTACCCATCTTCTTTCCTTCTTTGTTTGTAAGAAGTGTGATGGTAAGGGCATGAGCATCCTTAGCTTCTTTCTTACGGATGAGCTCTGTTCCGGCAAGCATGTTTGACCACTGATCATCGCCACCGAACTCCATGTTACAGCCGTAATCCTTGAAGAGTCTGTAGAAATCATATCCCTGCATAAGCATGTATGAGAACTCAAGGAAGGTAAGTCCCTGCTCCATACGGTTTACATAACATCTTGCACGAAGCATGTCATTTACTGAGAAGCAAGGACCGATCTCACGCATAAAATCAAGGAAGTTGAGGTTTCTCAGCCAGTCAGCATTGTTTACCAGCATGGCCTTGCCTTCTCCAAACTCGATAAAGCGGCTCATCTGCTTCTTGAAGCACTCGCAGTTATGATCGATCTGCTCAATGGTCATCATTGAACGCATGTCTGAACGTCCGGAGGGATCACCGATCATGGCAGTTCCTCCGCCTACAAGTGCGATCGGCTTATTGCCGGCTTCCTGAAGACGTTTCATAAGTGTCAGTGCCATAAAGTGTCCGACATGCAGAGAATCAGCAGTCGGGTCAAAGCCTATATAAAATGTAGCCTTACCGTTATTAACGAGATTTTTGATCTCTTCTTCATTTGTCACCTGAGCAATCAGGCCTCTGGCTACCAATTCTTCGTATACTCCCATCGAATCATTCTCCTTTGCAATTAATGTGTTTTCACACTCATATCACCCTATTATACCCGGCATAAACGTAATTGCAAATAAAATCGATACAATACAGCCAGAGACGGCAGACTTCCATTCAAAAACGGGTCGATTTTTCAGTACCTTGCTCAACGTTTTTGAATGGAAGCCTGCCGTCTCTGACCTAGTCTTATCAGTTCTCGAACTTTGTCATCTGAACGTAGTCGTAGACGTTGGAGATGAGACGCCTGGTGTCGTCCCAGCCGATGCAGGCGTCGGTTATAGACTTTCCGTAAATGTGGTCTTCAACCTTGCAGCTGCCTTCTTCAATGTAGGACTCTACCATGAGACCCTTTACAAAGCCTGCAAGCTCAGGTGAATACTTACGGGAATGCATTACTTCCTGGGCTATACGGAGCTGCTCCTTGTACTTCTTGGCTGAATTACAATGGTTGGTGTCCACAACTACTGCAGGATATACAAGTTCTTTTTTGGTATACAGGTTGTAGAGGAGCTTCAGATCTTCATAGTGGTAGTTCGGCATCATCTGACCGTGCTTTGACTGGGCACCTCTTAAAATGGCATGTGTATAAGGATTTCCGTCCGACTGTACTTCCCACTCGCGGAAGATGAAATCGTGAGCATGCTGTCCTGCATAAATGGAGTTAAGCATTACCCCGAAATCTCCGGAAGTCGGATTCTTCATTCCTGTTGGAACATCTATACCTGATGCAACAAGTCTGTGCTGCTGGTTTTCAACAGAACGTGCTCCTACGGCCACATAGCTCATAATGTCGCTTAAGTAACGGAGGTTATCAGGATAGAGCATCTCGTCAGCTGTTGACATACCTGTCTGCTGGAGGACTTCCATATGAAGCTTTCTGATAGCTGCGATGCCGCCCAAAACATTGGCATCCTTCTCAGGATCCGGCTGGTGGAGCATACCTTTATAGCCCTGTCCCGTCGTACGTGGCTTGTTTGTATATATACGAGGCACGATCATAATGCTGTCTTTGACCTGATCCGCAATTTCTTTAAGGCGGTTACAGTAGTCAAGTACAGGATCCGGATGATCCGCGGAACAAGGTCCGATTATAAGAAGAAACTTTCGTGAATCTCCTCTGAATATTGCTTTAATTTCTTCATCTCTTTCCGCTTTTATCTTTGCAAGCTCTGCCGAAAGCGGAAGCTGCTCCCTGATCTCAGAGCTTGAGGGGAGCTTTGCTCTGAATTCAAATCCCATAGGTGTACTCCTTTCAATGCGAGGGTCTTCATATCTACCCTTCCCGTGGACTTTTATCCAAATTCATGCCGATGCTTACCGGTCATGACGATTTCCGGAATATTTTTCCGCACCCTGCGGATATCGGAAATGCAGATAAAAGCCGCATTAGCTGAAGTATAGTGCTTGTGAGACATAAAATCAAGTAATAATAGGATATTAAAACCATAACTTTTATTGAAATGGTACAGAAAAAGCGAGGGATGTGCGACGGCCCACGAGATTGAAAGTACATCCTGCTCGTTCTGTGCGTACAATTCGTACTTACGTACGCCTAGTACGCACAGAACAAGCAGTCTGTTCTTTCAACTCGCAAGCCTAGTCACCCATCCCTCGCTTTTTCTTCACATATTGTAACCACCACTTGGTATTTTGATTTTATGTTTAATCAAACACCCAAATAAATGTGGAAGCCACCGTCTACGGGAAGTACCATTCCTGTGACGAAGTCTGAACCCTTAGGGCTTACGAGGTAAAGCAGGGCTCCAACGAGGTCAGAAGGATCACCGTACTTCAGCATAGGTGTTGCGTCGATGATGTGCTGTGCACGTGGCTTTGGTGTTCCGTCATCGTTAAAGTGAAGGGCATGGTTCTGGGTTGTCTGGAAGAATCCCGGAGCAACTGCATTAACTCTGATGCCGCTCTTTGCAAAGTAGATCGCGCACCACTCTGTGAAGCTTGCAACGCCTGCCTTACCGGCTGAATATCCAGGAATTCTGGTGAGCGGATGATATGCACCCATAGAGGAAATGTTAACGATGTTGGCATTGTCCTGACCAACCATAACCTCGCCGAAAACCTGTGTAGGAAGCATGGTTCCGTAAATGTTAAGGTCAAGCTCCTTATGAACATTCTCAAGATCCATAGTGAACAGTGTGTCTGTTCCTTCTTCCTTCTCGTGGTAATGATCTTGTGGAACCTGTGCTGCCTTAATAGCTCCGCCGGCACAGTTTACAAGGATGTTGATGTGTCCCCACTTGTCAAGCACTTCCTGTCTTGCTGCAATAAGGCTGTCCTTGTCAAGAACATTTGCAGCTACAGCCATAGCCTCACCACCGTCTGCCTCAATATCAGCAAGAACCTGAGCTCCATTCTCCTTCTTGCGTCCAAGCACTGCAACCTTTGCGCCACATGCAGCAAGTGCACGGGCATACATACCACCGATAACACCGGTACCTCCGGTAACAACAGCAACTTCTCCCGAAAGATCAATCTTAAATGGCAATTCCATGATATTTACTCCTTTATTTGAAATATTGTCTTACAATAAATACATTTTATCAAATATTAAGAATTATTGTAGTACTAAAATTTATAAAATATTTAACCAATTATTATACAAAGTTACAAGTAACGTGGAGATATGTATGCAGGAGACGGAGGGCATCCATTTGAATGCGTTGAGCCGAGTCGTGAAAAATCAAGACAGACCCCCCTTAGAACCACTTGGATCCATTTTTCCTTAGCCCCCTCGCCAAGTCTGAGTTTTCATAAAAGTAAACTCAGACATTGGCGAGGGCCTAGTGGTTCTTAGGGGGTCTGTCTTAGATTTTTCCGACGAGGCGACTCGCATTCAAATGGATGCCCTCCGGCTCCGTCCGTTTTATTCCAACGCACCCTTACTGTACTCTGCCCAGCTGAACTGGCTCATATATTCGCCGGTGTACTTCGAGCTTGCTGAATTTCTGTCCTTTTTCCACTCATAGAGATCACACTCTATCTTATCGGGAACTACGGCTATGGTTCCCCTCTGGCGAACGATAACATCAGAGAATCCTGCTTCATTTAAGGTTGACATCATATCTGCACGGAGGTTCTGAAGATATGAAGCCTTTCGCTCAGGATTGGCATCATCCTCCCAAAGAACCCCCAGAATCTCACCGTTACTGGTTCGAGCTCCGCATCTGTCGATAAGATATGCAAAAAGCTCCTTTGTCTTATTGTACTGAAAATGAAGAACCTCATTGTTCTTGAACACCTCAAAATTCCCGAAGGTCTGAACTCTCAGAACATCCTTCTTCTTTCCGGTATCCTCAACAGGATATCTCAGATCTCCAATTTCTTTTTTTATCTTTTCAAGTGTAACCGGCTTCATGATATACCCGCTGGCATGGAGATCCATAGCATCACCCACATACTCACTGTAACCGGTTGTAAAGATTACATTTATCTTTGGAAAGCGTTCTTTTAAATGATCAGCAAACTGAAGACCGTTTATATCTCTCATTTCAATATCAAGAAAAGCTATATCTATGTGCTTCCCTTCCAGTTCCTCTACGGCCTTTAAAGCATTCCTGTAAGAATACACCTCCGCATCCGGTAATGCCTTTTTAATCAGATCGGTCAGTCCCTCCAATGCTATCTTCTCGTCATCAATAGCAAGCACCTGCATATCTGTACCCCTTAATTTAGAATTTTATCTACACCCCTTAAAGACGGTCATCAATCTTCAATGGTCAGAAATCCCGAAAATCCCGTAACATCAAATATCTCACGAACGGCTTCGGAAACTCCCTTAAGCACCATGGTGCCTGACAATTTATTGATCTGTTTCTGGGCTGAAAGAAGCGCTCTCAAACCTGCAGAACTGATATACTTTGTATTTGTCATGTCTATATTGATTTCGGTATTACCGGCTTCGATAAAATCTCTCAGATCCTTATCAAGCTGCGGTGCAGTTTTTCCGTCTACTCTTTCCATCATTACATAATCTACTGCCATAACTATTCCGCTCCTTCTTAATGTTTATTGTTTGTTTAAAAATAAGTCGTTTAAATATGATACTAAATTTTATGATAATTTTCATCCTCTTTTGGTATCACTATGGTGACTGTTGTTCCTACTCCGAGTTCGCTTACAATGTTAAGGGAACCTTTGCACTGAAGCTTCAGGCGTTCACGGACATTTTGTATACCTATATGAGATCTGCCATCATACTCTCTCTTTTCTTCCGTGTAGCCTCCCACACCGTCATCATCCACAACAATCTCAAATCTGTCATCATATTCCCGGCTGGAAATCGTAACAGTACCGCCATTGGGAGATTTTCCCACTCCGTATTTCACTGCATTCTCAACAATGGGTTGTACCGACAGTGCAGGGAGTTTAAAATCCTTTGCTTCAATGTCATAAACAATGTTCAGATCGTCATCAAATCTCATCTTTTCAAGAGCCAGATAGTTTTTGATGTGGTCGAGTTCCTTTTCAAAAGGAACCGGCTCCTTAGTCCTTAAGGAATCAAGATTGCCACGCAGATAATCAGAAAATTTACCTATGGCTTCCTGAGCCATCTCCGGATCCTTGGCACAAAGATAATAAATAGCATTAAGGGAATTGTACAAAAAATGCGGCTGTATCTGGCTCATCATGATGGCAAGTCTTTCCTGGGTAAGAGCATTTTCCTTTTCTTTAAGTTCTATGCTCTGCTGAACATGAATAAAAGTGTATACCATCAACATACTGAGGGTTACGGACAGGTAAATAAAAACCGAACCAACGAATGGCATAAGAATCGTCATAGCTACAGCAAACAGCGGCAGCATCATGTAGCCGATTACAGCAATAAAATCAAGAAGCTCCAGATTTTTTCTGTAAATGATGGTCAACACGAAATCAAAGAAAATAACTCCGGCGCCCAGAAGCTGGGAAAGCATATATAAAGGTCCGTGTATATATGCCCCGTTTTCAATGTAGAAAACCTGTCCGTGTATAGGGGATGTCAGCCACATCACAAATCCCAGCACACAAAAGGGTACTCCAAAGTGCCCGATCCATGCCGGCACGATACACTTTTCGGAAAGATAAAAATAGATGTAATAGTTAAAAACCGTAACTATAAGGTATAAAAGCGAAACTGAGCTTATGGTAAATATGACATACAGTGTCCTTACCTTATCATTGTATTCAAGCCACCATGTAAGTGCATCTATGATCAGCATTAAGCCATTGGCGGCAAGTATCAATATGAGACAATAATTTTTTGTGCTTTTTTTAAAGGTGGTCAGCATTCCCACAAGAAGCACCAATGCTATGCATGCCCCGTAGGCTTCCGACCCGACTTTTGCAATCAACATAAGGCTGTACCTTTCCCGTTAATCTTTTACTTTAGTATCATTTTGCGGCAGCACAATCGAGATATGATCTGCCGGTAATTCAGCTTTGTAAACCATACTTATCTAATACATCATAAAAAAAGAAAAATCGCTTAAGCCAATGGATAATCTTTAAAAGATTCCATAATGACTTAAGCGATTTTTCCCTATACTCTTCTATCAGGCCGACCTTGGAAAACGATTTAACCCACATTCCCATCCAATAAGTGAAAACACAGACCAAATATTGTTATCTGAAGAGGTCTACCGATTATGAAAGACCCTCCGATACCCCCTAAATAATGTACCGGATTGTCATATCACCATTTTTTCAGGATTTACAGAAGCTTCGGAAGCTGCCGGAATATAGACATTAACATAATCCTTCCCCGGCGGCATATAGGTAACAACCATGTGCTCCTGTTCCTTTGATAAAAAACTGCCTGCCACTTCTCCTCTTGTTACATTCTCGATAAACTCGCAAACCATCTCGTAGTAGTTCATCTTATTTACCGGACTAAGCTTATAATGATCGATATAGTTCTCACCGTTTATAAAGATCCGTTCAAAAACATCTCTGACGGCACTTGGTGATGTAACAAGGTCTCTGCCATTGTCCCCAAAGCAGTTGGTAAATATGTACGAATACATCTCAATGAGATTTAAAGGCATCTTACCAACTTCTTCAACACACCAGAAGCCAAGCTTCAGCTTCTCTGTATTACTGAAGGGTTCAAATACATATCTCAGAAATTCATCATGCTCCTCAACAGTCTGATACCCCCTCGTGGATCTTCGGAGATAATCAACAAGCTTAAATCCTTCTGAGCTCTCCGGAAAAATCACTTCCGGCACCATGACGACTCTTATATCAGGTATATTCCGATTAGTCGAAGAAATGCCGATCAGTTCTTCGGTCTCAGTTTTAACCGGATTTTCAACATCAAAATAAGAACTCATTTTCTTTTTTCACTCCTATAGCGGCATGATACAACATGAAATATCACAAAAGAGTCACACTTTTGATAAATTTTTAATCAATTATCGCCTGATCGAGCAGGGGAAATGCGCCTTACCCGATTACGCATTGGCTGTCACACGTGATTTTATGCAAGCACAAAACACACGTAACGTCCCTATCGAAAAAAAGGCGGTGCATAGCAGCACCGCCTTCTGAGAAATAATTAAATTTACTCTTTTTCTATACCGGTCTTGCTGCGGATCATAAAAAGTACCGCTGCAATGGCTATAGCTCCGACAATAAGCGAAATAACCGCGCTCTTGGTGATTCCGGCCACAATATATGCCAATGCTGATATAGCTGCTGCAGTGAGTGCATAAGGAAGCTGTGTGTATACGTGATTAATGTGAACACACTGGGCACCGGCACTTGACATGATGGTAGTATCCGAAATCGGTGAGCAGTGATCTCCGCAAACCGCACCTGCCATACATGCAGACATGGCAATGATCATCATTGTATGATCGATTCCCTCAAAGCAGGCAACTACGATAGGGATGAGAATACCAAAGGTTCCCCATGAGGTACCTGTTGCAAAACTGAGACCGATTGAAATAAGGAAAATGATGAAAGGCAGGAAGCTGAGATAGTTTGCAGCTGAATGCTCAACAACCGCTGCAACAAATTCCTTTGCTCCGAGACTGTCTGTCATAGCCTTGAGAGACCATGCAAAGGTAAGTATCAGTATAGGAGCGATCATTGCCTTAAATCCATCCGGAAGTGAACTCATACATTCATCGAAGGAAAGCACATTTCCAATCATGTAGAACACAATTGTAATCACAAGTGCAGAAGCAGATCCAAGAACAAGTCCTACAGAAGCATCAGAACCTGCAAAAGCATCAATGAAGCCCGTTCCGCTGAAAAATCCGCCGGAATAAATCATACCTATCACACAGCAAATGATAAGTGAAACGATAGGAACCAGCATGTTAAGAACATGACCGTCATCTCTCATATTCTCTTCAGGATTTGTCTCAACAGCTCTGTCTGTTGTGGTAAAAAGATCATTCTTTTCAATGGCATTGATCTCATGCTTACGCATAGGACCATAATCAACCCTGAACATAACCAGCATTACCATCATAACTATAGTAAGAACCGCATAGAAATTGTAAGGGATGGTCTGAAGGAAAAGCTTCATTCCGTTCTCACCCTCAACAAATCCGGAAACAGCTGCTGCCCATGAAGAGATAGGTGCGATGATACAAACAGGTGCTGCCGTGGCATCTATAAGATATGCAAGCTTTGCACGGCTTACCTTATGTTTATCAGTTACAGGACGCATAACAGAGCCTACAGTCAGACAGTTAAAATAGTCATCAATAAAGATAAGACATCCGAAAGCGATGGTTGCAAGCTGGGCACCTGCTCTTGTCTTGATCTGACTTGAAGCCCATTTTCCGAAAGCTGCGGAGCCTCCGCTCTTATTCATAAGCTGTACCATAGCTCCAAGTATAACCAGGAAGCAAAGAATTCCGACATTATAACTGTCAGAAAGAACAGAGATTATACCATCTGAAAAGATATGATTGATGGTTCCCTCAAAATTAAAACCGGAATAAAGTAACGCACCTGTCAGTATACCCATGAACAAAGAACTGTAAACTTCCTTAGTTACAAGAGCAAGTCCTATGGCAATGATAGGAGGCAAAAGCGACCAGGCAGTCATCTGAACCGTTTCTGCCGTAGTCATAAACCCGGCAATGATCAGGATGAAAACCACCAGACCAAGAGAGCCTATGGTGTAATAGCGCTTGATATTTTGTTTCATGTTACTCCCCTTCTTTTTTGATTTAACATTGCTACAAATTGTCACACAAAGGCGGTTCTTTACCGCTTTAACAGATTAATGTGGCAATCCAGAAACTTAATATCCTATATATTACACTCCAAATATATTTCATTCAATGGTATATATACACATAATTAATAAATATACAGTAACAGTTCAGCCGGGTCCATCCGAAGGTCCCGAAGCTCCGGTTTCTGCCGGTACAGTCGGTCCTGCATTTATGATCTCAGAAGCGGAAGGAGCATTCTCCTGCTCATTCAGGATCTCGATCATCTCACGGATCATATCCTCATCCTTCAGGGTGAACAGAAACTCTACTCGTCTTGAAGCCTCACTGTTTTCGGTACCATCCTCATTGTAAACAGGATCCGTATAGGACTTTCCGTCAGTAGATACAAGCTCTCTCATCTCACTAAGCTGTTTACCGGAAAGAATGGTCGAATCATCTCCAAGACAATATGCAGCTACGGAATATGCACGCTTAAGTGAAAGATCAAGATTAAAAAGATAATTACCCTTGGTATCCGTATGTCCCTCTATGGAAATAGACGAAACATAATCCCTATACTTATCATTCAGAAGAATGTTGGCATATCTCGGAAGAAACTCTGCAAGGAATTTCTCACCCGATTCCTTCAGTTCCGATTTGTTATATTCAAAGAGAATGCTTGAATCCATGGTGATGGCACCGGTCTTTTCATCAACCTTTATGTTTAAGTTGGAACCGGAAAACTCTTTTTTCAGTTCCTCGATAAGCTCAGACCTTACACCTATGATCCTGTCAAGCTTTGCCTGCTGTGTATTCATGATTTCCTGAAGCTCGGCAAGAAGACGTGACTGCTCGTTCAGCGTCTCCTCCTGGGAATTGAGCTTACTCTCCTGTGTGAGAAGAAGCTCCCTCTGGGCCGCAAGCTTTGCCTGCTGCTCCTCCAGCTCTTCCTTTTGGGTAGCCACTACTTTTTTCTGTTCATCCAGTTCGGAGGCCTGAACAACCAGCTCCTTTTCTTTACCGGCCAGCTGTTCCTCCTTAAGATCAAACTTCATCTGCGAATGAAGGGTCGTAAGGGCAATGATAAGAACGAAACACAAAAGCAGTCCCGCCATCATATCGGAATACGACAGCCAGTAGGTGGTTTCTCCGTCCTGTTTTACCGGACGATCATTCTTTTTTCTGACTTTAAACATTTTAGTTTCTCCTTACGCCATTGCCTCTCTTTGCTTCTTCAATGGCAAGAGTGAGACCATTCACAGAAGACACAGCCCGTTCAACCGCATCCTGCATATCTCTGTAACTGTTATTAATGAGCCTCGGAAGCTGATCATTGGCTTTCTTTATCTCAGCTGCCTGATTTACGAGATGTGACTCAACATTTATAAGATTGTTATCGATAACCTTGAAGGTGTTGTCGATATTCTTCGGCAGCTGGTTAACGGAAAGTCTTATGGCATCAAGCAACTCCTTCTGGGCATTAAGCTCCTTTTGGAATACCTTAACGGACTCGTTGAGCATGCTTCTGTAGCTTTCAAGGTCTCTAAGGTACTGTCTGTCATCAGCGATAAGCTTCTGGTTTGTGCCATTGGATACCCAAAGATCATTCATGCTTCGCTTGATCTCCTGCTGTGTCTCCACAACACTTGCAGTGAAGCCTGCCAGCTGCTCACCGAGAAGCTTGGCCTCTTCATTTATACGATGAGCAATCTCGCGGGTGCTGCCGGTTTCATCCATTACCTGCTTCATGAGATCTGCATTATTATTCTGAATGTTGTAACACTCGGATATGGTATCGGATAATTGCTTAAATGCATCGTTGAGGGATTTATTCATCTCGATGATAAAGGCATTAACAACCGACCTGAGGGCATCACTCTGATTCTGGGTTGCAATATTGGCAAAATCGGTGATGACTCTGTTCATGCGGTCGAACTGTGGAGTCAGAACTCTGGTGAGTTCTTCAGTCATCTTATCTCCGAGATTATCAATGGAACTAAGCTGCTTTTCCTGAAGCTCGATCAGTCTGTTCACGCTGTCAAACTCAGTATCCGGAAGTACATACTTCCTGTAAGCATTAACAAAATCACGGATGGAAGTTTCTGCCTCATCCAGCTTTCTCCTGAAAACATAATTAAAGGTAAGAGAAAAAATCATTCCGTATATGGATGTATGGAATGCAACCTTTATACCGTTCATAAGAGGAGCGATACTGTTTGTGATCTCCAGGGTGGATCCGGTATTAAACTCCTGAAGTCCCAGAGAAAGACCGATAAAGGTTCCGAGTATTCCGAGACCCGTCATGGCACCGGCCACCTGATTCAGCTGGTCACGATGCATAACACTGTCGATGATACTGTCATTTATAAAATCCTCTATATCACATTTATAGCTGTGCTCTCTCATCTCATTTATGCGATTGAGTTCAAAGTTATAATCCTGATACAGGTCCTTGAGATGTGCCTCTTCAAAAAGCATTTCCTGATTTGCCTTATAGCTGTCAAAAAGGAAGGCATGACTGTTCAAAGCATCATTTTTGATCTTTCCGGTTACACGCTGAAGATCGTGAATGATACGGTTAATAGGGGTGAATGCCTTCTTATCGCAGGCAATGAGAATAATGGCAACAATAAAAAACATTGCACTGTTAACCACTATACTTGACATATCCCTGCCCTGGGCAGAAAACAGATTAAGGTATACACACAATCCCACCATGGCGATAAATACCACAGCCATAATCCATTCATACCATTTTTTACTCTGCATGTTTCTTTCCCTCCGATCAGTTACATATTGTACAGGTGTCATAAATGCATCCACTTATGATACTCAGAACTTTGATACTTTCATATGCCTTTCCTATTCAGGCTATCTGAATAAAATTATAGCAATTCTTCTTGAAATTTACCTTAAATTAGGATTAAAAAAGATAATATATTTCGACGGTTTAAATGTCGCCCGGCTTTTACTGACAAAATTGTCATTTTATTTTTCCTTATTTATTGTATTAATATTATGAAAAAATGCAGACACTATGTATAATAAGACTTAATTTTGTTAATGAACCAGCGCAAAGCGGAGGTAATTATGAAAAATAAAAAAATATCTCTGGTCACTTTATTCGTTGATTTTCTGAAGTTCGGACTGTTCACCTTCGGTGGCGGCTGGAGCATAGTGGCCCAGATGCAGAAGCTATACGTGGAGGAACGAAAGCTTATAACGAGTGAGGAGCTCCTTGATATGACCAGTGTGGGACGAAGCCTTCCAGGGACCATGATAGGAAACATCGCTATTCTTTTTGGTTACAGTCAGGCCGGAATACCCGGAGCAGTCATCTGCTTATTCGGAATGATATTTCCTCCTTTTCTGGTTCTTCTCATTGTCGCAAACTTCTATAATGCTTTCCGTACCAACTACTGGATCTCAGCAGCCATGAGCGGCATAAGATCTGCTGTTGTACCCATCATATTTATTGCAGCCCTGAAAATGGTAAACGGTGCCTTCAAATATCCACCCTGCTACTTTGTGATGTTATTATGTGTCATCCTTTATCTATTTTTCAATGTCAGCTGTGTATATCTTGTGATACTTGGCGGCATCGCCGGAATGATCATCAGTGAGATTTATCAGAGAAAGGAGGCCGCAGATCATGAATGAGGCATTAACCTGTCTGCAGCTTTACTGGAGTTTTGTAAAAATCGGTTTCACCAGCTTCGGCGGATTATCCATGATCCCCCTCATCACCAGTGAGATGCTGGCGCACGGGTGGCTTAACAGTTCCGAAATTTCGGATATAGTTGCCATTGCCGAAATGACTCCGGGTCCACTCGGACTTAACTGCGCAACCTTCGCAGGTCTTAAAGGAGGCGGTTATCCGGGAGCCATATTCGCAAACCTTGGTGTCATAACTCCCTCACTGACTCTTTGCCTTGTAGGAGCAGTTTTCTTTGAAAAATTCAAAAATTCGAATATAATGCACAAGATCCTTACAGGTGTCCGTCCCGCATGTATCGCCATGGTTATCGGTGTACTTTTCACACTGTCCCAGACAAACTACATGTCGGAGGGAAGCATTTCCATAATAGCCATAATCATAAGTATCTTTGACATTATTCTTCTGAAATTCGCAAATCTCGGAATACCCACTGTGATCATCATCAGTGCAGTGATAGGAATAGTGGTTTACGGTGTTCTGAAATTATGATCCTACTATAGAGCAAAGGGGGTTTCTGATATAGAAAGGATCCTTATAAAGCACTTAAAGTGGCTCCCCGGATCAATGGTCCGGACAGTGCTCTTCTTCCTATATCAGAAACCCCTGTTTTATACTCCAGCGATCACTTCATCATGATATTCAATCTGAAGGATATCAGTTTTGAAGCAGTCTTTATCAGGCTTGCAGTCTCTTCTATCCTGCTGAGTTCGTAGTTTTCTATACACAGAAGTCCTATCTCTTCTTCTCCCCTTAAGATGGGAACTCCAGTCATATTTCTCACATTGATATAACGAAGCTTTTCATATATCTCAGGATACAGATCCCTTATCATTTCCACATCGAATCTTATGATGTTTCCATATTCGATCAGATTCTCACGACAATGCCTGTTAAAATCCTTATCGATATCACTGAATTTGTAATCATTGGGCTTTATACCCTTTGAGCAGTACTGGAATTCGGTTTTATACTCATCGCCTTCCTTCAGTATGATATAAACTCTGGAGGCATAGAAGAACTTCGCAAGCTCCTCAAGGGCTTTATCAATGACTGCCCTGTGGCCTTCGGTCCCGGCAAGAATGTTTGCCAGCTTAACAAGGGAAACATTTCTCTTGTTTTCCTTCTGCTTTTCCACCTCTTTATTGTAGCTTTCATTAATGTCTATCATCGTGAGGATAAAGGTTCCCTCCTCATGTCCCTGAACCATGCGATAGGCAACCCATGCCTTACCCAGAGCACTGTACTTCCTTCCGTTTATGATCTTCCCGTGGACTGCCGCCTGATAACCTTCGGATATCCATGTGGAGTCAGCATTGAAAAAAGTATCCCTGTATCGTTTGCCGATTATCTCTCTCTGACTCTTGCCCACCTTCCCACAGAATTTATTATTGGCAAATATAAATTCAAAGTCTACAGGATGAAGGCTCTGATTATCGAGGATTATCCTTCCTACGATATAATCCACCGGGAAATCCGTATAGGGATCAGGGATATATATACCCTTGTGATCCTCAGTCTTCACGGCCTCGGTATCTCTTACTGACACATTTGCATTCTGTAATCTGGCTACATTAAGAGCCTTATTCTTCTTGATAAGTGCGTTATTATGAACCCTGAAGGCCATAAAGTATGATACGTTTTCAAGCAATGTCTTTACGTATTCTTCATCCTCCTCCTTATAATTGTCAACACCGATGAAGCCTAGAAGCTTTCCGTCAAAAAAGAACGGAACCTCTATTACATTCCTGATACCCTGGCTTATCATATAAATGGCTCTGGAAGGATTGATGTATTTATATCTCTCAAGGTCGGTTAAAACAATGCCGGTTCCGGGTTTTATCTCCTCGTTTTCAGAGGCATATTCCACCAGAGACATATTCTGCCATTTATCGATGACCGGTCTCACGTTTTGGGCACACCACTCAAAGGTATTGCTGATACCTTCATCCGTACACTCCATGATATACAGACGGTCAATTTCTATATTTTCTTTAATAATACTGATGGCGCCGTTCATGGCTCTTTCATAATCATCATCTCCGCTTAGCACCCTTGCTATGCGGAGGCTGATGTCTTCGAGCTTATGATTCCTGTTAACCTCATGCTTTTCCCTGCTCATCTCCGGCACATCCTGTATGAGATCATGAGATATACTTCCGGAGACAGACTCAGCCTTATTCTTTTTATCTTCATCAGAATTCAATATCACAAGTGAGCAAATGCCTACATGGGAAGACGGAGCCGCTATGAAATTAATCCAGCGCCTAAGGGTATAACTGTATGCCCTGTCATATATATATTCTCCGAGGGATGCCCGAAAAGCCACATTTATCCAGTTCTCACTCCGGTTATCATCATATACACTTGTATAGGTATGCCCTACAAGTTCTGAGGCTCTCTTTCCCGTAGCCTCACAATATTTATTGTTTACATAGATATACTCAAAATCCAGAGCAGTTTTTTTATCCTCACTGAGCAAAGGCTTTAAAACCACATAGGAAATGGGCATACTGTCAAAGTATTCATTTTTATCTTGAGATGCCGTATTCCCGGCATTCTTCTTGCTCAGTCTCGTGATGAGATCTTTTCTACCCCCTTCTATGACCTCATGGGTGTTTGAACACTCAGAACCGTTGATAAGCCCGAATTCACCCTCCACTCTGATCTCTTTTCCATCGATCTCTCTCAAGGTGCCCACATATCTCTTCCAAAGCTCTGCTCTCCTGATGATTTCCTCCTTTGACGCATTTCTCCTGCATACGCCAAAGCAGCAGCCATATAAACGGGAAATCAAAGCCGCATGCCCAAAACATGAAGTTATGTATTTTGCAACAACCCTGATCAGTTTTTCGGCAACTTCCCTTCCGTAATCCTCCCTGATATTTTCAAATTCCGAAACCACCAGTACAGCATAGGTAAAATCCTCTCCGTTAGTCTGCAGATTATCCATCAGCTGAGCCAGTGTCACCATCTGCCCAAAGCTGTTCATAAGGCCGGTAACATTATCCATCTGACTCTGAATGGACCGATCGGATCCCATATCCTGATTGATATCAATAAAATAGCCCATGAGTCCCACGATCTCCCCATTGCTATAAACAGGGAATTTGCTTGCGGCTATATAATGAGTTACACCATTAATAACATTCTGCCCTACGGCATTACGGATGATCTCACCTTTCAGAAGCACTCTCTCTTCATCAGTCATGAAGGGTGTATCATCTATATGCCAGCCTACCTCTTCATCTGTTTTTCCAAGTACAGCATCCCTGGATTCAAATCCGTAGAACCTAAGGAAGGCATCTGAAACTCCGACAAACCTTCTGTTCTTATCCTTCCAAAAGCAGCATAGATCCGAGTTCCTCCTAAAGGCATCCATAAGAGCCTCACCTGAGATCTGCGAGGTTCTTGCGGTGATATCTGTAACCGAGCCATATACCTCAGCTTCATGTTCAATGGATGAAGGTCTCACACAGGCAATGGCTTTTCTCTCTTCCGCACCGTAAATAAGGACGATCATGAATTCCGTCCACACATAATTTCCATTCGGTTTTTTGATCCTGAAGATATCTCTGACGATGCTGTCCTTACGTTCAGGCTTTTCCTTATAGCGCACCGGAGCAGTAAACTCCTTCCACCTTTCTTCGTCATCAGGGTGTATATATTTCAAACGATAATCACTGTAATAGCCTTCAAGTCCTTTTATAACACTTCCCACCTTCTCATCATAAAGATTGGTGTAAATAACCGTTCTGGTGTCTTCCGAAAAATCAAGATAATAAACAGCGTCATAGTAAGAGATCACATTTCTCATTACATACTCATGCATCTGGAGCTGCCTGCTCTCTTCATATCTTCTGTCATCAAAGGATGCCAGGATCATGCAGCCCTGCCTGCTGTCAGCTATATCTTTAAAGCTTAATTCAACATATCTTCCCTCGGAGAAGAAAGACATCATTTCCTCCTGATGACTGATGATGCAATTTTCCGCGAGAGAGCAAAACCTCTGATGGTACAGAGTATCTTCCGTGTTTATCTCTCTTTCTATTTCCTGTGCGGAAAGCTCTTTATCCCTGCTGATGATCTTCCGGCACTTATCATTTATGAACAACAAGCTAAAGCTGGATCTATCATAGAACAACAGTGCCAGGGCCTGATCCCGGGCAACATCAACAAGGCCTGTTTTTTCATAAACAGACCTGGCTTCCCTGGTCTCCATGATAAGCCCATGATCTGCCAGATATCTTCTGATATCCGAAATAGGCAGGGGCTTAGAATAATAATAACCCTGGATTTTTTCACAGCCTATGGATTTCAGGAATTCAAGCTGCTCTTCTGTTTCAACACCCTCCGCAAGAGTATGGATACCAAGCTCCTTTGCCATCTTAACCGCCATGGTCACGATAGTCCTGGACTTTTCGCTGAAATCCCTCATGAACTGCATATCGATCTTGATCTCGTCAAATTCGAAATCCTTAAGCACATTCAGCGAAGAGTATCCAGACCCGAAATCATCCATCCATATCTCTATCCCGGCTTCATGAAGCTTTTTGATCTCATTTTTCATGAGGCCGGTATCATTCATAAGTGTCGTTTCCGTTATCTCAACACAAATGAGATTTCTGCGGACATTATTTTCATCAAGAGTATCCTTGATGATCTCCACAGGATCGCAATAATCAAAGTCAGAACGGGAGATATTGACAGATATGGGTATAACAGGATTTCCGGCCCTGATATTACGCGCCTGAAGATCGACCACGCGCTTTACCATGAATATATCAAGCTTATAGGACAATCCGTTTTCTTCCAGAAGGGGAACAAAATCCCCGGGGCTGATCATGCCATAGACAGGGTCTATCCATCTTGCCAATGCTTCCAGACCGCAGACTCTTCCTGTAAGCGTACGGACAACAGGCTGAAGATAAACATGTATCCAGCCTTCATCGAGAGCCTGATCCAGATGGCTGAGAATGTACTCAGCTTTTACATAATGCTGACCCATCCTTTCATCAAAGCTGCCATAGCTTGAGCCATACTGGACTTTTTGTGCTTCACAGGCCATCCTTGCATAATCGCAGGCCAGATGGATCGACATACCTTCCCGAATGGTACACATACCGATCTTAACAGGCAAAGTTTTCCCGCTGTTCATCTCACAAAGCTCCTGTATGAGCTTATCAAGCTTCTTTTCAAGTCCTTCATGGGGGGCTATGGCAAAGAAATGATCCTCTCCGAATCTTGAGCAATGATCACCAAAATATTTCCTCAGGAGATCTGCGAACATGCAAAGAAATTTGTCGCCTTCGTGTGTACCGTATCTTGCATTGAAGCCCTTCATGCCGCTTAGATCCAGAGCCAGTATGACAGGACTCTCCATTGCCTCAAAAATTATCTTTACATATTTTTCCGCACTTATAAAAAATCCCCATCTTGTTGAAAGAGCCGTAAGAGGGTCAGCCATCAACTGGATCTCGGAAAAAAATGTATAGAAAAGAGGGCCTTCTTCATCATCCTTATAATATCTTCCGAAGTCCTCAACATATTTTATATTATCTTTTTTGGTTATGATCCTGTAGCGTACCTTTTCAAACTGATCGCTGCCGGTCTCAATCTGATATTCCTTGCTCTTCTTTACCTTGCTGCAATCATCCTTATGGACCATACCGGTAAATGTCCCGCCGGTAAGCTCCATGAATTCTTCTTCGGTATCGCACTCGAATATTTTTAATAGCGCAGAGTTAACATATAAAATTTCATCGTTTTCACCGCTACGATAGATAAAAAATCCTCCAGGCATAGCAGATAAACCGTTTAATATGAAATTTTTTCCTTTATGCAGTCTGTGATTCATCATTAGCTCACCAGTGACACGTAGCAATATTGCCGTGTCATTTCATCCCCATGAAGTATTTAAAACACCCTGAAAAAAGGTTATGATCAGAGATTTTCATATTATTAGTATCGACACTTTTATTCTTTTATAAAAGCTTCCCGGATTATTCTTTAATACTATAAAAAACCGGCGGTATCCTTTCAGATAAGAATTATATTCATTCTTTCCAAAATGATTCCGTCGGTTAAGCTTTAACCATTGTTTTTTAATTTTTCGCAGCTTTCCTGTTTTAAATCACTACTCCGGCTGTTCCGTGCGAAGCAGAGTACACAGAAAGGGAGATTTATTGTGAAATAATTCCTTCGATAACATATCTGTCTGAACCAACTGTCACATTGTTTCCGATCATTTTGCCATAAAATGGATTGTTGAAGCCTTTTACAAGAAATTTCATCTTATCTCCTGTTTCACAATCCGTTACATAAACAAGATTATTGTTCTTTACCATTTCTTCTGTTGACTGTGCGCTCATTATTATAAACCTCTCTGAATTTTTAATCCTGCGGGAATAAAAAATATTGTCATGGTTTTTATCTGAACCTAATGTCCCGCCATTAATCCTGTAGGTCTGCCTTCTGCAAACCGTTCGACATATTATAATCTATTTTCCGCATTTTAAAAGGGCTCCAGATCAATTTCATTAAATTTTAATCAAATTTGGTTGAGTGTATACAATGTTTTAATTTCAATTTTTAATATTTTGTGTAGAATGTTCCAATTTTTCAAGTATTAATCTAAAATGTTAGTAGGTTTTTCCTAGTTCAATAGTTAAATTTTTTGATATAATTTTACTCGTGGTTAATGAACACATTTTGAACATTATGTTCATTAACTTGAACAGAAATTAAGGCAAAACTTAAATTCATATTGGGTACTGATTCTTTTTAACAATTTTACCTGATCAAATAATTGATCTGAAAAGGAGAGTAAAATGGATTACAGTTATGACCAGATCGTCATCGATAACGCAGGTTACCCTGAAGTACGTTTCGAAGAAACTCACAGTTTGTACCAGCTTCTCGAAAACGCAGCAAGGGCTTTTAATGACAAGATGTTCCTTACCTGGGCACACGAGGATACTGTATATGAAAGAAGTTATGCAGATCTTCTTGATGCCGCAAAAAGAGTAGGTGAATGGGCTTCCCGGGAGACGGAATCCCTTGGTCACGACATGCATGCAGGCTTCTACGGACGTCTCGGCTTCAATTATCTTGCCGCACTTTTCGGTGTTAACGGTGCAGGCGGAGTTGTTACCCCACTTGATGTTCAGCTTTCTGCTCAGGATCTTCTGAGAAATGTCAACAAGGCTGACATAGATGTGCTCTTTTATGATTTTGAAAACATCTCACAGGTATCTTATCTTAAAGAGAACAATCCCAGTGTTAAGAAATTCATTTGTATCCAGAATATAAATAATCAGGACAGTGTATCTACAATTCGTAAGACTTATACCGGAACCGGTTTTACAGACAAGTCCAGAAGCGAGGACTGCGGTATCCTCCTCTTTACATCCGGAACAACAGGCGAGCCTAAGGGTGTAATGCTTTCCAACGCAAGCCTTATTGATAATGTATTCTGTAATGATCTTCTGGGTGACCAGTACCATGAGATCGCCCTTAATGTTCTTCCCATACACCATGTATTCTGCCTGAACGGAGACGTATTCTGTCTTATGCGTTACGGTTCCTCTCTGGCAGTTTCAACCTCACTTCAAAAGCTTTTTAAAGACATCAAGCTTTTCCGTCCTACTTCCATAAGAATGGTTCCTATGATGCTGAAGCTTGTGAATAACCGTCTTCACCAGACAAAAAAGCAGCATCCTGACTGGTCCGTAGATTCTGTTCGCCAGGAGGTTCTCGGGGACAGACTTTATAAGCTTGTTGGAGGCGGCGGATTCCTGGCTCCAGAACTTATGGATTCTCTTGCCGGATTCAACATTCGTGTAGGACAGGGTTACGGCATGTCTGAGCATTCTCCCAAGATTGCCGTTCCCGTTTATGATCGTCCCGAAAAGCGCGGCAGTGTCGGTATCATAGTAAGAAACTGCCAGACACGTCTCGTGGATGGTGAGCTTCAGGTTAAGGGTCCGTCAGTAATGATGGGATATTATAAGGATCCGGAGGCCACAAAGGAAGCTTTTACCGAAGACGGATGGCTGAGGACCGGAGACCTTGCACGTATAGATGAGGATAATTTCATTTACCTTACAGGTCGTAAAAAGAATCTCATTATCCTGTCAAACGGCGAGAACGTTTCTCCCGAGACCATTGAGAACCTCTTTGACGGAGACATGCTGGTAACTGATATCGTAGCTCTGGAAGAGAATGATCAGATCATCGCTGAGGTATATCCCAACTTTGAATATGCCGACAATAATGGCATAAAGGATATCAAGGCTGCCGTAAAGGAGCTTGTGACAACACATAATCAGGAGCTTCCAACATTTGCAAGAATTTCCGATGTTGTTATCAGAAATAAACCTTTCGAGAAGACCTCTTCAAGAAAGATCATCAGAAGCAAGGTTCAGGCTGAGCGTAAGGACGTTGTAAATCAGAAGGATGTCATCGTTAAACCTGAGAACGAGAACCAGAAGAAGCTTATTGAGATCATTTCCGGACTTATCGACAACGATATGATCGGTATAACTACTGACCTCTTTGCAGCCGGAATGGATTCCATGGCGTGTATCCAGCTTATCGAAGAGGTTGAGTCTCAGATGGGTAAGATCCTGAGCTACCAGGATATCCTTAACAACCATACTGTTAAGGAGCTGGATGGCTTCCTTGGAGTAACCAAGGGCATGGAAGTTCATCCTTATCAGGACAAGTATCCTCTTACCGGCATGATGATGTATTTTGCATATGTCATCCCCGGAAATACAACAGGAAATCTTCCATTCACTTTTGAACTGGATCCAAACATTGACCTTGAAAGACTTAAGGCAGCTATTGTTGAAACAATCAACGCCCATCCGGGTGTAAAGGGAATGATACAGCCTGATCCCGAGACCCATTATCTTGCATTATATCGTCATGACGACTGGGAGCCTGATGTTCCTATCATCGATGTACCTGATGATAAGTGGCAGGAAACTGAGGACAGCCTTCTCCGGGCCTTCAAGTATGACGGTCAGGACAAGCTTTATCATATAAGCCTTTACAGAACCGAAACCCGTAAGTTTATGCTCTTTGATGTGAGCCATATCATGGGTGACGGAATAAGTATGAACATACTTCTCGAGGATGTGAACCGTGCTTATGCAGGAAAGCCTGTTGAAAAAGAGGTTTATACGGTTTATGACTACATCCTTGATGACTGCCAGATGATAAAGGACGGCGGTGTACGTAAGGGTACTGATTATTACGGTAACCTTATGAAGGGCTACAAGCTGGAGCGTTCTCTTCTCAACAAGAAGGATAAAGAGGATCTGAACCACGCTGATAAGGGTGTTATCCGTAAGCGTTTTGACAAGACCTCAAAGAGAAAGATACAGAACTTCTGTAAGCTTAACGGTGTTTCGGAAAATGTTCTCTTCCTGACCTCTTTCAACTATACGGTTGGACTTTTCTCAGGAGAAGATGACGTAACTACCTGCAGTATCCACTCAGGACGTACCGATGGACGCTGGAGAAGACTTTGCGGATGTCTCTTTAAGACCTATTATCTCCGCTCACAGCGCATACCTCACGAAACCTCCAACACTTTCCTGAAGCGTATGGGCAAGCAGATCATGGATTCCATGCAGAGCCCTATCGCACTTAGCCGTGAGGGTGAGATGTTCTTCCAGTATCAGGGTGACATCGTATACATTCCTGAGATCGGAGGACTTCCTGCAAAACCTGTACACCTGCAGCTTGACTCTCTTCCATTCCATATGAATGTGCATGAGGACAACATTGGCTACCGTGTGGAGCTTCGTTTCTGGAAGAACAGATTTGACGAGGATCAGCTGAGACTTTTCCTTGAATGCTATGAGTCTGTACTTAATGCTTTCACCTCTGAGCCAAGTGCCCGTAAGGTTAAATACCACCTTCCGGATGAGGCTTATCCGCACTTATACTCTGTTACCGTCGGAGAGCTTAATGCTGAAGCCGGAAAGGAACTTATCAAGCTTCCAAGTTCCGACAAGGTTAAGGTTTACATTCTTGACGACCACTACTCAAAGAAGCCTTTCGGCTCATGGGGTAAACTCTTCATCAAGGATGTTCCTCCTGTTGAAAGCAAGGAGGTCATCAATGATCCATGGCGTGAAGGAAAGCTTTATGATACAGGCGTTATCGCCAGAATCATGATTGACGGACGCATAGATTTCCTTGAGAACAGCGGACGTGTTGTACTCACTGATGGTTCAAAGGGCCGTAAGTACTATGATCTCGGCACTCTCGAGAATGCTCTTGAGGAGCTTCCTACAATTGAGAAATGTCACTCATTCCTTGAGTTTGATCAGAATATTCGAGAGATGAGACTTGTTATGAATGTTGAAACAGATCAGGATTCCTTCATTAACCGTCTCAGAAGTTACGCTGGTACAACTGCCGGTGACGATATGATTCCTGCGGTTGTAAACTTGACGAGTGCGTATAAACCGGGTAAATGATCAATACAGAGCCGGAGGGTAGCCATTTAAAACCGTATCGCTTTAAATGGCTACCCTCCAACTCCTGATTTAATCACGTCATGGCTAAATTGTTATTATCTCATGGTGTATGAAACTAATCATATCCTATCGTTTTTGCGAATTTTTCTATGGCATCCTTTTTCTCTTTCACCGAGGAGCCGAAGAAGAGGGTGTTTTCAACCCGGCAGACATGGTAATACAGATCATCTACTTCAGCCTTGTAGAGGGAATAGTTTATCCCTGATATATCTGTTTGTATCTTATCTTCTGCTTCTGTATCTCCTATCTGGATATGAAGGGAGTCAAATTGTATTTCCGCATCTTCTTTCGTCTTGAAAACGTAAAACTCATAGGATTCTGAACGATCATCAGTAACGCCGTAAAGAGACTTGGTTATCCCTACTGTTTGACTGTAGGTTTCGGTATCATCATTGACCTGAAGTCCCAGCTCTTCCACCGCCGAAGTGAAATCCTGTTCCGAGACAGCCTTTTTTTCAGGTTTTATTCCGCAGGCGGCATTTGTGAGCATCACTGCTGCAATCAAAAATATAAGAAACTTTTTCAAACTCATTGTCTGCCTCTTTCCATAGAATATTCACATATATTCATTTACTAATTAATATGTCACGGCTGAATTGTTACTGTGAAGCACTAAATAGTATGTATATGTCTCATCCTTAAACACTTTTTTCAATCCGTAATATATGACACACAGAAGAAATTATAACCGGCACTAAGTAAAAGCCTCCACAGTGTTTTTACCCCTGCCTTTAGCCTCATATAATCTCATATCGGCAACTCTGTAAAGACTCCAGAGATTTTGTATGTCGTCCCTTACAGAATCAGCCATGCCTATGCTTAAGGTAAGTCCTGCTTTCATACCATCATGCTCCACCCGGTATTTTGAAATATACTCCCTAAGCTTATCCATACGGTCAACAAAGGTCTCATAGGATAGAACCGATGGGTTAAGTACCATAAACTCGTCCCCACCCATCCTGATGATATGGATATTGGTATCCGTAATAAAGAATCGTTTTATCTCCTGAGCCAGATTTTTAAGAACCTCATCTCCAAAATCATGACCATAATCAGTATTGAAGTGTTTGAAATCATCAATATCAAAAAACGCCATAGACATGCCGTTCTTGCTTTCTGCTTCCGAAAAAATATTGTTTCCGAGATTATTGTAAAAGGTTCTGTTTCTTAATCCTGTCAGTCCATCCGTATATACCACATCATTTATCAGGTATTGGGTCTGATCCAGCATATTGCCGATATCCTCTATATAAAGGTTTATGGTTGCAAGCGTTTCTGCCATACCCTCACCTTCATCGATGAGTCTTTTGACCATCTCATAGATTTTTTCAGGATCGTTACCGGCTGCCAGAGTTTTTCTCATATCATAGCGTCCTGAAACGATCTTACTCAGCATGGAGGTTTCTTCCTGAACTATATTATCCTTTTTGTTCCTGATGTAATTGATCATATGATCCAAAGGATATATTCTCTCACTTAGAGATTTTTCATTTCCTGTATCTTCATCACTGATATATGAAAAGGATGAAAAAAGTGAGCCTGATGATTTAGAAGCAGCGTCTTTCTCTTTCTTTTTCCAATTTTTATCATGAACGAAAACAGCACTGATCATTGTCTGGTTACAATGCTGGAGATCATACTGTTCACCGGCTCCCATTACACCCAGGCTATTCGCCCCTGCTCTGTTCAGGAGATCGGCATACCAGTCCACCTTGTCTTCATTTTCAAACAGCATATATCTGTAAATACAATCTATGGAGAATATTGTTGATTCATAGGGTACTTCTTTCTTTAAATTTTCAAAATGATCATTGATCATTTTCTTATAATCACCAAGGTCTGATATAAAAAGCATATCATTCTGATTTATCTGTTTAAAAAGCTTAAGTCCCCCGTCTTTTATACATTGTCTTACTGAAACAGGAAAGGTTTTCTCCCCTACAGTTTTACAGAGAGGATGATAGGGAAATGCCGATTCAATTTCCTCTATGGGCAGTCCCAGATCCTCACAATATACCTCTGCGGCAGGACGTCCGTTAAGCTCCAGAAGAGTCTGTGTCTCTTTATCTACCTTCGTAGCTATATAAATCTGACCATCTTCATGAGGGGTATAAATATTCTGTGAGTAAGTGATGATCCTTCCGAGATTATTTTTTATCATCACATATATACAAGCATCATCAAAATATAAGCCATTATAAAAAACATAGCTCTGGTCTGCCAGCTCCTGACCGACAGCAGTGAGACCAAAAGCCAGGATACCATGATCCTTTATCATGGAACTCAGGGAGGTGAGCAAATGATCTTCATTGCCGGTACAAAATTCAAAACAAACTGTGTCATCTTCGCCGGGATCCAGCTCTTCTATCTGCTTCTGGATGGAAAGCACGTTTTTTATGGGATTTGTACTGAGTCCGTTGATGATACCGAATTGAAAATCATAATCAGGGGAATTCTTATCAAATATGACCAGCACTGTTCCTTCCGAATCGACTGTGCCATGGCGGAACATGAAGGAATGAAAGCCAATGACATCAATTCCGGGGAAATTGGCATATATCTTTTCAGAGGCTTTATGTAATTCTTCTGCGGTAATAAACATTATCAGGTTGGAAGCTCCATACCTGCCCTTACTTTCTGCCAATATATCATCAAGCTTTTTTTCAGCTGTTGTCTCTAAATATTCCATAACCGGATACTCCTGACAAAAATATACAAACAATATACATAGTTATATTTCGACATCTACGATTAAATTATTAGTGATAAAGCATGATCAATGTACAACTTTGGTCACTATTACAGTTCAGCCGGTGCATGAAAACACCGGAGCCGGAGGGCATCTGTTTAAAACAGGGTTGCTTCGGCTCTTGCTTACTAATACTCCAGCCGGACCGTTTCTCTACATCAGAGAGAAAAGTTCACCTTTTCTCCGGATAAATTTATCTACATCTTCTATGTAGGTTTTTATATCCTTGCCATTGTCGCAGCGTTCAACGCGTTTATGCTCAGGGTCGCCGTCTTTTGATGGAAGGACGAATTTACTGGAACAACCGGCTCCGCAGCCGATGACGGTGTGTTTTTCTTCCATCATCAGTATGTTGTAGAGGCATTCTTTTCCATCTCTTGAGTACCCCACGTTTTCCAGGTTTCCGGCCATATTTTTCTGTCGGTACAGATAGTAAGGTTTCAGGTTAAGGACTTCAGCTGTATAGGAAGCTGCCATCATCATACGGGTGATCTCGGGATATCTGAATCCGGTTTTTGCGCCCTCAGAAGCCGAACCACCCGATAAGCTATTGCTATTAACTGAAGGGATCTCTTCCGATTCCTCCTGAAGTCTTGTTTCCGCCAGTATCTCATTTTCATCTCCGGCCCGATAAACGCCTGACCAGAAATCTCTTTCAAGAGTGAGTCTTGCGGCACGTTTTATGGCAAGGCTGTGAACTGTGAGGCTGTCAGGTTTGTATTTGGCGATTTCACACAAAGTATGTGTCACCTCAGGGAGCTTCTCTCCGGGAAGCCCCAGTATGATGTCCATGTTAATGTTTTCGAATCCAACTTCTCTCGCAAGCTCATACTTTTCTATCACTGATGAAGCACTGTGTTTTCTTCCTATGAGATCGAGAGTTTTCTGATTGAAGGTCTGGGGATTGACGGAAATCCTGTCTGCTCCGGCAGTTTTGAGTATCTGAAGCTTTTCTTTTGTTATGGAATCAGGTCTGCCTGCCTCCACGGTAAACTCCACGATACCGGACATACCTGTAACTGTATTTTTCCAATCATGTTCCTGAGAGCTTATGTTGGTCAAAATCGAAACATTGGCAGAACCGCACTCCTCATGAACCATATCCATGAGTACCTTGAGCCACTTTTCATCAAGTGCAGTGGGGGTTCCTCCTCCGATATATATGGTCTGGAGGGGTCGCCTGTATTTTCCACACATTTCAGAAACCGTATACCTGATCTCTTTACGGAGATTTTCCATATACTCCGGGAGTCTCTTTTCCCAGGCGGATATTGTGTTACTTAAAAACGAGCAGTAAAGACATCTTGTGGGGCAAAAAGGGATACCGATGTAGAGGCTCCAGCCTTCTTTGTAGGTTCTTCCGGTTGAATCATAAATTCGGTTAAGGATTCTGTGTTCTCTTAATGCTATGTCTGTCATCAGGTCAAGCTTTTCACCTTCGATGCAATATTCTTTTGTCAGTTCGGCTTTAATGTCTCTGATTTTAGATTCTGTCAGCTCAATTCCGGAATCATTTCCATTATGTTCTTTATGTTTTTCTATGGCGGCTTCCACCATAGGACTCACCAATGAAACCGGTCGTATGCCTGTCAGGTCTCCCCATGGAAGAGTTTTACCTGTCATGCCCACCAGCGTATCGTAAAGTTCAGCTTTGATTACCGATTTATCGTCTTTTCTTACTCCTGTGAGAGGCATATCTGAAGCTGACACTTCAAAGGAAAATCTTATCTTTTCATCATGTACACCTTCTGGTGTTATCTCTGCGGCCTCTTTTGCCCTGTTTTTTGTGGATTTCCTGTTTACTTCAGCATTCTCCCCTGTGGCCTTGGCCTGCTTAAGAGCATTCTTCTCCTCCCTGGTGGTGTTTGTAAAATGAACACCCTCTTCGCTTCTTATCTCGAAATCCTCCCCCGGATAAAACTCCTGTATAAGCTCCCTTATGTCCTGTTCAAAACTTTCTGCCGCTTTATCTAATGTTAATCTGATCAAAACCAAGATCCTCCTATCTAAAAAAGAACTCTGGGGACGAAGCCAGTGAGCCATTCATGAAAAATGTCCCACTAACTCCGTCCCCAGTATACATCGGCTGAACTATCACACGGTACAGTCTGGCCGTCATAAGCTAACCCATAGGAAAAAGACAGCTGTTGCTTATGGAAGTCAGTATACTCACGGCAGCTTTTTAAATGGGTGCATCATATAATATCCGATCAATATGCCGCAGGATTATATCTTTTTTCCAGGGCAATACTTGTCTGTGCTCCGTGTCCCGGAAAAACCGAAGTGTTATCAGGAAGTACCAGAAGCTTCTCTTTTATGCTTTTAAACAACTCTTCCTCTGAACCTCCTGGAAAATCCGTTCTCCCGAAGGAACCCTGAAAAAGTGTATCTCCTGCTATAAGAACGGGACAGATTTTTGATTCAGCCGCACCGTTAGGAGTGTAAGAAAGACCCTCCTCTATGAAAAAGCAGCTGGATCCGGGAGTATGTCCCGGAGTACCTATGACCTTTATATCTCTATCAAGAAGCCTGAGGGTATCTCCATCCTTAAAAGTATCATATTCGGAAGGAAGGAAACTTACCGGTTGATAAAACCGTTTGCTTAAATTCTTTTCCGGATCCTGCATATGCCCCTCGTCCAATGCATTGACCCTGATCCGTATGCCATAATGCTCAGCAACTTCACCCGCCGCTGTCATATGATCAAAATGTGCATGTGTCAGGAGAATGAGCATGGGTTTTGCCTCAAGCTCATTATCAATGATATTTATGATATGATCGGCATTGTCTGCCGGATCGACCACAACGCACTTATGCGTATCTGTATCGATCAGAAAATATACATTTGTCTCCAACATGCCTGTGACATATTTTGAAATCTTAAGCATTTTTCCTCCCGGAATTCCATGATAGATTAACTCACCAGGACATCTGAAGCTGCACTTATATAGAAAGAAGGAACATTTCTGAAGCTGCATTGATACAGAAAGGAACATTCCTGAAACTGCGTTGATACAGAAAGAAGGAACATTCCTGAAACTATATCACCCCTGTGCTCTGACGATATCCACAACACCTTTTATCTTATGAATCTTGCTGACAAGAGTCTGAAGCTCTTCCTTATTGTGTATATCAAATGAAACTGTTATGGTTGCCTTTTCATTCTTTCCGACTCTTGAGGTAAGAGCCTTGATGTCTATGCCTGAATCAGAAAGAACCTTTGAAATATCAACCAGAAGTCCCATTCTGTTGGTGGTGTAGATCTCAAGCTCTGTGGCATAGGTTTCACCTGTGATATCCTTCTGCCACTCTGCCTCGATAAGGCGGGCCTTCTCGTCTTCGGGAAGGTTCATCATGTTAATGCAGTCGGTACGATGGATAGTGATTCCCCTACCTCTCGTTACGAAACCTACTATTTCGTCTCCGGGCACAGGTGAACAGCATTTAGCGTAACGAACAGCCAGATCATGGATACCCTTAACAACAATTCCGGATTTTGACTTGCGTATAATCTCAGGCTTCTTGGTCATGCCCTCAAGATTCTGAATGATATCCTCATCGTAAATGTTGGTTTCCTCTGTTTTATTCTTCAGTTCTATGAGCTTGGCTACTACCTGAGACTCTTTGATGCCTCCTCTTCCTACAGAAGCCAGAACCGCTTCCCAGTCGATATAGCTGTATCTTCTGATAACTCCTTCTATATATTCAGGTTTTGTGAGCTCACTGAGATTATAACCTCTGGACTTGGCATAGTTTGACAGAAGCTCTTTACCATGGTCAATGTTTTCATCCTTCTGTTCATGCTTAAACCATTGATTGATCTTATTCTTTGCCTGAGTGGATTTACAGATCTTAAGCCAGTCTCTGCTTGGTCCGTGTGAATTCTGGGAAGTAATGACTTCAACTCTGTCTCCGTTCTGAAGCTTGTAGGTCACAGGAACAAGCTTTGAATTAACCTTTGCTCCCACCATCTTATTGCCGACAGCAGAGTGTATCGCATAAGCAAAATCAATGGGGCAGGATCCGGCCGGAAGATTCTTTACATCACCAGAGGGAGTAAAGCAGTAAACATTTTCATTGAACAGGTTAAGATCCGACTTGACCATATTCATGAATTCCTTGGAGTCAGACTCATCCTTCTGCCACTCAAGAATCTCATGAAGCCAGTTCATCTTTACATCTTCATTCTGGGCTACACTTTCCTTTGATCCGCCGGACTCTTTATATTTCCAGTGTGCAGCGATACCGAATTCAGCGGTACGGTGCATCTCAAAGGTTCGTATCTGAATCTCAAAAGGTACGCCGTCACGGCCTATGACAGTTGTATGTAAGGACTGATACATATTAGGCTTAGGCATGGCGATATAGTCCTTGAAGCGTCCCGGAATAGGGGTATACATCTTATGGATAACACCCAGAGATGCATAACAGTCTCTTACCGTATCAACAATGATACGGATCGCAAATAGGTCATATATCTGGTCAATGGTCTTGTTCTGGTTGACCATCTTTTTATATATTGAGAAGAAATGCTTAACACGGCCGTTGATATCCGCATCGATGCCTGCCTCTGTGATATGGGAAGAAACCTCCGTAACGATATTCTTGATTCTTTCCTCTCTCGCTTCCTTCTTGAGATTAACCTTGGCTGCAAGATCATAATAAACGTCAGGCTCGAGGTATTTGAGAGACAGGTCATCCATCTCGATCTTTATCTTACTGATACCGAGACGCTCTGCAAGAGGTGAATATATCTCCAGGGACTCTCTGGCTTTCTCTCTCTGCTTTTCCGGAGTCTGATATTCCAGAGTACGCAGATTATGAAGACGGTCCGCAAGCTTAATAATGATAACACGGATATCCTTTGCCATAGATACGAACATCTTACGAAGGTTTTCCGCCTGCATCTCAACCTTATCTGTATTCAGGTTCAACTGAGTCAGCTTTGTGACACCATCCACAAGAAGAGACACATCCGGGTTGAATTCTTTGGAAACCTCATCCAGAGTCATTCCTGTATCTTCAACAACATCATGAAGCAGGCCGGCAACTATGGTTTCTTTATCCATCTGAAGGTTGGCAAGGATTATGGCAACACAAATAGGGTGAATGATATAAGGTTCACCCGATTTACGCTTCTGGTCTTTATGCTGTTCTTTTGCGACCCTGTAAGCCTTCTCCACCATGCTGAGGTCCCCCGATGGATGGTAGGACTTAATAGTCTTTATGAGACTTTCGTATAATTCCTCAGGCGGGGTATTATCTGCAGGTCTTTCCAATACTACTTCTTCAGTCATATTCTTCTCCCACGGCTTGAAATCTTTAACCGTTTCCTGCCGCACTAACTCTTATTTTTCAAGCATCTATTCAAATATTTTTGCAAAGTTTAATTTTACTATTTGTTAAGGTTCTTGTCAAAAAATATGTTTGTTAACTGAACATATCCTTAATATTATCACCGTCACTTTAGTAAATTTTAATAATTTTTGCCTCATCCACTGCTGACTTTTATGCATAATGTGGTAATATATGAAAGGTTGACTTTTTGTTTTATTTGGAGGAAATTTCTAATGAATATTCTATTCTTCCTTACGCCCAAATGTGACGTAGCTTTTCTCGAGGAAGATAATACTTTACGGCAGGCTCTGGAAAAAATGGAGTTCCATCGTTATTCGACTATTCCGGTTCTTGCCAAGGACGGAAGTTATCTAGGTACCATGACGGAGGGTGACCTTCTGTGGGAGATTAAGAACAATTTAAAGATGAATCTTGATTATATCGAAAAGGTTCAGGTAGCTGATATACCTATGAAAACCCATTACGCTCCGGTGGATGTCAATGCTTCCATGGAGGATCTTATGGAGAGGGTGTCAAATCAGAATTTTGTTCCGGTTGTGGATGATATGAAGCATTTCATAGGTATCATTCGCCGGAAGGAGATCATAAACTATCTTTACGCTAATTCGCATCTTTCTCAGTCGGATCTCAGGGTACTGGCATAACATCCGGACGCAGAAGCTCGAAGGCACCCAGCCGGAAACGAGTCGCCTCGTCAGAAAAATCTAAAATCGGACCCCTAAGATAAAGAAAGAATCCTTACGGATTCTTTTGAACCGCTCAAAGCCGCGCGGCTCCCACGATTAAAAAACAAATCGTGGGCAGATCCACAAGGCCCTCGCCAATGTCAGATATTTTCTTTATGAAAAATCTGACTTGGCGAGGGGGCTAAGGAAAATAGAGCCAAGTGGTTCTAAGGGGTCCGATTTTGATTTTTCATGACTCAGCTCAACGTTTCCGGCTGGGTGCCTTCGAGCTTCTGCTGTTTTCTAGAATGCCTTTATATGATCATCTTCTGATTCTCCGGTATTCTCTATATTACGAATAACAACGAAATAGCTTAGGCCGTTTTCGGTGGTGACTTCGCAGCGGTCGCCGACTTTGTGGCCCATGATGGCTCTTCCGATAGGGGATTCGTTGGAGATGAGGCCGAGGAGGCTGTGTCCGCGGATGGAGGTGACTATGCGGTATACTTCCTCTTCGTCATCTTCTTCGAAGTAAAGGGTGACTGTATTGTTTAGTCCTACTTCGTCTTCTTTGGAGCTGTCATCGATTATTTTTGCAAATCGCAGTACTCTTTCAAGGTAGTTTATGCGGCCGTTGTTTTCACGATTGGCTTTTTTGGCGGCATAGTACTCGAAGTTTTCCGAGCGGTCGCCCTGGGCTGCGGCTTCGGCTATCTCTCTTGTTATCTGTGGTCTCAGGACCAGTTTACGATGATCTATCTCGTCCTGAATTCTTTTTACGTCTGACTTTGTTAATTCCTGTCCCATTTTGTTCTGTTACTATCCTTATTTTCCTTCGTAGGTAATAAGTGTCCTTACATCATATTTTTCAAGCTTCTTACGGCCTTCAAGTCCGGCAAGCTCCATAACAAGGGCAATGCAGGCTACCTCACCTCCGAGCTCTTCCACAAGTTTGCAGGAAGCTTCAAGAGTTCCGCCTGTAGCGATGAGATCATCAATGATGACAACCTTTTCGCCTTTACTTATGGAATCCTTGTGTATCTCGATCTCTGCCTCGCCGTACTCAAGTTCATACTTTGCAGAAACAGTTTCTCTGGGAAGCTTTCCTTTCTTACGCACGGGAACAAAGCCTTTTTTAAATTCATAGGCAATAGGTGTTCCGAAGATAAAGCCTCTGGACTCAAGACCAAGTACCTTGTCGAATTCAACGTCCTTAAGTATATCCTTAAGTCCGTCGATGGCATCCTTAAGTCCGTCAGGATCCTGAATAAGTGATGTGATATCACGGAACATGATTCCTGGCTCCGGAAAATCAGGAATGGTCAGTACATAATCTTCTAATTTTTCTCTTTCCATTTTTTAATCCTCATATGTAAAGATGCAAAAGTTTCTTCAACTGCAATAAAAGCCTTTGATAACTATAGAACAACTATTAATTCTGATCAGCTTTCTGCTAAGGAAATATCGTCAGATATTTGCAAATTCATAAATCCAAATATCATTTACAATACTTCTCGGCATATGTCATGATGGCTGCCACAGTTTTACCATCGGTCATCTTTCCTTCATAGATGAGCTGTTTTAAATCTTCCAGATTCCATGCCTCAATTCCAAGCTCTTCATCCTCATCCCAGTGTACATTACCTTTTTCAAGGTCTCTGGCTACATATATACCTATCTTTTCATCAAGGAAGGCAACGGTGGTATTCACATAGAGAAGGAACTCAAGATGGTCTGTCTTGTATCCGGTTTCCTCCTCAAGCTCTCTCAAAGCACAGATTTCAAATGGCTCATCCTCTTCATCACGTTTTCCCGCCGGGAGTTCAAGAGTGTATCTCTGAAGGGCATGTCTGTACTGTCTTACCATAAGTATGCGTCCGTCCTTCAAAACAGGAAGTACTGCTGCTGCACCCATATGATGTATGAAATCCCAATGGGTCTCATGTCCTCCCACATCAACGTAGTCATCATAAACTGTTATGACCTTTCCTTTATAGGCAAGCTTTCTCTCTATAAGCTTTACCGGTTTCTCAGCATTATCCTGATTCAGCATACTGTCTCCTCCTGCTTATCTGTTTCAAACGAACCCAGATTATAGCACATAATCATCCTGTATTTAAATATTTATTCTTGCGTATATCCATTTGCTTTTCAGAATAACCGCATCATTCAGATATTTTCTTTCTGACTATGGTTTTTCCTATGCGGTGATTCTTAATATATGCCACATCTATCTCAAGAGTATCTGTATCCAGATGGAAGGAGCTGCCGTCGTCAGGTACTGTGCCTATGATACCCATGATGTATCCGCCGAAGGTGTCGGCATCTTCCGTCGGTATATCAATCTTCAGAGCTTCATTGACATCCTCAAGATCCGCAATTCCGAGAATTATCCATTCATTCTCTCCGATGGCCTCGATCGGCTCAGGTTCAGGGAGATCATCTTCCTCCTGAAGATCTCCCACCAGAGCTTCGATGAGATCATGCATACTTACTATACCGGTCATTCCGCCGTACTCATCGATAACAACCGCATAGTATTTACGTTCTCTTTTCATGGTCTGGAAAAGATCCGAAACCTTCATGTTCTGAGAAACGAAAAACGGCTTGTCTACAGCATTCTTCATTATGCTGTCACGGGACTGATCTTCAAGGCGGAAATAATCCTTGGTATCAAGAATGCCTATTACATCGTCATCATCCTCACCGCAGATAGGATAATTGGCAAATCTGTTATTATAAATGGTCTTTCGCCATACTTCATCACTGTCTTCATAATAAAGCATAGCCACATCTGTTCTGTGAGTACACACATCCTCTACTGTCAGATCATTGAACTCGAAGACATTCTGTATCATCTCATTTTCCTGGTGCTCGATGGTGCCGTTTTCCGTTCCTTCATCAAGCATCATGATAATGTCTTCTTCCGAGACCTTATCTTCGATATCTTCGGGATTGATTCCCATCAGCTTCATAACAGTGTTTGTGGATACTGTAAGAAGCCATACAAAAGGTCGGAACAATACAGATGCAAACTGAAGCACCGGGGCCAGGGATAGTGCGATCTTTTCCGTATATGCCTGAGCAAGTCTTTTGGGCACAAGCTCACCGAATACGATATTGACATATGAAAGAATCAAAGTGATGACCACGATAACTATGGGACTAAGCACCGATTCACTGATCGGCACTCCCATCTTTATAAGAAGTCTGGTAGCAGGGTTTGCAAAACTGTCTGCAGCAAAAGCCGAGGACAGAAAACCTGCCAGGGTTATAGCCACCTGTATCGTAGAAAGGAATCTCGACGGATCCTCGGTCAGTTTAAGAAGTATTTTTGCGTCTTTGTTTCCTTCTTCTGCAAGCTTTTTCAGTTTTGTATCTCCAACCTGCAGAACAGCTATCTCTGCACAGGAAAAAAAGCCATTTAATATTATAAGTACAATAAGAAGAACTAGTCGTTCTATCATATAAATAAAAGTCTCCCTCCGGACCGTATATTACTTAATGTTGTATATGAACATACAGGTTTTGTCAAATGATGCATGGGTTTTTGAACGCGATTTGGGGATTTTTTGAAAAAGTTCCGCCGATGGACCATGGGGACGGAGTTAGTGGTTCATCGGCGGAAGCATTCTGTTCTGTTTTATACTGCCTTGTATTTATC
>JAGAXP010000301.1 GCA_017940955.1 Oribacterium sp.
TGATATGTGTTAAGATCTATCTTGTAAAGCCTGCTATCGCACCGCTAAAGCGGCAGGGGCTTGACAAGATAGCTCCAAACACATACTCGCGGAATAAGCAAAAACTAACACTATCCATCTCTTCAAGGCTGACCGGCTTAGTCGAAAATTTTATTCAAAAAAGGTGGCAGGATTTCGTAATAAAATCCGACCACCAAAAATTAATAAATAAACTTACACAGTTAACTTGACAAACCCTTATGATCTCATTTTAATAGTATTTAATATCTCTTTAGGCTACATAGCACCTCTATGTAGCCTTTAAAATCAATATTATCTTTCATTATCCCATATTTTAAGAGCTTTCATGGCCAAAATCATTCATGATTATTCTTTTCAATTTCTTCTAACCGGTTTGCTGAAAGTGAACCGTCAATGGCATATTCTATATCCGCTCATGACATTTCCAAACATTCTAGGATTAATTAGTATTCATATATTTAAGATATTTTACAAAGATTGATTTCTTCTGTGAGTAATCATCTAAAACCATGTCATATATACGGATATTCTCACTATTTTTGCGAAAAACAAGACATTATTTCGCTGACCTTTGTATATATTATGGAGTATCGAGTAGGTATTATTAATACATAAGAAAGAACCACTATAAAAAAAGGAAAAAAAGATGACGAATGTTAAAGATAGATTCAACCATCCTTTTACTTGAAGAAATGGAAAAGAAAAAGAGGTGGCAAAAAATCTGGGACTTGTTGATAGTCAATGTTTGGAGGTGACAAACATCATAATGAATAATTTTACTATAGATACTGAGTAGATTGTTTTTTCAATTGTAAGGAGCTTATACGAGGAGAATAATAAATGTCTATAAATAATGAGATTATTAAACAAAATAATGATTTGATAGAGAATGATATGGATTCATTAATAGAAGGTAAGATTCTTCGTTTGACAGAAAAAAACAAGGGTAAGTATTTGCCTGAAATATTTGCAAATCTCTCTCAATATTATAATGTTGCCGAGGCCATGACTCATATTAAAAAGGAAATGATGTATGTCGTGCAGATTCCTTTGAAGTACCAGGATAAATTTAATGCCGGAGAATTGATAATGAATCAAAATAGCACGACAGGAGTATTATGGCCCACGCTATGTGAAATATCTGATACCGGTAAGAGGAAAATTGTAGCTAATCTTCCAATTAAACAACAAGAAACTATTCAAGGATCCCCATTCGAGAACATTGCTGTAAGCTATCACAATCTCTATATGCAACAACAAATCAATGATTTGGCAGAATTAATGAAACAAACTTATAAGGCTGTTGAGCGTATAGAACAAGGTCAAATGGATGATAGGATTGGATTATTGATGGCAGGAAGAGACCAAATAGTGCTTTCCATGCACCTTGATGGTAACTATAAAGAACAGGCTATTTCTTTGGGGAGAAATCAAATACTTACAGCTCAAAGGCAGTTATTACAAACATTTAAACGTAGGGTATCTAATTTTGAAGCTCTTTCAGATAGTGCTTGGAATAGGTTCTGGACAGAAGTAATTCATCCTGGTTTTCATGGCCAAAAGGATAAAGAATTCTATGACATACAAGAATACTATTCTTTATATCTTCAAGCAACACAGATGCTGGCTCAATCATATACAATTTTAGGTCAGCAAGCTGCCGCTGAAGAAGTATACAAGATAGCAGAGCAGAATATGTCTGAAATTAGCTTTGAAGCACTCAAAACGCTTAGATACATTCATAATAAAAATGAAAATTTGCTTTACTACCGTGCAAGTGATTATGTAAAGACAGAGAAAGAAATCTGCTTGGAACAAGCAAAAAACTATGACGGTATTACAGTTGAAATAACAGGAGAAAAAATATTGGAGGAATTTGAAAATGTCAGAACAGAAAAGATATCAGAGCCAAACATTAAATAGTGATGATTATAAGAAAACAGAAGATGGTGCTCAGTTGCTAAAAGATGCTACAAGTATAATTGGAATATTTGCTGCAGCATGTGTGATATTAGGCAATAATGCACCTAAAGTCATTAAGGGCATACGATCCATTTTAAGAAGATAACCACTAAACGGGGTATGTTCAATAATTATCTTTTTGTTACGTACTAGATTCCAGTGTTAATACACTGATATAAAGGTAAACTCTGAGTGAGTTTACCTTTTTATATCAAAAAAAACATTAATTATAAAATAAATATAAAAATCAGATAATTCGTTGATAAGTCCGTTACGGACATGCTCTAATGATTTTAGGAGGAAAAATAACATGGTTGCCAGAAAAACTTTAATAAAAAAATTTGGAATATCAAGAAAAGTATTAGATCATTACAACAAATTAGGACTACTTTGCCCTTCAAATATAAATGAAATAGAAAATGGCAAGCAAGTAGGGTTAAAACCTGAATGGAAGTATGATGATGATGCATATAACACACTTAGACTTATAGAAATATTACGTTTTATTAAACAAGAGCCAGCTGATATTAAAGAATTATTTGAAAAATCAGACTCAATTTTAGATGATGTAATGACCAAACTAATTAATAATAAAAAAGAACTTGAAAAGATGATGGTTTTTGTGAAAGTATTGCAAATCTCATCAAACATTCCTAAATCAGCAAAAACAAAACTTGAATATTTTAATTGTAAGTATTTATTAAATGATCAAAAATTCAGAGATAGATTAGAGGACTTTTTTAAAACTTTACCAGATGGAGTTGATGATTCTGATTTAGAAGAGAATGAAACATATTATATTATTCTAAATCTTCTTTTTTCAATACTAGGATGTCAAGATAAAGAACCTGAATCAGATGAAATTCAAGCAATATTATGGGAAGTATATAGAATCTATATAAATAAAATACATGAAGGTGAAGACTATTACAAATACCTAAATAAACTCATGTTATATAGTGAATTTTCTAATAATTTTGTGGAAGATATAGAAAATAATTTCATTAAAGACAATCTGGAAGATTTAAAAATATATTATGATGATAATTCCATTAAATTTGTCCTTGATGCACTGGAGTATTTTCAGATTAGGCATGATGGAAATTATTTGTGCAATACCAAAAATAATGAAGAATAAATATGGATTTCCAATATATATAGATAAGTTTTAGGAGGATTGAATCAACAATGAATAACGTAACCAAGGTATTGTTTTTAGTATTTCTGTTTATTTACATTTTATCGCCCATTGATTTAATGCCGGGATGTCCTATTGACGACTTGATAATTGCTCTGGTAGGAGTTGCTGCTATGCAGAAGGGCAATATCATTAAAGCAAGCAACTAAATCAACACTACTGTAAACAATATTCAATAAAAAGTAAGCTATTCTTTAAAATGATTGTCTTCTGGGAGAATAGCCATAATTTTGATAAATATATATTTCATTTAGACTATAACGGATAGGAGACCTGAGTAACACTATAATCAGTCCGTCGAAAACCTCCTTCAAATTTCTTTCCATATCAGCGGAATGTCTAAATGAATATCCGCTGAAGTGATATTTTTACAGGCGGAGTTTGGATGCATGTTTGATAAAAAGATAATACTAATAGCATCTATTATAAGTAGTTTATTTATGAATGATTTAGATTAGTAAAAAAAATATAAACATTTGCCAAGAAGATCTTTGGACCTGATAAGGATCCACAAGTATATACAGTGCACAAAGAGGGTAGAATTGATGAAGACCTTCTTTAAAGGTGGAAGATAAGTTTATGGTGGTTGAATATGAAGGCGATTCAGCTCTTGTAGCAAAAATCGGAGTGATAATCCGTATTTTGTTTCACGTAAATTCTTGGGTTCTATTTCAGATTACTGTTTGAAATAGAAATACGTAATCTTGTAATAGAGTAGGGATCGTCAGGAAGGTAAGAATAAATGAGTTTCGTTATTAAGATTTTGATAATCGTATTACTAACAGTGTTATACATGGCTGATAAGTTAGGAAAGATAAGTTCACATCATTCCATAGATACAAATCACGAATGTGAGGATGATTATTCGTCACCAGAGTTGCTAGATTATGATGATTTAAGTGATTCCGATATCAGTATAATGTCTGTGTTTGAATTAATTGGATTGATTTTTTTGATTCTACTTACATTATCGTTGAGGTGATAAATACACACGGGGGTTTTGGCAGTAATTACATGTAATTAAAAAGGAGGAACAAATGAGCAGATATATTACTTTGTAAACTTTGCAAGAAAGTTACACTAAACCCTCGAAGAGGGGATTTCTCCCCTACACTTCAAGGAACGTAAGAACCTCCTGTAGGCTCTTGTTGCTGTTGATATATGCGTCCATAATTTGCCTGGCTTCGATTTCCTGCTTTTGCTTTCGGAGTTCAAGTATTCTTGCGGCAAGCTTATCACATCGTGCCTGTGCCTTGGTATGTTCTTCTGTTACTTTTGTAAGTTCTGCATCGATTGATGCCATAGATTTACTCCTCGCCATCGTCGTTTTCCTCCTCGGGCAGTTCGTTCATCAGTGACTGATTATTTATAAGCAGTATGTTGATCTCTTCAGCAGTTTTCCGGATGTCTGATTCCTCAAGGCCAAAAGAACCAAGAATGATCTTCTGCTTTTTAGTGACCGCATGATCCAGTTTATATTTACCATTGTTCCGGCGAACCATCTCAATCTTTTCCAGTTCTCGCAGCGATGCAGGAACTGTCATATAGTTAGGGTTGGACTCCATCTTTAGCATGGTTTCCTTTAGCAGGTTGTAAATCCGGTTTCTGACTATCAGGGCAACGAATTCAACAAATAGCTTAGCTGATAATGCTTCCTCACTTTGAACTCGCATGCTTCTAGACCCCAGAAAGCTCTTGTCTGCTTTGAAGAGCTTTTCCGAAATATCACGACCTTTGTACTGGATAAGAGCCGCAGATGCAGTCATCTTTTCGGAGGTTACAATGCAGAAGTAACCGCAGAGCCGTAGTTCTCTTGCTATTGCATCAGAACGCTCCCTGACATATAGTAAACGTCCTTCCTTGTCATGGGTAAGTTGAAACAGATCTGTATAGGTCTTACCAAACTGAACGTTATTACCAATGTTCTTTTCAAGTGCGAGCTTCAGTTTATCTATACGCTGCTCCAGATGTTCCCGCTCTGCAGCCTGTTTATACGGATTAAAATAGATATGCAGATACCTGTCTTTTGTATCATCTTCAAACAAACGGCAGTTCACGGTCTTGCCATAGACTTTATAAGATCTGATCGAGCAGTCCCTTGCTGTTTCAAAACTGCCCTGGTTCTGTTCAACCATGGCTGATACGAGGGGTTTACAGCCTTTGACCATGATGATGAATTCATAACCATTCTCGTCGATATAACGGATATTGTCTTTACTGAAGTATCCGCGGTCAAGAATGAACCCTATCTTGGTATAACCGTATTCCTTTACCTTGTCCACAAGAAAGGTCAGCTGGGACACGTCATTGACTGAGCCAGGGTATTCCTCGTACAAAAGGGGAGTACGATTTGTTTCATCAAAAGCCATTGCAAGATTGAAGATCGGGACGCCTTTATCATCCTTGGCTTTACCGAACTCTGCGATATCGATGTCACCGGCATCGCAGTTTTTGTTGGTCGAATCATACGAAAGATAGACTCTCTGTGAGTGATTACGATCCTTGTTCCATGCTTGTAAAAAGCCTATGATCTGTTCCCTGGTGACAGAGGAAAGGAATCTGCTGACTTTGGAATCGCTATAGATCCTCATGCCTTCTGAAAATAACGGGTGGCAAAAAGCGAAGTCCGGATAGTACTGACCGGCATTTTCTTCATTAACAATCATGTACGAAACCAGGTCAAGAAACAGCCCGCAGTCTTTTTTCAGGAGTTTTTCAAGCATCATCGGAAGGTTGTATTCCTGCAGAACTTTTTTGATGATGACGTATGATCCTATACGGAGACAGCAACTGCGGTATGCTTCCGGCAGTTCCTCCGGCAAAGGGACATTTGAGAAGTATATTTCATATTTCTCATTTGGGAACATCATCGATGAATCATCATCCGTAACCTTGCCGATAATGGCACGGTCAGGTACGGCATATTTCTTTTCCGGATTATATTTACTTCCGTACTGGTATAAGATGTATCGCGCAGTGCCCTTTTTCTTCGTGATGATCTTACCCTTGAGTTTTGGAATTTCTACTCTGAAATCGTAATACATGAGTCCTCCA
>JAGAXP010000302.1 GCA_017940955.1 Oribacterium sp.
CCACTAACCCCGTCCCCCAGGTCCATCTCTCGGATCAGGACACATTTTCTTGACATTTTCGTCACAGAATCTCCACCAAATCAACAAAAACAAGTCACACTTTTTCCTTACTATACAATCATCAAAATCAATTTACCTTAACAACGGAGGTTATTATGTATAGAAACAATTTAGGAAAAAATGTAGCTGCTATCGTTCTTAGCGCTTTAGTTTTTGGTTCAGTATCAGGTCTTGCCATGGTGGGAGTTAACAAAGCTTCACAAACTATAGAGGCTCATGCAGATGCGGCTGCCGATGCTGCCGCATCCGGTACATTTGCCCAAAACAACGGTGCTGATGCAATGACTGCAGGGCAGGAGAACAACATCATAAGTAACGCACTTTTCTCAGGTAATGATGATAATGCCACCGTCCGGACAACATCCACCACAGGCGCAGTAAAATCTGTCACCGAAATAGCACAGGGTGCCATGCCTCAGGTTGTTTCCATAACAAATACCATAAGATATAAGCAGTACGGTTATTCAATATTCGGAAACGGCGGTGAGACAGAGGCTGCTGCCAGCGGCTCGGGTGTCATCGTCGGAAAGACAGATTCCGAGCTTCTCATCGTAACTAACCATCATGTTATAGAGGGTTCAACCGAACTCAGTGTCCAGTTTGTGGATGGCGAGTCAGTAGCAGCAGAGATCAAGGGAGAAGATTCTTCGGCAGATCTGGCTGTTATCGCAGTAAAGCTCTCCGATATGTCGAAAGACACCCTTTCTGCCATAGAAATAGCCGAATTTGGTGACTCCGATGCCCTTCAGGTAGGAGACCAGGTAGTAGCCATCGGTAATGCCCTCGGATACGGCCAGTCCGTTACAACAGGAATCATTTCCGCTAAAAACAGAGACGTTGAAACCGGTGAAGGTACAGAATCCGGACTTCTTCAGACAGATGCCGCAATTAATCCCGGTAACTCCGGCGGTGCCCTTCTCAATATGGAAGGACAGCTCATCGGTATCAATGTTGCCAAGTATTCAAGCACAGATGTTGAGGGTATGGGATATTCCATCCCAAGCAACAAGGCTAAGGAAGTTATCAATACATTAGCCCTTAAGGAAACCAGAGCCAAGGTATCAGAAGAAAACAGAGGTTATCTTGGTATTCAGGCAAAGACCATAGATTCAGCAACTGCGGAAGCCTATGGCATGGTAGAGGGCGTATATGTTTATAAGATCGTAGAAGGCTCTGCCGCAGCAAACTCAGAACTTCAGGAGAAGGACATCATCGTTAAATTTGATGACCAGAGTGTCACAAGTCTCGATGACATGCAGGAGCTTCTCAACAGATATGCAGCGGGTGAGACCATTAACCTTACTGTAAAGCGTCCTTATGGAAGTAACTATGAAGATGTTACGGTCTCCATCACACTGACAACCGATCCGGACAAGGCAGCTGACAGAAGACAGAATGCAGCGGACAATGCCGAGAACTTCCGTAGCTTCGTACAGGGACTTCCGCAGTACTTCGCAAACTAAAGTTCAGCCGTTAATATGTAGGTCAGAGCCTGATGGCATCACTCCGGAAACGGATCGCTTCGTCGGAAAAATCTAAAATCGGACCCCTGAGAGGCAGTAGGCCATCGCAAAGAAAGAATCCTTATGGATTCTTTTTTTGCGCTTTTATGCTTATACTATTGTTTAAAGGCCACAAAGAAAGAATCCTCACGGATTCTTTTGAACCGCTCAAAGCCGCGCGGCTCCCGCGATCGGAGATCGTGGGCGGTTAAGAAAGGATTTTGATTAATGCGAGACCCTTATAGACATTATGACTATACAGACCCATATAATGAGACAACGCCTCATCCCGGGAAAAAGATACAACGTCGCAGCTCCGGTGGAGGATGTTTCCCTGTTTTTCTCTGCATTCTTCTTTTGACTGCAGCTCTCTTTATCGGACTGGGAAAGTATTATAACGAGTCACCTCTGACCATTGTTAATTATATTGTTTCTTATTATTCGGAGAAACTCAGCGTCGATAAGCTGATTTCTTCATTGCCTGAGCCGGTTAAAACTCTTTTGGAAGAAAACGGATTAATCCCCGGGGAGTCCGAAGCTCCTGACCTTCCCACCGAGAATGAAACCACCGAAGCTTCAGCCGCTTCCGCGGAAACCGGTGCATCGGAAGAAAGTACAGAAAAAACAGAACCCTCCAAAGAACTCATTAAGGATCTCCAGGAAAGTCTGGATGCAAGATTCGGAGATACCGGCGACATCACTGACGAAAGCCAGGCAGGCTACTACTGTTATAATCTTCTGAATGAAAAAGGAAAAACCGTTTACCGGGAAATCCTTGATTCTGTCACTAACAGGAAAGAGAGGTCCGTATCAACTCTTGATTCCGATGAGCTTAATACCGTCTACAATTACGTTATGGCAGACCATCCGGAAATTTTCTACACAAGTGGGATACATTATTCCGTGGAATCCATAAACGGTGTTGTCACCTCCATAACCGTGAAAGGTCAGTACACCATGTCGGAAGAGGAGGTTTCCTCCTACGAAGCCTCTCTTAACGAGGTTATCGGAACAGTGCTTGCAGGAGTTCCCGGCTTCAGGGACGGAACCACAACTGATGATTATACAAAGATCAAGTACCTGTACGATCAAATTGTCAGCACTACAGACTACGAAGAAGGATCCGATGAGAACCAGAATATCATTTCGGTTCTTCTTTTCCATCGCTCAGTATGTAACGGTTACGCAAAGACTCTCCAGTATCTTTCACAGCTCATGGGGATCCCGGCTATACTGGTTACAGGTACTGCGGAAGGCGGTCCTCATGCCTGGAATGTGATCCTTATGGACGGAGGCTGGTACCAGATAGATGTTACCTTCGGAGAATCCACGGTATCCTCTCAGGATTCAACAACCTCCTTCATAAACTATTCCTACTTCGGACTTACGGATGCCGAAATGTATGTAAATCACACCCCTGATGCAAACATTCCGGTTCCCACCTGCTACTCCTACAATGATAATTACTACATTTACACCGGCAACTACTTTACATTTCCGGATATTGAAACGATTGGTTCAAAGATCAGCTCCGCCCAGAACAGCGGCAAAAACCTTGTCCAGTTCAGGACTGATAATGCTGACACCATGTCCGAAATCACAGACCGGCTGTTTACGGAACACGAGATTTACGACTACCTTGAAAACGTCCGTTCCTGCTCCTATGTTTTGAATGCTCACAAAGATACCATCGTAATTATCTTTTAAGTGTACTATAATCTTTTTTATGGAAAACACTAATGCTAAGCCAACCCGTAAATGGGCGCCCTTTGTTACATACTATCTTATAGCTCTTAATGTGATAATGTTTATCGCGGAAGAAATGCTGGGGGGAAGTGAAGATATCGAAACTTCCCTCGCTTTTGGCGCCTTCTACACACCTTATATTATCGTGGATGGTCAGCTGTACAGATTTATCACCTCCATGTTTATTCACTTCGGAGTGGAACATCTGGGCAGCAATATGATTTCCCTTTTTGCTCTGGGTCCCTATGTAGAACACTATTATGGACACTTTCTGTATCTTGTCCTTTACGTTTTTTCCGGAATCTCCGGAAATATGCTGACCTTGCTTTATGAGGGAATATCAAACGAATTTGTGGTTTCAGCCGGCGCCAGCGGAGCGATCTTCGGCCTTCTCTCGGTATTTATACTGTTTGCCATGAATCCCCGCCTGAGAAAGCTGTTTCCCATAAAGAGAGTACTGATTTCCGTTATTCTTTCACTTGCTGCAGGATATATGGATCCTTCCATAAACTTTATGGCTCATGTGGGAGGCTTCGGAGGCGGTCTCGTCCTCGCTTTTATAATGCAGGAGATACTGCGGTACAACTCAAAAAGATAGTGGATGGACCCTACAATAATTCTTAATGTCCGTCTTAAGAATTTCATAATCAGAGATTTCGTTTTTCTTCAATCACTATTTTCAGGGATTGTGTATATTAGAATCAAGTTAAGAAAAGAAACGAAATAAATGCACAATCCTTTTTTTACAAATTTCAAATTATAATCCTTTTATAAAAAATCCCGGGACGCCTACCGGGATTTTTTGTGCACAAATTTATATGTGTTATAAATAAGATTTATGTATTATTTTCCTAAATATCCCCCTTATGTCTTGCAATATATTTGTTTTCAAAATAAAATAGCAAGGCTGTTTAGAAGAAAAAGATAGGGATATAGGAAGTTTTATGATACATAGTGATAGAGAGCTTCTGGAGGAAAAGCACACCATATTCATCGATTCAGATGATTATAATGTTACTTCTCCGGAAGACAGTGTTTTTAGTGAGTTTGATGACAACTCTGATGTCATCAAAAATATTAAGGAGTCTTCACTGACAGGCATCAACCCGGAAAGAGACGATTTTTCTGACGAGGAAATATCCGAGGAAGAGCTTTCTGAAGAAGATAAGGAAGTCAGAGCCCTTGACATGGAGGCTCTCACAAATCTTGAAAATGTTTCCGCCGACGATCCGGTACGTATATACCTTAAAGAGATCGGAAGCTATCCGCTCCTTACTCCGGAGCGCGAACATGATCTTGCAGTTCGCTGCAAAAACGGAGATATGGCAGCGAAACAGGAGCTGGTGGAATGTAACCTGAGACTTGTGGTTTCCATCGCAAAGCGCTATACCGGTCGTGGCATGAATTTCCTGGATCTGATCCAGGAGGGAAACATTGGCCTCATGCGTGGGGTAGAGAAATTTGAACCGGACAGAGGTTTTAAGCTTTCTACCTATGCAACCTGGTGGATCCGTCAGTCAATAGCAAGAGCCCTTGCCGATCAGTCAAGAACCATCAGAGTGCCTGTTCACATGGTGGAACTCATAAATAAGATCAAGAAAACCTCTCGTCAGCTTGCCTTAGAGCTTGGACATGAGCCTACGACTTTTGATCTTAGTGAAGCCCTCAATATTCCGGAGGAACGCATTCAGGAGGTTATCAACTATGATGCCGGTCCTGCGTCCCTTGACAGCAAGGTGGGAGAGGATGAGGATTCAGATCTTGGTTCATTTATAGCAGATGATAAGATCACTTCACCGGAACAGAACATTAATAATGTAATGATGAAGCAGCAGCTTGAAAAGATTCTGGTAAACCTCAGTGAACGTGAACGCGAAGTCATTGAGATGAGATACGGTCTTGTGGATGGCCGCGAAAGAACTCTTGAAGAGATCGGAACCATGTACCACGTTACCCGTGAACGTATCCGTCAGATCGAGAATAAAGCATTGCATAAACTTCAGAATCCGAAGTATAAGCGTGAGCTTGACGGATTCCTTGAAAACTGATATTTAAAAATCTTTGAAAACCGGCAGTAACCTCTGATTAATCCGGTATTTTCAAAGAACTTGTTACATAGGTTATATTTACACAGGGCTTTCTGTTATAATCACAGAAAGCCCTTGTTTTTTGACATCAGGATGCTCGTAACCGTTTTTACCGAAAGCGAACTTACATGTTTTATCCAACTTATAACAGATTTACGGCATTAAACCATCCGGGCGGATACACTGCCCGTACACAGGATTTCCGAGGTGACCAATGAATAATAAAAAACCACGTTCATTTAACAAATCAAAAAACAGTAATTCTCCCAAGACCGGCAAAAGCAGCCAGCGTCCGTTTTTTAACACAAAGCTTAAAGGCAAGTCCGGCGCTCAGCAGGGAGACTACATAATCATTTCCGACGGAAAAAAGAAAGTAACCACCCGTATCAACCTTCCCAGCCATCCTTTCGCAAAGAAAGAGGTTGGTGAGATGGTAACCATTAAGGGCGTAGAGTGGTATCTCATAAAGATCCTTCATCAGGGAACCGCCGCCTATAAAAAGGTATATGACGAAGACACACAGCGTGAGCATTACGGATACTGATATCGGAGGCAGCATTTAATGTCAAATTCAATATATGAATCAATCTGTGATAACCTGAGACCGGACGACACTTTGCCGGACGACTTCCGCATATCAAAAGCTGCTTCTTCAGGAAAGCTTGGCATCCGCCTTGTAGAAGGAGCCCTGGACGGCATGTACCTTTACCACGATATGCAGGCTGACAGCGATGAAGAAGCTCTTATCGATGTTATAAATGAAGCCTCCGGGCATGATTTTGACTCGGCAGAATATGATCTCGAATCCTTCTTCTCAGCCCCCGAAGTCCGCATGCTTCCGCTGGTTGAAAAGCTTGAGAGGTGGGTCAATGATAACGCCGGAAGCATCGATGCCGAAGCAGTGTTTCAGTTTGCGGCCAATGTTATCATCAAAACCGATAACCCGGAAGCTCTCAAGTTTGCCCTCGTGCTTTTTGAGATGATGGACACCGATGATAATGAAGCTGTAAAGGATGTTGTTAAAGCACTTTCCAGATCCGAAGAGCTGACGCTTTTTTCTATTATGGTAGCCGAAACCTGGAAGGACGGAAATGAAGCTATCCTGGATTTTGCAAAACATACAAAGGGCTGGGGCCGCATTCATTGTGTTGAACATATAGAGGCCTCATCCGGAAAGATCAAGGACTGGCTGTTCCGCGAAGGTGTACGGAACAATGTCGGTGCCGCATATTCTGCACGCACCGTGGCAGAGAAGATAAACCTTGGTAAGGTATTCCTGAATCCGGCCTTCAATGACGACGATTACCTTTTAGCCCGTCCCATTATTGCCGGACTTCTGGATGAAGGAACACTTCAGGGCATTTCTTCAATGTCAGACCGCACGGAAATTCTTTCAGGCTTCATAAAACAGTCTGAACACAGGGTGAAGACCACTGAGGCTCTCGGTACCTTACTTGATATCAGGGATTACCTTAACCGGAATATTTTTAATGAAAGCGGAAAGCTTGGTGAAAGACTTGAACACCTCCTTAACTCAAAGGAATTGAAAGACTTCGCATCAAAGCTTGTGACCGAAAAGAAAGACTACCGCCTTGCAAAGCGTATGGATATAGACTGCACCGAAGAGGTTCTTGCAGCAATGGAAGAGGATTTTTCTGCCAATGCCTCACTCGTAGACATTCTTCCTAAAAACAGTGAGACACTCTCAAGAGTTTTCTCCATTTTCAGAAAGAAGCTGCCTCTTGATATGATGGCGTCGGGACCTAAGGATAATCTCGGAATAGGAGAAGAGTACAGGCCTTTCCATCAGCTTAGTTTCCTGGTACAGAATCTTTCAGACTCGGCGGGAGAAGGAGAGGATTTTATAGTTGCCTCTCTTAATTCTCCGGTAAACGGTACAAGGCAGATGGCTCTCTCTGTCCTTGAAGAGTGGCTTAAGGATGATTACGTTCCTTCCAATGCTGTAAAATATGCTGTATGGCATCTTAAGGAGGCTGAGCCCTCAGAGGATATCAAGGCACTTTTGGAGAAGATTGACATCTGAACCTGATAGAAGCCGGAGAGCAGTTACTTAAAAATATCTCTCCGGCTTTCTACTAAATGATATAGACCACTTATAACAGTTTTACGGTTTTAAATCCAGACTTTATAACATATTTACGGTTGAAACCTATATATATTGACGGTATTCTTCATTATTTGAAGGATACCGTTTATTTGTTATAATCCAAAACCCATAAAAATCTTCTGAACCATTAAAATATAATTAAGTCATTGTTTTTATACCGTGTATTTGTTATATGTCTGAATTCATTGATTTATTTTTTTCCAATAAAGGTATTAATCACCGTATATCTGTTATAAAGTTCATCAAAAAGAAGACTTCCCGGAAAACTTGTAACAAATTTACGGCTTAAGTATTTCTTACGATTGACCGTATTAATGTTATTTGCTCTGCTGAAAGACAGGTTTATAACAGAATTACGGTAAAATTGATTCCTTAGGTTTCTACCGTAATTCTGTTATGTTTTTACCTTAATTACCGTAATGATGTTATCTGTCTCTTAGAATCACCGTAATTTTGTTATAAGACGTTTTTGACAAAAATCAGATGGTCGATTAGTGCTTTTTGACAATATAACCATGACCTCCACATGCTTAGACTCCTTTTTTCCGGTTATTAATATTTGTCGCCGTATTCAAAAAGACCTCTTTGGGCTTTTACCGTTTATTTGTTATCTTTTGCCGTTATTTTGTTAGGGGTCACCGTTAATCTGTTATGCCTTACCGTGTTTTTGTTATTTATGTGGACAAAAAATGACGTTATTCTGCTGTAATCCGGCATTGAATAATATAAATATATATAATATTAAATATATAAAATAAAAAACCAAAACATAAAAAAATACAATCCTGTGCGCGTGGAAGGCGGGTCAGAAAAGTATAATAACCGGTCTTTCAGATGCCTGATCCGGGATTAATAAGCCATTATAATGCAATTATTTTTGCCTTTTTCGGAAATCCGGGTCAGAATAGAGATATAACAAAATTACGGTGATTGATTTTTCAGGTTAAGAGTTTTACTATATTGACATGCGAGAGAAACGGAGTTCTTAAAAATGTCAGCATATAAAACGCAAAAAGAAAAAGTTGAGGATCAACGTACATATCTTGTTGTTAAAGACAACGCACTCATACAAAAAGCCAAGTACAATCTTACAGCCAATGAGCAGAAGCTTGTAAACTTTGTTATCACTTTAATAAAACCCGGTGAGGAAGAGTTTAAAAAGTATGAGATCCGTGCACTTGATTTTGCGAGACTTTGTGGAATTGATCCGAAGAATGTTTATCGTGATTTCAGAAATATGATCGATTCCATCGATGAAAAGGCATTCTGGGTAAACATCGATAACAGAGTCATAAAGCTCAGATGGTTCAATGAGCCTGAGTATAATGAGCGCAAAGGAACCATAAGTCTCCTTCTTGACAGCCGTATAAAAACCTATCTTCTTGGCCTTCAAAACAATTTTACGGAATATGAGCTTTACAATATCCTTTCCATGACAAGCAAGTATTCACCGAGATTGTATGAGCTTGCAAAGTCTTATGCTTATAAAGGACATGTTGATATCCCTATCGATACATTGAGAGAGAACCTCATGGCAGATGTTTACAGTGCTTTCGGAAATTTCAAGCAGAGAGTTCTGTCACCGGCCATAAAGGAGATCAATGAATATACCGATATCACAGTTACCTATGACTGCATTACGGATAAAGGTGAGCTTGTTAAAGGAAGACTTCAGGGAAAAAGGATAACACACATCAGACTTTATATAGAAAACAAGGATACTCTTGATCGTTTTGCTACATATAACAAGACTGTAGGCAAGATAGAAAAGAGAAATCTTCAGTTCAAAGGTCAGTTAAGTCTCAATTTTGATGATTCAGGAAAGCTGGTTGAGATAGCATAAGATTTTTTTATGCTGTCCGGAAATCTTTGTAAATTAGATTTTTTCTTATAAATTTATAATTTTACTACGTTTTTAAGTGGATGCAATAAAAAGCATCCACTTTTTTCATAAATTTTCTTAAAACCCTAGACATGCAAAAAAAACACGCTATAATAGAATAGCTTGATTCTAAAAATAATAGAGATAGTATGTTCTTTGACAGAAACTTTTTATGATCTTGCAAAGAAATTTGTTTCAATGATTTAATATAAAGAGGTGGGCTAATGGCAGTAGAAATCAAACCGGTTCTTGAAGTTGAGGAAATCACAGATGATAAGAAGTTCGGACGTTTTGTATGTGCTCCGCTTGCTAAGGGCGAAGGTACAGTCATCGGTAATTCATTAAGACGTATCCTTCTTTCCTCTATGCCTGGTGCTGCAGTAAGTGAGGTAAAGTTCGAGGGCGTTTATCATGAATTTTCATCAATTCCCGGAGTAAAGGAAGATGTAAGTGATATCATCCTTAATTTAAAGAAGCTTGCTATTAAAAATACATCATCCAGCGATGATCCGGTTATGGCATATATTGATTATGCCGGTGAAGGAGTTGTTCGCGGCTCTGATATTAAGGTTTCTTCTGAAGTAGAGATCATTAACAAAGATCAGGTTATCGCTACACTTTCAGGAAAGGAAGCAAGACTTTACATCGAGATAAAGATAACAAAGGGTCGTGGATATGACGGTGCAAACACACGTGACCGCAGCGATCTGGCTATCGGTGTTATCGCAGTGGATTCTATTTACTGTCCTGTAGTAAAGGTTAACATCGTTATAGATCCTATCGAAGGCACAAACGAAGAGAAGCTTACTCTTGATGTAACTACAAATGGAACTATGGCTCCGGATGATGCCGTATCACTTTCAGCACGTATTCTTGATTCACATCTTAAGCTTTTTGCTGATATGGATGTTGATACAGATAACGAGGTTAAGGTTGAGGATGCAGGCAGCAGTGATTCCAATGACCTTATGAATATGAACATTGATGAGCTTGAGCTTAGCGTTCGTTCATATAACTGTCTCAAGAGAGCCGGCATCAACACTGTTGGTGATCTTTGCAACAAGAATCTTGAGGATCTTTCAAAGGTTCGTAACATGGGTCGTAAGTCCATCGATGAGATTCTCGGAAAGCTTGATTCTATGGGACTTGCCCTTAGCAGCAGAGATGCAGAATAATTAAAAATATGAAATCACGAAAGCGGTTTTCCTACATGGAAGACCGCTTTTTTTGTATAATTATAAAAGATTTAATTACGGAGGAAAAAATGTCTATACTCACAACTCTTTGCTATATAGAAAAAGATGATAAATACCTCATGCTTCACCGAACTAAGAAGCAGAACGATCTTAACCACGCCAGGTGGATCGGAGTAGGAGGAAAATTTGAAAAGGACGAGAGTCCTGAGGAGTGTCTTGTGAGGGAGGTTAAGGAAGAAACGGGATATACATTAACCTCATGGAAATACCGGGGGATAGTAACCTTTATCTCCGGCAGGGCAGAGTCGGAATATATGCATCTTTTCACAGCTGACGGTTTTACAGGGGAACAGACAGAATGTGATGAAGGAGAGCTCAAATGGGTTAGCAAAAGTGAGGTGCCAAAGCTCAATGTGTGGCCGGGAGACCGCATTTTCCTGAAGCTTCTTCTGGAGAGAGACAGCTTTTTTTCACTGAAACTCATATATGATAAAGAGGATCGTCTGATGGAAGCAAAGCTTGACGGAAAGCCATATAACGAAATTTCTGACTGACAGATGGATTTCGGTGTTACACCGATAACAGTGCTCAGAAGTTATATATTGTTTGAGAGGCAGACAATCATATATATTGATATCGATTAAAGGAAAAAATCGATATATAAAAAATCGGGAGTAAATATGTACGAGGGCAGAGGCAATAAAAAAATGCTTAATATGCTGATCCTTGAGATATTGGAAAAATATACAGACGAGGATCACAGGCTTACACAGCAGGAGATATTAAAGCTGCTTAAAGATAATTACGGTATTGAATGTGACAGGCGTTCTGTCAGAAACAATGCGGAGTATCTGATAGATCTGGGTTATGACATCAGCATTGATGACGGCTATTGTCTTCTTTCAAGGGAATTTGACGATGCGGAGCTCCAGCTCCTGATAAATTCGGTTATCTTTTCAAAGGGTGTTACCAGGGCGCAGTCCGTGGCACTTATAGAAAAGCTTAAAAGTAAGGGCAATAAGTATTTTTCCCCGCATTTATCCTATATAGAGAATTATACCGATCTTCAGCATACCGAAAACAAGCAGGTGATGATAAATCTGGATATCATTGATGATGCCATGACTCAAAAGCGGAAGATTTCTTTTATTTATAATGTCTACGGCACGGATTTCAAGATGCATCCCACGAGGCAGGAGCCCTTCGTTTTTAATCCCTATCAGGTGGTCATGTCCAACGGTCACTATTATCTCGTGGGAAATTACGATAAGTATGACACTATATCTCATTTTCGTATCGACAGGATGACTGAGATGAAGCTTCTGGAGGAGCCCATAAAGGATACCAGGCTTATAAAGGGTATGGAAAACGGGCTTAATCTTCCCAAGCATATGGCTGAGCATGTTTATATGTTTTCCGGCAATTCTGTGAGCGTGCTTCTGAAGACCGATACTAAGTTCATGAATGATCTTGTGGACTGGTTCGGAAAGGATTTTCAGATAATGAAAAAGTACACGGAAGATGGCGTGGATATGATGGAGATTCATGTTTACTGTAATGAGCAGGCAATGGAGTATTGGGCTCTGCAATATGGGAAGAGGGTTACTGTCCTCGAGCCGGAAAGTTTGAGGGAGAAAATCCGCGAGGATATCGAGGGTATGAGGGAGAGATACCGGTAGGTGGTGAAATGGTACAGAAGAGTATCGTTTAATATGAAAGAGTATATATATAAAAACCAAAAGCAAATGAGACGTGGGTTGACTACGGGGACTTGTGCGGCGGCGTGTACGAGGGCTGCAATGGAGAGGCTTATGACCGGTAACGTTGCAGAGGAGGTAAATGTAGTACTGCCGGGGGGAGAAATAGTAACACTAAGTGTGTATCCTGTGGGGGAGTCGGAGTTTTATACGATCAAGGATTCCGGGGATGATCCGGATGTGACTAATGGGACAGAAGTGCATGTTAAAGCAGAGAGAGTTACTGCCGGTGAGGTTCCGGAAAATGCCTTCATCTGTGAAGATAACCCTAGGCTGTTTCTAACCGGTGGAAAGGGTGTGGGTACTGTTACAAAACCCGGACTTCAGCAGGAGGTCGGGCAGAGTGCAATTAATCCGGTGCCAAGGGAGATGATATTTAGAACGGCATTGGATGTGTTGGAATTGTGCCAGTCCGAAGATGATAAGTGTTTTCTCATCACAGTTTCTGTTCCGGAGGGGGAGGAGCTTGCGAAGAAGACTTTTAATCCGAGGCTGGGGATAGAGGGTGGTATATCAATTCTGGGAACTACCGGAATTGTGGAGCCTATGTCGGAAGCCTCGATAGTTGCCACAATAGAGACGGAGATAAGGCAGAAGCTTTATAGTCAGCGTAAGGAAGCCAGTCATGAATTAAAAGCCGGAACACCTGAAGCGGAAACAGATTTGACAGAAACAGAACCTGGTGCAGTGTCATCCATCATCGCAGTTCCCGGAAATTACGGAATGCGTTATGTTGAAAAGCTTGGGCTTGATACAGAGCGGGTTGTTACGGTTTCAAATTATATAGGAGATGCCATTGACCTTGCGATTTCCTATGGATGCCGGGAGTTTTTGCTGGTGGGAAATATCGGAAAGCTCTGTAAGCTGGCAGCAGGGATCATGAATACTTACAGTAAAGTGGCGGACGGAAGGTGGGAGATATTTGCGGCACATCTGGCGCTTTGCGGAGGAGATGCATCTCAGATAAGGGCTGTAAAAGAGGCTGCTACCACAGAGGAAATGCTCACTTTGCTTGAAGAAATCGGGCTGAGAGAAATTGTTATGGCTTCCATCATGAAGGAAATTGAGTTTCATATGGAGCAGAGGATAAAGGGACAGATGAAATTCGGAGTTATAGTCTATTCAGAGCGTTTCGGAATGGTCGGAAAAGCCGGAGAGGTTGATTAAATGGTTCATTTTGTTGGGGCGGGTCCGGGAGATCCGGAGCTTATCACTGTAAAAGGATTAAAGCTTATTAAAGAAGCGGATATCGTGATATATGCGGGATCTCTGGTTAATGCTGAGCTCCTTAAAGTTTGCAAAAGTGATGCAGAGATCTACGATTCCAAGGATATGAATCTTCAGGAGGTGCTGAAGGTTTTCGAGGAAGCGGAGGAAGCAGGGAAAACTGTGGTGAGACTGCATACCGGAGATCCGTCTCTGTATGGTGCAATTCGGGAGCAGATGGACTGGCTAAAGGAGAAGGGAATTGAATATGACATCTGTCCCGGAGTCAGCTCCTTTTCCGGGGCGGCAGCAGCCATCAGAAAAGAATACACACTTCCGGGAATAACACAGACAGTTATCATTACCAGAGCTGAGGGAAGAACGGCCGTTCCGGATAAGGAAAAGCTGAGTGCTCTGGCGGCTCATCAGGCTACCATGGTGCTTTTTTTGTCAGCCACACTTTCAGAAAAGGTCCGGAAGGAGCTGATAGCAGGAGGTTATCCTGTGGATACTCCTGCAGCTGTGGTATTCAGGGCTACCTGGCCGGATGAAGAGGTGGTTTGGACAACATTGGATAAAATTCCGGAGGCATTTCAGAGAGAAGAGGCGAGAAGAGCCGACGGAAATATGAAACAGACCTTGATAATAGTCGGAAGAGCAATTGACGATAAAACAGTCTATGAATACTCAAAACTCTATGACCGTGATTTTGTTACATGTTACAGAGGAAATAGAACATAAGACCGAAGAAGATTGATTTTAAAGCTTGATGAACGTGGTCTCTGTATATGAGTCGATAAATAACATATGTATACCAAAAACAAACTGTTAAAAAGCAGTTATAGATGAATGAGTATGGGAGAGGGGGACATGTGAAGGTTCAGGTTATAGCATTCACGGAAAAAGGATACAGGCTTTCAGAGGAGCTGAAGAATCGCTGGATGGAAGCGGAGAACGAAGGACAGGGGCTTTTCAGAAGAACCGGGACTTTGAGAGAAGAGAAAGGGGAAAAGCTTGAGGTTTGTCTTCTCGCAAAGACAAAGGCTTTGCCGGAGATTTCTGACGCAAGGGATTTAAATGAAATAGTGGCTGCCTGGTTTTCGGAGGATTCCGATGCCATAATTTTTGTCGGCTCCACCGGCATTGCGGTTCGTGCAATAGCGCCATTCCTGTCACACAAGTCAGAAGATCCGGCGGTACTTGTCATAGATGAAGCCGGGCGTTATGTTATATCCCTTCTCAGCGGTCACCTGGGAGGAGCCAATGAGCTTACTTCTTTTGTTTCAGAGCTCATTAAGGCTCAGCCGGTGATAACCACTGCGTCAGATCTGGAAGGTGCTTTTTCTGTTGATGTTTTTGCAAAGGAGAACGGACTGATCATCACTGATTTCGGGGCGGCAAAGGAAGTTTCGGCAAAGGTGCTGAGAGGCGAGAAATTACGTATATACAGTGACATTGGCATGGAACATCTTGTGAAGAGACCCGGAATCGGGGAATACGAGCAGGTGGGGATCGGAGACATTGACAAAGCGGATGTCATCATAAGTTATCAAAGTAAGCTGCTGGAAAAAGCTGATCCGGTGGTGAGACCCTTTAATGCCATAGGTCTCAAGCTTATCGCAAAGCGTGTATATGTAGGAATCGGTGCCCGAAAGGGCGTTTCCGAGGAAGATGTTGCGAAGGCATATGATAATTGCCTTAAGTCAGCAGGAATATCCGGAGAAGCAGTCGATGCCCTGGTAAGCATTGACCTGAAAAAAAATGAACAGGGGATACTGACCTTCAGTTATAAGCGGGAGATTCCCTTTGTGACCTATACTGCAGCTGAGCTTAAATCCATGGACGGGGACTTTGCGTCAAGCAGTTTTGTGGAAAGTGTAACAGGGGTGTCCAATGTCTGCGAACGGTCGGCTGCTTATGCCGCGTCGCAAAACGGACATGAGCGGGTCCTCATACACAAGCAGATATACGGAAGTGTGACATTGGCGGTTGCGGTGTCTGTGTAATAAATATAAACTATTATTAGTGAATTATAAGAGAGGAGAAATATTATGAGAAAGAAAGCGGCATTGGCAGCAGCATTTTGTGTTTTTGCCTTTGGAATGGTCGGATGTCAGAAGCCGGCAACAAATGTTAATACAAATGAGGCTACAACGGCAGCAGTGGAAGAATCCACTACGGCAGCTCCTCAGGAAACTGAAGAGACTTCTCAAGAAACCACAGAAGCTGCGAAGGAAGAGGAAACAACTGCTTCGGAGCCTGATTATCCGACATTGCCCCTTCCGGAATATCATTACAACGGTCCTGAGGACTGGGCAGAGTATGCAGACGGAGTAAGCCATTTCCTTGTTGAAAACAGTTTTGGAGATGTGGCACCGGATTTAACCATATGTGTTCCTGTCGTTCTTAAGGCAGATGACAGTGATCCCAAGGACGTGAAGTTATGGGGTGAATTCTATGTAGAAGGTTTCAACCTTGTAAAGACTTCCCTTCTGAATGTAAATGGAGGATCCTTCGGAGGCGTTGTGCATCTTGATACAACAAAAGGAGATCCCATAGTTACCGATTTTGATTTTCTTCAGGATGGCTCCGGCTTTGAGGCTTCTCTGGATGAGCTTTTCGGTAAAGAGGGTCTGAAGGATGCATATCTTGAAGCTTCAAATGAACGTGACAAGTATCTGGCAGAAGCATTGGCAAACTATATCAACACTAACGGGCTGTACATCACCCAGTATCAGGAGTACGGCTGGCCACCGGTTCCGGTTCTTAATGCGCCTCCGACGAAGGATGAAGATCAGATCGTTGATTATGAAGGAAGCTATGATTATACCGCAAAGTTCGATATGCGTGAGATCTGCTCATATGAAACCGGTGAGTCGGATATGTTCTGCAATGTTGACAGCAAGGAATGGAATGAATTCCTGATCGTAGTTTATAAAGCGGAGAGTAAAGACATTGACAGTGCCATAACAGAGCTTCGCGCCGGTCTTGCAGACGAGAATGTGGATCTGGAGAGAACAGAAGACGTAACCTTCAAAGATATGGAGGGCTGCACAGTACTAATGACTAAGGGTCCATATAAGGAAGGTGACGCGGTTTATGTAGCTTATTTTGTTCCGAGGGGAGATGATCTCCTTGTAATAAAGATCTCATCTACATACAGTGAAGATGAAAAAATCCAGATGTCTACAGATGCTATCATCGAGGACTTCCTTGGAAATATGGAGCTAAAGTGATATAAAACTGTACTGCAAATCAAGATATACCCCCTTCCGGATAGACAGGCTAAACTACAAAAAGCCTGCTGCCCGGAAGGGGGCATTTTTCTTGAAGACCGTCACTTCCGGTTTCGATAAAGCTGCCGCAAGGGTGTGTAGGGGTTTTTTTGCGGGCCGGATTAGGATAAAATTATAAAATATGAGTGATTTGGTTCACGGAGGGTGAAATGGGAACGGTATATGCTGTGGGCTTCGGGCCCGGAGATGTAAAGTACGAGACATTGGAAGCAAGGGAAGTGCTTTCAGGTGTGGATGTGATAGTAGGGTATAAAACTTATGCGGATATAGTGAGTAAACAGTATCCTGAAAAGGAATTCGTGGTTTCCGGGATGCATGAGGAAGAGGAACGCTGTAAAAAGGCTCTGGAGCTTGCAGTGTCCGGGAAGAATGTTGCCGTTATCTCCTCAGGTGACGCCGAGGTTTACGGTATGGCGGGACTTTTGTACGAGCTGTCGGAAAAGGAAAGCTACTGTGGGGTTCAGGTGAAGAACGTACCGGGTCTTTCTGCAGTTCTCAGTGGAGGAGCAGTTCTGGGAGCTCCTGTCGGGCATGATTTTTGTGTCATCAGTCTTTCGGATCTGTTGACGCCTTGGGAAACCATAGAAAAGAGGCTTAGGGCAGCAGCAGAAGGTGACTTTGTCATAGTGCTTTATAACCCGGTGAGCCACAAGAGGCTGGAGACTTTTAAGAAAGCCTGCGGGATACTCTGCGAAGGGATTCCTTCCGACAGAGTCTGCGGATATGTCAGAAACATCGGAAGGGATGGATGTAAGAGCCGGATCTTTTTATTATATGAGCTTGAGAAGCTTGGTGAAAATTCTGAAATTGATATGCTGACTACAGTTTTCATAGGCAATTCGGAGACGAAGATTGTTGAAACACCGGATGGATCCAGAATGGTTACTCCGAGAGGGTATAAAGGGTGATAAAAGGCATGTAGGCATGTGTTTTTACGGATGATTACATTGCTTACGCCGGGAAATTGTGACTGCTAATCAGCAGCAGGAGTTTTATGCATATATTTTTATTTGGCGGAACCACCGAAGGACGGAAAATTGCGGAGCATATTGTGGCAGAAAACAAAAAAAGAGAGGCTGATGGACGAGAAGATTTTCTTGAGACCGAAGTCTTTGTGGCTACCGACTACGGAGCAGGACTTCTTCCAACGGAAAAGCATTTGGCTGTAAATGTTGGAAGGCTGAACGCCGAGGAAATGGAGGAGCGTTTTATAACTGCGAATAGTCTCTTTAGAAGTTTAACCATGGGTGAGTCCAAATCAGTAATTGATAAACATCCCATCAATGATGATTTTTTAGAGAAGATATCAGAAGATAGAGCTGAGTCTGTTTTGGTTATCGATGCAACTCATCCGTATGCTGCGGAAGTAACGGAAAATATCTACAAAGCCTGCAGGGCATCCGGAGTCAGATGCCTGAGAATAGTTCGTCCTGAGGCAGACTCTGATACAGATAACTCTGACTTTCTATATTTCGAAAATTTAAAAAAGGCCGTACAATGGCTCAACTCAACTTTCGAAAATTTTCCGGAGAAGCGAAAGCATATACTCATAACCACAGGTTCAAAAGAAATTCAGGAATACACTGCCATACCGGATTTTGAGGAGTATTGTTATGTGAGAGCATTACCCACGCCTGAGGTTCTTGAAAAATGCATGGCGCTGGGATTTAGGAGAGACAGGCTGATCCTCATGCAGGGTCCCTTCAGTATTGATATGAACCTGGCTCAGTTAAGATATGCTTCTGCCGGATACATTGTTACAAAGGATTCGGGGGAGATCGGAGGATTTCCCGGGAAGTGTGATGCAGCTATAGAATTGGGAGTGAAAATTCTTGTCATCGGACGACCGGTCTTAACGACTGTTCCGGTGGAGGAATGGTATAGTATAATGTCTTTAAGTGATATTTTAGCAGGAGGAATGTTATGAGAATCATAAATTTAATCGGTGTTGGTCCGGGAAGTCCGGAGATGATGACAACTCAGGCCATTAAGGCGATAAAGGAGTCCGAGGTTCTGATGGGGGCGGCGAGAGCCCTGAAGACCGCTCAGGATGCGGTTCCGGAGCTTGATATAGAAATCTGTGAGGCTGTGAAAACCGATGATATGGTGACGTACATCAAGGGTCATCCCGAGAAGAAGGTGATCTCCTGCGTATTTACTGGAGATACCAGCGTTTACAGTGGTGCCATACCTTTAAAGAAAGCATTGGAACAAAATATGGGACCGGACGGTGGTGATGACTCAGAGGATGAGGACAGAGCCGAGAACTTTGATATCAGAAATTTTGCAGGAGTTTCCAGCATCCAGTATTTCCTTAGTAAGCGCTCTGTAAGCATGGCCAATGTTAAGCTGGTAAGTCTTCACGGACGCCATAAGGACATGATTCCGTTGATCCGGGAAAACAAGTACGTGTGTGCACTTCTGGGCAGTGAAGATACGGTTTCAAAGATTTCCCAGGAGCTTGCCCGTTTTGGTTTCGGCTCTGTGAAGATCATAGTCGGAGAGAGGCTGAGCTACCCGGATGAATGTTTTACCGTTGGAAAGCCCAGGGACATGAAGGGTAAGATGTTTGACCGTCTTGCCATCGCGCTTTTTGAAAATGACAATGCAGAAACTCCTGTCCGTTCCTATGGTATCGGAGACGATCATTTTGAAAGGGCTGATGCAGTACCTCTTACAAAACGTGACGTGAGAGCCCTGAGTCTCTGCCGTTTGGCTATAAAAGAGGACAGCATCATCTATGATATCGGTGCAGGTTCCGGCTCTATGTCCATCGAGGCAGGTCTTGCATGTCCGGAGGGAAAGGTTATCGCCGTTGAACTGAATCAGGAAGCCATAGATACCATCGAAAGAAACAGATATCAGTTCAAGGTTGACAACATCCGTGTAATCCGCGGCAAGGCTCCAGAATGCTTTGAAGAGTTTGAGATGCAGAAGCCGGGAGAGAGAAAGAATGTAGCAGATGAGGGATTGCTGCCTATTCCCGACCGTGTTTTCATCGGAGGCAGCAAGGGAAATCTCCAAAAGATCATAGACTGGGCTGTGAAGGTTAATCCGGATGTAGTCATTGTAATAAATACGGTTACTCTTGAATCGGTTGCAGAGGTTCTGGAGGTCGAGAGAAGGCTTACAGATTATAACTTTGAGATGGTGGAGATACAGTCAACCGGTCTTGAAAGACGCGGAAGTTATCACATGCACAGAGCGGAAAATCCTATAACTATTACAAGAATTTCCAGGAGATAAGATCCGACGTGCAGAATTTGCTGACTGATAAGAGTTATCAAACATAGCGGAATATTATAACGGGGTGATCCAAATATGAAACAGTAGCCATTTTCTCTGCCAATTGGCTTACAACGTTAATGAGGTGTTTGAAAAAATAAAAGGGATAGGAGCTTGGTATGAAGAGTGGATGTTTTCATAAAGGTGATTTTTTGAAGAATCCGGTTCGTTTCTTGTTGGCAATAGTTTTTCTTTTGACATGTGTGTTTGCAGTCAGCTCATTTGCAGCAGAAGATACAGGGACCTCCGGGCAGACCGGGACAGGTGTTGCTGACTGGGGAAGCTACAACGGAAAACGTATCGGGGTTCTCACAGGAACTCTGTTGGAGGATGTGGCAAAGGAATTTTTTCCTGACAGTGAATATGTTTATATCGACAGTTATCCGGACTGCGGTGCTGCGCTGCTTTCGGGTAAGATAGATGCATTTCTTGCAGATGAGCCCAATGTAAAGACCATGCACTTTGAAGAGCCTGATATCGATTATATTCACGACAGGATAAGAGAGCAGGATGTAAGTTTTGCTTTCAGAAAGAATGATCCCGAAAGCGAAAAGCTGTGTGAAGAGTTCAATGTCTATCTCGCCAAGATAAGGACCAATGGGGTTTTGCAGCTCATGGATGACATCTGGATGGGAGTGGATGAGTACAGGAAAACAGTAGACATGTCAGCACTTACCGGAAAAAACGGGACTATCAGGGTGGTGACCACTGCTACCGATATGCCCTGGTCATACATTAAGGATGGAAAAAATGTAGGTTATGATATCGATCTTCTCGCTCATTTCTGTATGGACAGAGGTTACACTCTGGAAATCGAGGATGTGAGCTTTGCTGCCCGTATTCCTGCACTTCAATCAGGAAGAGGGGTTCTCACTACCGGGATGAATGTCACTCCTGAACGTAAGGAGGAGGTGCTTTTCTGCGATGCGACCTATAAAAATGGAATCGTACTTGCGGTTCCCTCGGCTGATTTAAAGGGCATAAGTCAGGACAAAAAGGATATCTCCACCGGTAAAGAGCCGGAGTTCAGGACATTTGATGAGCTAAAAGGAAGAACTATCTCCATGATCACAGGAGCCCCTTTTGAGAATATGATCCTTTCAAAGGTTTCTGATGTCAAGGAGTTCACCTATTTCACCACCATGCCGGATATGATGCTTGCCATAAGAACCGGAAAGACAGATGCCGGGCTTATGAACAATGCAGTTGCGGAGCTTGCTGCCAATAAAGACCCTGAGCTCTGCGTTTTCCCCGAGTCTCTGGGTGATACAGCCTTTGGCCTCGGATTTAAAAAGGGAGATCCGAGGCGGGATGAGTGGCAGGCGGCATTTGACAGAATTCCTGCGGAAACCAGGGAGGCTCTCTGGAATAAATGGACCGGAGCGGATGACAGTAAAAAAACTCTTCCGGCCCAGGACTGGCCGGGGAAGAACGGTACCGTAAATGTAGCCTGCTGTGATGCTCTGGAGCCTATGAGCTATATGGGAGAGGGAGGTGAATGTCTCGGCCTTGACATCGAGACCATCCTCCTCATAGCGAAGGAACTGGATGTTCATGTGGAGTTTACACCCATGGATTTTTCTGCAGTTCTGTCTTCGATCGGCGCAGGCAAGGCGGATATCGGATGCGGATCCATAGTTATTACTGCTGAGCGTAAGGAATCCATGGATTTTCTGGAGTATGCACCGGCGGCGTTTGTTTTCATAGTGAGAACCGCAACCCATGATGCTCCCGCCAATAATTTCATTGACCGAATCAAAGCGAGCTTTGAAAAGACCTTTGTAAGAGAGAATCGTTACGAGCTGTTCATTTCGGGAATCATCACCACCATTCTTATCACGGTTCTGTCGATTATATTCGGAACCGCTTTCGGCTTCCTTGTATATATGGGGACCAGGAACGGCAACAAAGCGGCTAATGCCCTGGCCGGAGCTTTTGTGTGGCTCATTCAGGGCATGCCTGTTGTGGTTCTTCTTATGATCCTCTACTACATCATCTTTGCCAAGGCCAAGGTTTCGGGAACTGCTGTTGCGGTGATTGCATTTACGCTTGTGTTCGGCGCAGGGGTTTTCGGAATGCTGAAAATGGGTGTCGGAGCTGTGGACAAGGGACAGTCCGAAGCTGCTCTTTCTTTAGGTTACGGGGATATAAAGGCCTTTTTCAGAGTCATTTTCCCACAGGCCATACCACATTTCCTGCCTACCTATAAGGGCGAAGTGGTTGCCCTTGTAAAGGCAACCGCCATCGTTGGTTACATCGCTGTTCAGGATCTGACCAAGATGGGAGATATCGTAAGAGGCCGAACTTACGAAGCATTTTTCCCGCTTATCGCAGTGGCGGTTATCTATTTCATTCTGGGAGCAATGCTTACATCGGTGGTTGATAAGCTGGAGGTAAACATTAATCCAAAGCTTCGTAAGAAGGAAGACATACTTTCGGGGGTAAAAACTGATGATTGAAGTAAGGAATCTTAAAAAGGAATATGATTCGGTTACTCCTGTTAACGGGGTGACATTTACCATAAATGACGGAGACGTGATCTCTGTCATCGGCCCCTCAGGCACCGGGAAGTCCACACTTATACGATGCATAAATCTTCTGGAGAAGCCCACCGGGGGTCAGATAATATTTGACGGTGAGGACATCACTGCGCCGGGATATGACATCCGGAAGGCGAGAAAAAAGATAGGCATGGTATTTCAGTCCTTCAATCTTTTCGGGCATCTCACAGTTATCGAGAATCTGATGCTTGCGCCTATGGATCTTCTCGGAAAGAGCAAACAGGAGGCCTACGATAAGGGCATGGAGCTTCTCAGGCGAGTGGGGCTCGGAGACAAGGCTTTGAGTTATCCGGATGAGTTGTCAGGCGGACAGAAACAACGTGTGGCCATCGCGAGGACTCTGTGCATGGATCCTGAAGTGATACTTCTGGACGAGCCCACCAGTGCCCTGGATCCGACCATGGTATCGGAGGTTCAGTCGGTTATCAGAGACCTTTCCAAGAGTGGAAAGACCATGATGATAGTCACCCATGAGATGAACTTTGCCAGGGCGATATCCAACAGGGTTTTCTATATGGACGAGGGAGGCATTTACGAAGAAGGTACTCCGGAAGAGATTTTTGAGAATCCAAAGAAGGAGCTCACCAGAAGATTCATCCGGAGACTAAAGGTTTTCGAGGCTGAGATCGACAGTAGAAACTATGATTTTATAGGTTTCGGAGCGGAGCTTGACAGGTATTTTCTCAAAAATGATGTTTCATCTCAGGAAAAGTACCGCATCAGACTTGCTATAGAGGAGCTGGTGCAGCAGATACTTTTGCCGAGATTTGGTAAGCCGGATATTCATGTGACGGTAGAGTATTCCGCTGAGGACAGAAGTACAGAGATTACTGTGAAGTATGGTGGAGAGGCTTTTGATTTCAGAGATTCCGATGATAAACTGTCCCTTTCAATGATCGAGAATACAGCAGCAAAAATTGACTACAGCTTCCATGAAGGGGAAGCACATCCAAACGAGGTGAAGGTTTGGGTGAAGAAGACAGAATGATTACAGCTTGAAAATACAATGATAAACGAAAAAAAGGACTGCGGAAAAAATATAAGAAACATGTTTTTTGCATAGACAGTAAAGGAATTCCGGCTCAATACGGGGGATTTGAGACCTTCATGGAAAATCTGACCTTACATAAAAAAAGTGAGGAGATTGCATATCACGTAGCGCATATATCTGATAATAATGAGGTATTTGACTATAACGGTGCAAGATGCTTTAATGTGAAAGTGCCGGATATAGGAGCCGGAAAAGCTGTCATTTACGATGTAAAGGCACTTCTCAGAAGTATCAGATATTGTGAGAAGAGAAAATATATAGAAGACCCTGTATTCTTTATCATGGCCTGCAGGATAGGACCTTTCATGAAATATCTGAAAAGGAGAATTGAAAGGCTGGGAGGCACAGTAGTACTTAATCCGGACGGACATGATTGGGCACGAGCCAAGTGGTCAAGACCTGTAAAAGCGTACTGGAAAATATCTGAAAAGCTCATGGTGAAACATGCTGATATGATAGTATGTGACAGCAGGGAGATAGAGAAGTATATCGTAGAGAAGTACAAAAAGTATAAGCCTGCAACATGCTTTGTCCCATATGGTACGGATACAGGTAAATCTATACTGAAGGATGATGACCGGAGATATATAAGTTGGCTTGACAGTACCGGTACTCGTACCGGAGAGTATTATCTGGCTGTTGCAAGACTTGTTGAGGAAAACAACTTTGACATCATAATCAGGGAGTTTATAGAGTCAGCATCAGCCAAGAAGCTTATCATAATATCAACCATGAACAGAAAACTCTACAAGAAGCTTGACGAGAGATTTCATATCAAAACTGTTCATAATATCAGGATAATCCCACCTATTTATGATAAGGAGCTTGTGAAGAAAATAAGAGAAAATGCCTTTGCCAATATTCACGGTCATGAAGTCGGAGGCACAAATCCATCTCTTTTGGAGGCACTCTCATACACGGAACTTAATCTTGTATATGATGTTAAGTACAATAGGGAAGTAGCACAGGATGCAGCGATTTACTGGAATAAGGACGAGGGAAATCTTGCAGATGTTATAGGCAGAGCGGAGGCTATGGATAGTTTTATACGAAAGGATTATGTCAAAAAGAGTAAGGACAGGATTCGTTCGAAATATACATGGGATCTGGTTGCTGATGAATATGAGAAAATATTCACGTCCGGATGTTTTACATCAACGGATGAGATAGATACTTAAAAGTTTGTAGATGATGGTTCAACTGATAAGACATGGAATATCATCAATGAACTTGCTGGTTTTGATGAACATTATATAGGGATCAGAGAGAGCCGGAACAGAGGACACCAGAATGCTGTTCTTGCCGGTATGATGGAAGCAAAAGACAAATGTGATATGATCATCTCCATAGATTGTGACGGGCAGGATGATATTTCGGCCATGGGTGAAATGGTTGATAAGTATCTGGATGGTGCAGAAGTAGTATATGGGGTTCGCGACAGCAGGAAGAAGGATTCGTTTTTTAAACGATTTACGGCAGAAATGTTTTATAAGTTTCTGCGTATCATAGGTGCAGAAGTTGTTTTTAATCATGCAGACTATCGCCTGGTAAGCAGTCTGGTTCTTGATGGTTTTTCGGATTTTAAAGAAGTAAATCTCTTTCTCAGAGGAATGTTTCCGTTGGTGGGTTATAAGAGTGATATTGTGTACTATGAAAGGCAAGAGAGGATGGCCGGAGAGAGTCATTATCCTTTAAGAAAGATGCTTCATTTTGCATTGGAAGGAATAACAAGCTTCTCTGTAAAACCTATTTCCCTGATTGCAGGTTTGGGTGTTATGGTGAGCATTTTGGGATTTATCGGTGTGATATGGGCGATAGTATGTGTGATCATGCATAAAACAGTTGCGGGATGGGCATCTATCGTATGTATCTTGTGTTTTTTAAGTGGGATACAGCTTTTCTCTATTGGAATTCTGGGAGAGTACATCGGAAAGATATACCTTGAGACGAAACACAGACCTAGATACATAATATCCGAAAAGACATGGGAGAAATCCGAGAGGAAATATAAGGGATGAAGAAAGAACGGTGTGACACTGTCAGTCATATCCGTGAACTCAGGTGCGGACATTCCGGAAATATACAAATGTTGAGAAAGCGATAGCATATGGAATTTTGGGCGGCATTCCCAGATATCTCATGGAATTTTCTGATGATCTGTATGAATGACATCATCTTGACAAAATTGGTCAATAATAATGCAGTATTAGTGTCTGCTTAAATAAGTGTAAATATAGTACGGAGAATACATGAAATACAGCATGTTAATTATGTTAGTATAGGTGTAGATAGTGAAGAAACGGGGTGTAATCAAATGTTAAAGACAGTCGGACTTGGATTACAGGATTATGAACAGATTATAGAACTGAATAATTTTTACATAGATAAAACAAAATTTATATCTGAGTGGTGGAGAAGAAACGATGGTGTTACATTGATCACCCGTCCCCGACGTTTCGGAAAAACACTGATGCTGAGCACGGTAGAGAAGTTCTTCTCGGTGAGACAGGGAAACAATGAGGAGCTCTTTAAAGGATCAAATGTTTCCAAAGACACAGAGATGATGAAGGAGTGCGGCAAGTGGCCGGTACTCTTTGTTTCCTTTGCATCCATCAAAAGAGAAAATTTTAAAGGGGCTTTGGTTCAGTTCAATCAGTTGTTCACTGAGATGGCATCTCAGCTTTCTTTTCTTAAGGACAATCTGGATGATAAGGAAAGAAAGTTCTATGACGCAATCGCGGATGATATGGATATGGATCTGACCATCAGGTGTCTGAATAGGTATGCTGCCTGGCTAAGTGATTATTACGGGAAAAAAGTCATTATCCTCATTGATGAATATGATACACCGATGCAGGAAGCGTATGTAAGTGGATACTGGGATGAAATTGTCGGATTCATGCGGAATATGTTTAATGCGACATTAAAAACAAATCCGAACCTTCAAAAGGCACTTTTGACAGGAATCACAAGAGTCAGCCGAGAGTCATTGTATTCTGATCTTAACAATCTGAAAATTGTGACGATTTCATCGGAACAGTATGCAGATTCGTTTGGCTTTACCGAGAAGGAAGTGTTTGAATCACTTGATGCTTATGGATACGGAGCCGAAAAGGAAAAAGTGAAGGCATGGTACGATGGGTTCAAGTTTGGAAGTACCGAAGGTATATATAATCCATGGTCCATCATTTCGTTCCTTCAGACCGGTAAATACGAGGCTTACTGGGCCAATACAAGCTCGAATTCACTGGTGTCAAAGCTTGTGAAAGAAGGAAGCGTCGAGATAAAGAAGTCCTTCGAAAACCTTCTGCAGGGAGGAAGTATCAAAACAGAGATAGATGAGCAGCTTGTATTCGGAGAAATGGACGGAAATGAAAAAGCTGTGTGGAGCCTTCTTTTTGCCAGTGGATATCTGAAGCCTATATCTGTAGAGGGAGAAGCAAGTAAAGCTTTATACAGTCTTAAACTTACAAATCATGAAGTGAGGGACAGCTTTGATCTTCTTGTCAGAAGATGGTTCGAAAAATCAGATGCATA
>JAGAXP010000303.1 GCA_017940955.1 Oribacterium sp.
ACCCCGTCCCCGTAGTCTACCGGCTGAACTGTCACGATTAAACCGAAGTTTCCTCAGAAGATTCCCCCGATTCCGAGATCCGTGTCAATGGTGTTCATGTTGTAAAGCACCAGCACATCCGTAACCTCCGGATGCTCGTTGATGAAGGACGCCGGACCGAAACGGTAGTAACGGGTATCGAAAACGTATATCTTCTTATAGTGATTTACAAGAAACGGCACAATGGAATTTGCGTAGCTGTCCTTAACGAGAACCATGACCTTGTCGGAATCCGCAGTCTCATTGGTAATCTCGATAAGAGGATGAAGGTTATTAAGGAACATGGAGTACTTATCCTTTTTCTCCAGATAATCCCTGTTGTAAAGGGTATCGGTAACCTCATGTGAGTCGGTGTAGTCCACGGTCAAAGCATTGTCCGGATTCTCATAGATGGTTATCTCCTCTCCCGGAACCGTGGTGTCATTGAGCTTTGAGTAAACCGTACCCCTGAAGCTGTCTGTGACAACGGTTTTTGTGAATGCCTCCTCCGGGAGCGGCTCAATGCCTTCGGCCTTGCAATACTCTCTGTAAGCCACATAGGCACCGTAGGTGGTCCAGTGATGATCCGTGTGATAGTAAAGCGGCGTGAATTCCGAAGCTGTCTTTTCAGCCTGAGCGGCCTCAAGAAGCCCCTGAAAGCAGTCGATGCGCTTCATCTCAGGACGTGCCTCATAAATCTTATTCATAGTCTCAAGCTGCTTAAGCACTCCCCTGTCGGGTGCAGAAGCAGGAAGCTTGTCATTATAAACAGTCACCGCCGTAGGCACCAGCATCAGCTTAATGTTGTTTTTTGCATCAGTGGTTATGTCCTGATAAAGCTTTCCGTACTGGGTGATGATCTTTTCATTCTGCTTCGGCTCATCATAGGCTTCGATGAGATAGCCGTCCTTAGCGATATAGATATTGTTGATCTCCTGCTTTCCCATCATAATCTCGGCCTTGGTCTTCAGGGTCATGAACCGGTCACGGGCAGGAAAGTGGTCTGACAGATACTTCTGTATGCTGCTCATATAGGAGCCGTCCTTCAGAGACTGGAATGTGTATGTGGGCCACAATGCCAGTTGGCGGTTCTCGCTCTCGCTGAATTCCTTCTTCGGAGAAGCCAGAAACCAGACTCCTAGAATGAGTATGGAAAGAGTGACGGTCATCACGGTGATGACATTACCCACATTCCGGACTCCCCAAAGAAGGTTGTCATCATTATTGTTCGATTTGTTTTGCATCATAAAACTCCAATTATCAAACACCGATGCCTTGAATGATCTTATGGGTTGAAGAAATAAATATTTCCCTTGAAAATCATTGCATCAGTCATAGGTTTTGGTGAACCACAATTGATAAGCGGTTCATTAGTATCAAACCATTCCTCATCAAAAACGGAAATAAAGGAACGGATTGTAGGTATCATTTACCAGGTACGCTGTGGTCAGGAAGAACAGGATGATGTAGAAGGAAGACCTGAGGATAGTGATAAATGTCTCCCTGGTGATCATCTCCGAAAGTCCGCCATTACCCTTTGCCGCGCTTCTGAGCTTACCTCTGAGCCACGGGTATACCGGGAAGGAAATGACGCATCCCAGTATAAGTATGAGAAAATTGTTTCTGAGATACCACAGGATATCAGCATTAACCACAGGGGCTCCGGACATTCCGAACATGATCCTGAGATAATGTCCCAGCTGACCCATATCATCAAACACGAAAATAACAAAACCCGTCACATAGATAAACATGGCATAAAGGTGCTGTAAAACTGCCGGAAGCTTCCCGAGTGCCTTGCCCCATACGTTCTTCTCAAGGGCCAGGAGCACTCCGTAGAAAAGTCCCCACAGAATGAAGTTCCACGCCGCACCATGCCAGAGACCGGTGAGGAACCATACCACAAACATATTCCTGAGCTGCTTAAGCTCTCCGTGGCGGTTACCGCCCAGCGGAATGTATACATAATCGCGGAACCAGGTACTGAGAGAAATATGCCAGCGTCTCCAGAAATCTGTTACCGAAACTGCGCTAAGCGGATAATTAAAGTTCTCGAGGTAGTGGAATCCAAGCATTCTTCCCATACCGATGGCCATGTCACTGTAGGCACTGAAATCGAAGTATAGCTGAAGGGTAAAGCACATGGCACCAAGCCAGGCACTTACAACACTGAGCTCTCCGGATGAGGCAAATGCTGCTGCCTTTATGACTTCCCAAAGAGAACCTATGGTGTTTGCCAGAAGAACCTTTTTGAAAAGTCCCTGGAGGAATCTGAGACCGCCCTGGATAAAGCCGGAAAAATCTATCTTACGCTCGTGGAGCTCCTCATTAACAGTTGAGAATCTGACGATAGGTCCCGCAATAAGCTGAGGGAACATGGAAACATAGGTCAGATAATAGAAATAGTTCTTCTCCACCGCCACTTCCTTTTTATAGAGGTCAATGGTGTAGCTCATGGTCTGGAAGGTGAAAAAGCTTATTCCTATAGGAAGACCGAGCCCCAGGGGAGTGATGGCAGTTCCGGCAAAAGCATTGACAGACTCAATAAGGAAATCAGCATACTTGAAGAATCCCAGCACCGAAAGATCGATGATGACGGACAGTGCAAGGCAAAGCTTCCTTTGGAAGGACCCGTCTGCCGCCTTATCCATAAACCGTCCCAGTGTGTAGTCCGACAGAGTCTCGAACAGCATGAGGAGAATATAAATCGGCTCGCCCCAGGCATAAAACACCAGTGAAAAAACAAGAAGGATATAATTCTTTACCTTAAACGGCACCAGATAATAAAGGATCAGGCACAGCGGAAGGAAAAAGAACAAAAATGGAATACTACTGAAAACCATACTTTAATGCTCCGATTTATAAAACTTTTATGAAAACATAACGCCCCTATCTTACAATCAAACTCGGAACGTGGCAAACACTTTCGATAAATGTAAATAACAGTTCATAAAATAAGAGAGAATCCTTATGAAATCCACCGGGGACGGTTCTCTCCGGCGTGAACCGTCCCCGGTGGATAAAATCAAAGCCGGAGGGCACCACGTTTCTATGGCTGCCCTCCGGCTCTTCAAAATTTTATTCGATTGAATCGTTTTTATCAGCCGATGTTCGAAGCGATGGTCTGCTCGATAGCTGCGGCATTGGAAGACATTACAAGGTAAACATAGTTACCGACAGTCTTAACTGCGCTTGCAGCAACGATCTGATACTGCTCAGGCATATAATCCTGAAGCTCCTGTGCCTTCTGCTGCTGAACCGCACTGAGCTGGCCTGCAAGTGCTGCAACGCTTGAAGCATCCTTAGCCTTAAGGATGGCAACTGTATCAGCCTTTGTTACATCCTCAGCCATAGCGAATACATAACCCTCAAGCTGTGATGCATCGATTCCGTAATAGTTTGCGATATAGTTTGCATCAACTGTGATCATGCCCGGAAGAAGTCCTGTAACCTGGCTGTAAATAGCGCTTGGCTCTGCACCTGATGCCTGAGCCTTTGTCTCCTCTGCTGTAGTTTCTTCGGCTGTTGTCTCCTCTTCAGTTGTTTCCTCGGCTGTGGTTTCTTCTGCGGTAGTCTCTTCCTTTGTTGTCTCTTCTGTAGTTTCTTCCTCAGAAGACTCCTCCGTTGACTCTTCCTCTGACTCCTCTGCTGCGGCTGTTGTTTCCTCAGCGGCTGCTGTAGTCTCCTCTTCACTTGACTCCTCAGCGGCTGTTGTTGTCTCCTCTGCTGTGGTTGTCTCTTCCTTTGTTGTTTCAGCTGCTGTAGTCTCTACTGCTGCTGTTGTAACTGCCTCAGCCTCTGCCTTCTTGCCGCATCCGTTAAGCATAAGTGCTGATGCTGCGATCACTGCAAGTGTTGTTGCTACTATAGTCTTTCTCATATTGTTTCTCCCTTTTGAACTCCATACGTTATAAATGCAAGGATCGTAAAATCCTTGCACCATTATAAAGACTATTTTCAATTTTAACAACTTTAAGATGAAATTTTTGTTTTCCTGCAAAAACCGGAGATAGAAGTTCATCTCGGGAAGAAGACTATCCTGAGTGCTCCGGTTTTAAACAGATATCCTCTGACTCAAGTGTGCTACTCACCTGAACTGTCGTCAAGATGTGCCTCGGCATATTCCTCCAGAGCCGCCTGCCAGACTTGATAGGCGGCATTGGTCTCATGCACATAACTGTCGCTGCAATACTGCTTCGCGAGACAGCCGTTACTGTCGTAAAGCCTTGAAGCTATATCCACATAACCCCAGCCGTTTTGAGCTGCCAATGCTGCCATCTGAGCATTCAGCGCCTGGATGTTGGCATTGTTAAGATTCTTCTTTTCGGAGCCCTTGTACATCGGAGTCGTACTGATGATGGTGATCTCTATATCGGGAATCTCCGCCTGTACCCTTGCGATGAACTCAAGATACTTTGCCACCGTGTTATCTACTCCGGCATATAGATCGTTCAGTCCAAAGAAGGTATAAATGTGCTTTGCACCCATAATCTTCAATGCATCCCAGGCATATTTCTGCTCTCCCTGATAAATGGGATGGCAGGACTTGCTTGAAATCGCCGAAAAAGCATTATGAACCGAATAGCTTCCTCTGGTAAGAAACCTGAGATTCTGGAAAATGGGAAATGCCGCATTTTTCACAGCATAATTTGAAAAGCCCAGAGCCACAGAATCTCCCACGAGAACGGAATCCTTGAAAAACTCCCCTACCTGAAGGGCATGCAGTGCCTCCTCCCGGAGTCTTAACTGCTCCTTCACCAATTCCTGATACTGCTTCTCAAGTAAAAGCTCCTCCTCGGTTTTGGCCGGAGTTGTTTCTCCCGGAACTCCCGATAAAGTATTATCCCCATAAGCGCCTACGGTGGGGCCGATAACATTGTTCTCCGTAGTTTCCTTTAAAATCCTCTGCGTGTCTGCTAATGTAGAAAACGCCGGTGCTATCGCCAGAAGGACACACATAAATACCGCAGCAAGCTTTCTGTTTCTCATAGCTTCCTCCTCATCTATTAACGCTGTTTTTGAGCCTTAATATCTGACACATAGATGCACATCTATCCGGCTCTATAAACGTAAGATTTTTTCCGTTTATCTCTGACATACAGATGCAGATCTATACGTCTCCCTAAAAATCTCAGTGATATATTTTGATTTAATAACTCGTCAATTAATAACTTTAATATAAGAATGCCATAAAAGAATTTACCTTATTATAACCGATGTCGGAAACAAGTTTTCTTAAATATACTTGACGATAAAGCATACAAAACTTAGATTATTCCTATGAGTAAGATAACATTTAAAAAACCCGGTAATTTCATATATCCTGTTCCTGCCGTAATGGTAAGCCTTAAAGACAAATCCGGCAGAACAAACATCCTGACCGTTGCCTGGACCGGCACCATCTGTTCCGATCCGCCCATGGCTTATATTTCCGTGCGAAAAAACAGAGGCAGCCACCCGATGCTCAGTGAATCCGGCGAATTTGTCATAAATCTTCCGGATGAAAAGCTTGTAAAGGCCCTCGACTACTGCGGAGTCAGAAGCATTGCCACCGTTGACAAGTGGAAGGAAATGGGCCTCCACGAAGAAGAATCTGCCATAGTTTCCGCCCCTTCCATCAAAGAAGCCCCGGTTTCCATCGAGTGCAAAGTAACACAGGTTCTCCCCCTGGGAAGCCACGACATGTTTCTCGCCGAAGTAGTTGCCGTCCGTGTTGACGAACAGTTCATCGACGAAAAAGGCGCTTTTCACATGGACCGGGTAGGCCTCGTGGCCTATTCCCACGGCAAATATATGTCCCTCGGAGAAAAACTCGGCAGCTTCGGATATTCAGTCAGAAAAAAGCCGTTACCGGTAAAAAAGACCTTGGGAAAGAAAAGACCTTCTGCAAAGGCAAAAACTACAAAAAAGGTTTCCGAGAAGAAACGGTCAGCCAAACCCTTCCCAAGAACGAAGAACAAGGAAACCAATAAGAAAAGATAACAAAAAAGCCGGAATCGCAGCATATATTGCGGTTCCGGTCTTATTAATTATTGTGATAATAGTGAATGGTAATTCAGAGTCAGAGCACATCCTCGTCTGAAACGCTTCCGGTTAATCAAAAAAGTGAAGAAAATGCAAGGGATGGGTGGCCAGGCTTGCCTAATCAGCGTTTCGTAAGAAATGCTGATGCCCCCAGGCGGCGAGCCTGTTTCGGCGTAAGCCGAAATCAAACGAAAATGCCTGCGCGTAGCGCATTTGGATGGCATTTTCTCCTTGAAGTTGAAAGAACAGACTCGCAAATAATGTCCGCTCGGTATGCACTTACCTGTGCATACCGGGCGGACATTATTTGTGAGGATGTACTTTCAATCCCGTGGGCCGTCACACATCCCTTGCATTTTCTGTACCATTTCAAAAAATATCCGGAATCACCAATCAAGCCAGTACCTGAACAACAGGAATGACTTCCACAGCAGCATCTGCTGCGGCTGTCCCGGCTGCAGCTGTCTCTGCCACGGCAGTGGCTGCTGCATCATTGGCATGGGCATAGTTCTGTGCTGCCGCATACTCACGGAGACACTGAACCCAGATAGCATAAGCCTCTGCATTTTGGTGAATGTACTTATCTGTGCAGTAAGCCGGATTCAGATTTCCGTTAGCGTCCGCGAGACGGTTAGCTATATCGATGTAGCCATAGCCATTCTCTGCAGCATAAGCCTGCATGGAATCATTAAGCTTACGTACTGTAGCATTATCAAACGCCCAGCTCTTGATGCCGGCAAGTGAAGTCTGAGCATCCGGATGAATGTAGGTTGTGCTTATGATGGTAATGTCTGCGTCCGGATTTGCAGCCTTGATCTGTCCGATATAGGTCTTGTACTGCTCAAAGACCTCGCTTGGACGAGCCTTGATATCATTGAGACCAAGTGAAAGATAAACATGCTTTGCACCAAGAAGTCCAACCATCTCATAAGCATAATGCTGAGCTCCGCCATACCAGAAGTGGTTAACGCCCTCTGTTCCGATGGGCTGAAGCTCGTCATGGATGCTGTATCTCGGCTGGGTCATGAACTTAATGTTTGCAAGAATCGGGTTAGCCTTTCTCTGAATTGCATATCTCTCGAAACCATTTGCCACGGAATCTCCAAGTACAATGGAATCCTTGTAGAAATCAACTACACGCTGATCCTCCTGAGCATTAACAACCGGATCCTGGGAAAGATCTGTAGCCGCTGTTTCCTGAGCTGCGGCAGTCTCTTCTGCCATTGATATGATACCGGATGAAACGATCATGGATGAAGCAAGTGCGATGATTGCTGCCTTCTTTAATAACTTTTTCATACTCTCTACTCCTTGTTATCGGGAAATCCATTCCCTTTATAATCATATTTATGAAACCTGTACTACTCCAGGAAGGAACATTAAAATCCCTCAAGTATATTTGGTATAGTACATTATTTCCTATTATGCAAGTCCAAGCTTCCTGAGTCCGTACTCCTTAAGGGAGTTGGTCCAAATGTCATAGGCCAGATCGTTCTGGTGGATATACTCGTCAGAGCTGTAAATCGGATTCAGATCTCCGTTTGCGTCTGCCAGAAGGTCGGCAACATTAATGAAGCCCCAGCCGTTTGCGGCACAGATCTGCTCCATGGCTGTGTTGAATTTCTTAACATTGGCACTGGTCATGGTACCGTAGTACTTACCGGGATAAATGTAGGTGGCGCTGATCACAGTGATGTCAACATCAGGATTAGCTGCCTTGATCTGATTGATAAGCCTCTGATAATCCTCAAGAACAGATGGGTACTGCACCTCGGTTGTTCCGAAGGAAAGGAATACATGCTTCGCGCCCATAAGCTGGATAGCATCCCAAACGTAGCGCTGCTGTCCCATATAGAAGGGGTGACGGCTTGTGGAGCTGATATCCTCAAAAGCACCTTCGATGTAAAAACCGTTGGCAGTAAGTGACTGGAAGTTTTTGAGTACCGGATCGTCAGTATGCTTCTTGGTGTAAAGGGCAAAGCCGTTTCCGATGGAGTTGCCAACAATTACCGAGTTCCGGAACAGCTGATCCAGAGCATCATCAGCAGAAAAACCCGGGGTGCTAATGCCTGACGCCGGCATCGTAGCTGATGCAGCAGAAGCATCCGAACTGTAGTTGCTGAAATCTACTGCGGAAATTCCTGTAGCGGCAGCAAGGGAACCAAAGCTGCAAACACCGGATACAAGTAAGGTTCCCAGTGTCAGAGCTGCGATTTTTTTAATCTGTCTCATAAAGACCTCTTCTAATAATTATAATTTGCAAGGAGTATTGTAGCACAAAAGAATAAAATCGGTTTATAAAATCATTTGAACTTCAATTACAAATTAATGACAGAAGCGGTTTAATTATAAAAAAAGTAAAAATTCATTCATGAACAACCGTGGGGACTAATTTGATAACTACAATTTCAATACTATCAAATATGAGTCAGGCCTTGAGCTTACTAGGGTTGACTTGAGGGAAAATAAGAGTAAAATTATGAGAGTGTGATAAGCGCAGATATAGTACATCGGTAGTACATCGGCTTCCCAAGCCGAGGAGGCGGGTTCGACTCCCGTTATCTGCTTGAATTTTATAAAAGGAATCCTTGTTCATTCAGGGATTCCTTTTTTGATATATTTCGAAAAAAATGAATACAACTCCTTTTTAGTACGTCAGCACCGGCACTATGCCCTGCTCGTTGCCTTCATTGTAGGTTTTCCGGACAAAGTTCAGGAATCTCCGGACGGTTTGGGAAGCGTTTTTCCTGTAAAAAATGCCGTAAGGCAGAGAGTAATTCCACTCGCAGGGAATTACTTTCATTCCCGGAAGTATGTCATTCCAGCACACAGGAACCAGCAGGAGCTGATCCTTGAAGCCACCGCCCCAAAGTATGACCTCACTTGGATAATCATGGATATCCAGATTTATACCCTGAGTCCTCATGCAATCAAACATTTCTACTATGGTTGAGGCTCCTTCATCCCGGAAGCATACAACCGTTTCTCCGGAAAGCTCCGCCGGTGAAACTATATCCTTTTTTGAAATCTTATGCCGCTCCGGTGCCGCAAAGCCAAAAGGCACGTCGCATATTCTTATAAAATCCCATTCTTTCATCCAGGAAACTCCGCTGTTGACGCTTTCAATGAGATCAGTCTGAACCGGTATGTGGTGCTCAGTATCGATGGAAACCATGTTTATCTTCACATTGTCATTTATTGCAGAGTACAGCATCCAAAGCTCATAGAGCAGGCGGCTTTTCTCCAGCAGAGATGTTCCTATGGAAATGTGATTCTCTCTTTCTGCTATGGCACGAACCTCCTCCATTATGGCATCCCCTGCATGTACCCATGACCCGGCTTCCTTTTTCAGGAATTCTCCTGCAGGCGTCAGCTCAACTCCTCCGCGATTTCTTTTAAGAAGTCTCACATCCAGCCTCTTTTCCAAAGTATTTATCTGCTGAAGCACCGCACTTGGGGTAATGTAAAGCTCCGCCGCTGCTTTATTGAAACTTCCCTTATCACATACCTTAAGAAATGTTTGTATCTGTGTACTGTACATATCATCCTCTATTATTATCCTTAAAGCCGATTTTATACCGATTTACGCGCTTCCGGCATATACATCCGTGTTCTTTTTCGGCACAGAAAGAAGCCAATAGGTATTAAGTAAAACTAAATACACATTAACACAATTGAAATATACAAACAACGGAATCCATAGGAAAATATTGTTAAATAAATGCCAATGTCATGGCTTGATCTATTTACTTTAACTTATCAATGTCCCGGATCCGTGTTCACGATCCGCAAGGAGGAAAAATGGCTAAACTGATTTCCAGAAGAGAATTTTTGAGAGGCACAGCAGCAGGGGCTGTAACATTAACAGCAGGAGCTGTTATAGGAGGTCTTACAGGATGCAGCTCTGACACACCCGAGGCAACAACAGCAGCCGCAACCACAGCTGCCGCAACAGAAGCTGCCAAAACAGCTCTCTATACACCCGGAACCTATACAGCAATTGAAAAAGGACTTGAGAGTGATATCACCGTCACAATGACCTTTGATGAAAACAGCATAACCGATGTCAAGATCGATGCTTCAGGAGAAACCGAAGGTATCGGAACCGCAACTCCGGAGCCGCTTTCAAAGGCAATCCTTGAGGCACAGAGTGCCGAAGTGGATGCTGTGTCCGGTGCCACAGTAACCTCCAATGCCGTAAAAAAAGCCGCTGCCAACTGTATAGCACAGGCAAAGGGCGAGGCCGTAACCATGTCTGCCGATGCTATTGCAGCTGCAGGTGCTTCCGGAGATGACTGGCTGGGTGCAGAGCCGGAGATCAATGACGCTGATGTATACGATGAAGTTGAGGCTGATGTTATAGTTGTAGGTCTCGGTGTTGCAGGTGTAGCTGCAGCAAGAGGCGCCGCAGAAAAGGGTGCAACAGTAATAGGTATCGATGGAGCAGCATCACCCTGCTGCCGTTCCGGAGAGTATGCGGTCATCAACAGCCCCAAGCTCAATGCCCGCTGGCCGGAGAGAGCATTATCCAGAGAAGAAGTTGATGAGATCATCGACTCTCATGTTAATGAATCTTCATACCGCGTAAAGAGAAGCATTGCCAAGAAGTGGGCAGACAACATTGGCGAAGCCTTCGACTGGTGGACAGATGCCGATGATCATCTGTTCATAGCCGATGAGACAAGACAGCCTATCGAAGATGAAAATGCTGACGACTTCATGGTTCCTATCTTCCGTCCGCTTCCTTCTTATAAAGATGCAAGCGGCAATGAGCACGTATACAACTGGAAGGAAGAGCGCTTCCCATGCTATCCGACTTCTGTTGAGTTCCTGCCGAGCCAGGCAGCTACCTTCACAGCTAACTGGGACAAGGCGCTGGCAACCGGTAAGGTAGAGGCTTATTTCGGACACTTCGGAAAGAAGCTCATCATGGAGGATGGAAGATGTGTCGGTGTCTATGCATTAAACGATGACCCTCAGTCTCCTGATAAGGGTAAGTACCTGAAGCTCACAGCAAAGAAGGGCGTTATCCTTTCAACCGGTGATTATGGTTCCAATGATGCGGCCATGAAGCATTTTGCTCCTGACGTAATGAAGACTCATCAGAATAACAGACTTTTCACATCCTTCGATGTAAACGGAGTTCCCACAAACCAGGGTGAAGGTCTCAGAATGGGTGCATGGGCAGGCGCAAAGGTTATGGGCTACAATGCTCCTATGATCCACCACATGGGCGGCGGTGCCGATCTTTCAGGTGTTGGTGTTATGGGTAATGCAGGCTTCCTGAACCTGGACATGGACGGAAAGCGTTTCATGTGCGAGGATCTTCCGGGGCAGCAGCTTGAGAACCAGATCGAGCAGACCAGACTTATGCAGAGCTGGCAGTTCTTTGATGCAAACTGGCCTGAGCAGGTAACTCACATGCCGGCAGCTCACGGTGGTGCATGCTATTTTGAGGATTACGCTTCTGCTGATGAAGCTCCTAAGAACAATAAGACTTACCGTAACTGGAAGAGCCCATATCAGCTTGAAGCTGCTGTTCAGGACGGAAGATGTCTGAAGGCAGATACATTGGAGGAGCTTGTTGCAAAGGTATATCCTGATGATACCGTTGCACAGAAGCAGGCTCTTGAGTCCATCAAGAGATACAATGAATTGGCTGCAGCAGGCTATGATGAGGACTTCCACAAGGTTCCGAGCCGTCTCATGCCTGTAGATACAGCTCCGTTCTATGCAGATCAGTTCACAACCGCTATCATGCTTGTATGTATCGGTGGTCTCGAGTCCGATGAGGACTGCCACACCTTCACTGAGGTGACAGACGAACAGGGACGCCAGGTTTGCGGCGAGATCATTAAGGGGCTCTATGTTGCAGGAAATATGCAGGGCGGTCGATTTGGAATGGAATATCCTATCGGTCTTAAGGGCGTGAGCCACTCCATGGCTATGTACTATGGTAAGGTCGCCGGAGAGAACGCAGCGGCTGAGATCTGACGAAACCGATAGTTATTGAAATGGGCCAGAAAATGCAAGGGACGCGTGTCGGCCCACGAGATTGAAAGGAGAAAATGCCATCAGAATGCGCTACGCGCAGGCATTTTCGTTTGATTTCGGCTTACGCCGAAACAGCCTCGCCGCCTGGGGCATCAGCATTTCTCACGAAACGCTGATCAGGCAAGCCTTGCCACACATCCCTTGCATTTTCTTCACATATCAATAACCGGAACTTAAAGCAGATTTTGTTTTAACCGAAACAGCTTCGCCGGCTAGCGGAATCAGCATTGCTTTTCTACAACAATCGAGCAACTATATGAACTCAGAACCTTCGCAATTTTTGTGGGGAAAACAAAATTTATAGGTGCTATTTAGTGAGGAATATATGGTAAAATCAATGGAGACTGAAAATGCTATTTCATGACAGGAGGGTGTTCGGATGAAGATTTTAGGGGCTATGCCTTTTAGTGATGAGGACAGGAAGTATATTGAGAGCAAGGCAAAGGGGCATGAGATTGTTTATAAAGCGAAGGAGATTGTGGAGGAAGCAGATGTGCAGGATGTAGATATCATCCTGGGGAATGTTTCTCCGGCGGTTGTGGCGAAGGCTCCTAAGCTTAAATGGCTTCAGACCAATTCTGCGGGAGTTGATAATTATTGTAAGGAAGGAATTCTTTTGCCTAAGACTCTCCTCACCAGTGCTTCAGGCGCTTATGATACTACAGTTTCTGAGTGGATGGTTTCTGTTTGCTTTATGTTGGCTCGTAAGGAAGACCTTTATATGAGGAATCAGGTCAACAAAGAGTGGAAGCCGGAGGGCAAGGTGGTTTCCATCGAGGATTCGGTAACTCTGGTGTTGGGACTTGGCTCTATAGGTAAGCATTATGCTAAGAAGATGCATGCTCTGGGAAGCTATGTGATCGGCGTCACAAAACATCAGCATAGTGACAAGCCCGAATTTGTTGATGAGCTCACCACTATCGAGCACCTTAATAATCTCCTTCCGAGAGCGGACTACGTTGCCATGGTGCTTCCTGGTATAGCAGAAAATGTTCACATCATCAATGCTGACCGCCTCAAACTTATGAAACCAACCGCATATCTCATCAATGCCGGCCGCGGCAATGCAGTGGATGGAAAGGCCCTGAACGAAGCTCTCAGAAACGGAATAATCGGAGGAGCAGCTCTTGATGTAACAGAGCCTGAACCCCTCACCGCAACAAATCCCCTCTGGGATGCCCCAAGATGTATCATCACCCCTCACATCGCAGGACAATTCTACTTACAGAAGACATTCTATAATATCGTAAAAATCACAGGAGAAAATCTAGAAAAGTACTTTGCCGGAGACATCGCTTCCATGAAAAGTAAAGTAGATCACAAAAAAGGTTACTAAAGAATAAACCGGAATCCTGACGTATGTCGCGATTCCGGTTTTTAATAAGATTTATTTATCATCCACTTCTATAAGATCATGTAGTCGAAATTCAGACCATATGCATATCTGTCAATCTATGATATCATCTTTTACACGTAATCATAAGATACGAAAAGTGTTTAATAAAAATATCAGATTCGGAAGACCCTGAATATGTTAAGATATATTCAGAACTACAGGATTATTTCAACAGATTGAAGGACGCTTGCGAAAAAGGCATCATCTCTGAAGATGACACCCGTAAGCTTGCTGAACTTTCAAAAATTATTCTCATACATATATCAAGAAATCTTAATGCTGATTTGAGCGAAAGGATGGTGGATATCGTGGGCGGACAGATACTTGAACTTCAGGAAGACAGATGGCTTAAACAAGGGCGTGAAGAAGGGCGTTTGGAAGGAAGCAAATCTATGTTATTCTCTTTAGTCATGGATAACATCATAGACGTTTCAGTTGCCGCTGAAAAGGCCGGGGAAAGCGAAAGTGAATTCATCCAAGAGATGGAAGATTACATCAACAAGAAGAAATCAAAAATATAAAAAGTATAGATTTTAACCATCTGATCTTTTACCGGTTATCAATGTGTGAAGAAAATGCAAGGGATGTGTGGCTAGGCTTGCGAGTTGAAAGAACAGCCTCGCAGATATGTACGAACGGAATGCACATACCTGTGCATACCGGGCGAACATATCTGTGAGGCTGTTCTTTCAATCTCGTGGGCCGTCACGCATCCCTTGCATTTTCTGCACCATTTCATAACCCCCGGAAACGCCTTCCGGGGAGTAAATTTAAATCCTTTATTCCACAATCGCGCCCGTATCAGCGGAGTGTACCAGCTTAGCATACTTCCTGAGATAACCTGTAAGGTTTCTCTGCTCGCGGATCTGCATGGTCTTCTTTCTCTCTTCCATCTCTTCATCGGAAACCATAAGCTGGATAGAATAGTTTGGGATATCAATCTTAATTTTGTCTCCATCCTTAACATAAGCAATAGGACCGCCGGCCTGAGCCTCAGGAGAAACGTGTCCGATGGCTGCACCACGGGATGCGCCGGAGAAGCGTCCGTCAGTTACGAGAGCAACGGTAGTATCAAGCTTCATGCCTGCGATAGCTGATGTAGGGCTGAGCATCTCTCTCATTCCCGGTCCGCCTGCAGGTCCCTCATAACGGATAACCACGCAGTCTCCAGCCTTGATCTTTCCGCCGTAGATAGCGCCGATGGCCTCTTCCTCGGAATTGAATACTCTTGCGGTGCACTCATTAACCATCATCTCAGGTGCAACTGCGGAACGCTTAACGATGGAGCCGTTTGGTGCCAGATTTCCGTAAAGCACCGCAAGTCCGCCTTCCTTCAGGTACGGATCGTCGAAGGGTCTGATGACATCAGTATTTCTGTTCACAGCATCCTTAGTAACCTCACCGATGGTCTTTCCGAGAACAGTCATGCAGTCTCTGTTGATAAGACCGTGCTCATCCAGGGAATGGATAACCGCATAGATACCGCCTGCCTCCATGAGATCCTGCATATGGTGGTGTCCCGCAGGAGCAAGGTGACAGAGGTTAGGAGTCTTGTCGGAAATCTCATTGATCTTACGAAGATCGAAGGGGAAACCTGCCTCATGTGCAACTGCCATAAGGTGAAGTGATGTATTTGTAGAGCATCCGAGAGCCATATCAACTGTAAGAGCATTCTCGATGGTCTCTGCCTTAATGATATCTCTTGGTCTCAGATTCTGCTCAAGAACTTTCATTACCTGCATTCCGGCTGTCTTGGCAAGACGGATTCTCTCGGAATATACCGCAGGAATTGTTCCGTTGCCCGGAAGTGCCATACCCAGAACCTCACAAAGAGAGTTCATGGAGTTGGCTGTAAACATTCCTGAGCAGGAACCGCAGGTAGGACAGCAGGTATTCTCAACATCCATAACTCCTGCCTCATCCATAAGTCCTGCCTTATAAGCACCCACTGCCTCAAAAGCAGTATTCAGGTCTTTCTGATGAAGTGATAACATCGGTCCGCCGGAAACAAATACGCAGGGAAGATTGAGACGAAGAGCCGCCAGAAGCATTCCCGGAACGATCTTGTCACAGTTCGGAATGAACACGAGAGCGTCAAGGGCGTGGCCGGTTGCCATACACTCGATGGTATCTGTTATAAGCTCACGTGAGGACAGAGAGAAATGCATTCCGTCATGTCCCATGGCGATACCGTCACAGACTGCAATTGTATTGAACTCAAGGGGAGTGCCTCCTGCCATGAGAACGCCGTCCTTTACAGCTCTTGCGATCTGCTGTAAATGCTCATGACCCGGAACAACTTCGGTAAATGAATTTACAACACCGATAAGCGGGCGTTTCATCTGCTCGTCTGTAAGTCCGTCAGCCTTTAAAAGTGAACGATGCGGGGTGTGCTCGATACCCTGCTTTACTAAATCACTGCGCATAATTATTTCCTCCGAAAAATAGTCTCATCTCTAAACATATGTATTTCGCCGTTTATCTCTGACATATAAATGCAGCTACATCCGGCTCCCTAAATCCGCATCCCCTGTCCGGTTTTAACTCCGATGATATCCTCCGGACCACGAAACACAGATATACACATGCTTCAATTATATACTGTTATCCTCCTGTTGTCGCACCTTTTTATTCCAATGTCCTATATTGATTTTATCAAACAAATATAACCGGCAGTGATATCACATTTTTCGTTCAATCACTCCGGTTATGATTTATCATTTTTCAGTCTTTTTAATCCACTACCCACCGGGGACGGTTCTCACCGGCGGGAACCGTCCCCGATGGAAATCCGGTGGAAATCTTAAAGTCCCGTGTCCTCAGGAAGTCCCAGCATTATGTTCATGTTCTGGACTGCGGCGCCGCTGGCACCCTTTCCGAGGTTATCGAAAAGAGCTGTGACGGAGGTCTGATCCTCATATCCGCAGACTACGATCTCAAGCCTGTTGGTTCCCGCAAGCTTGTTCGCATAAAGCTTGCTGTCATTCTCTCCGAATGGAACCACTGATACGAAATGCTCATCCTTATAGTACTCAGCAAGCTTTTCACAAATGTCCTTTGCTGAAGGATTTCCGGGAAGCAGTCTGTTCTGAAGCATGATGGTGGTTGCCATTCCCTTATAGTAGTCATCTACCACCGGCATAAATACAGGCGCATAGGTAAGTCCCGTAACCTTCTGCATCTCCGGAATATGCTTATGCTTCAATGTAAGTCCGTAGATTCCGGGAGAACTGAGCACTTCAGGTCTGTTCTCTGCTTCATAATCCTTTATCATGCTCTTTCCTCCGCCTGAATATCCCGTAAGGGAGTAACAGGTGAGAGGATAATCTTTCGGCAGGATCCCCATACGAACAAGCGGAGCTGTAACTGAAATGAGACCTGTGGCGTGGCAGCCCGGATTTGCTATACGCTTTCCGTTAATGATCTTTTCTCTCTGCTCCTTTGAAAGCTCGGGATATCCATACACCCAGTCGTCGCTGGTTCTGTGGGCAGTGGAGGCATCTATGACTCTGACATTATCATTGTCAATGAGAGAAACCGCTTCTCTTGCGCCATCATCAGGAAGACAGAGAAAAACGATGTCCGCGCTGTTAATATACTTCTTACGTTCCTCAAGGTCATGACGCTTATCCTCAGGGATTCTGAGAAGTTCCAGATCTTCTCTCGAGCCGATGCGATCATATATCTGCAGTCCTGTGGTTCCGCTTTGTCCGTCAATATATACCTTTGTCTTCATCATTTCTCTCCTTAAATTGATATTTATACAGAAACACCCGCATTCCGGCATTTTTATGCAAGAATACGGGTATTATAACACAGGTTCTGAATAATTACTTCAAAAGTTCACAAATAATATCTACACATTTATCCATGTCAATCTTGCTCACATCTATGCATAATGAATAATTATCCGCATTTCCCATAGTCTGACCGGTGTAGGTCTTGTAATATCTGCGGCGTTCACCATCCTGCTTCCTGATAAACTCTTTGGTCACAGGCTTCTTTATTTTTTCTGCATCCATGGCATGTTCCATACGCCATTCCTCTGAAGCTGCAAGAAAAATATCAAAGGATTCAATGCCTGCTTCCTTAAGAACATAATTGGCACATCTTCCTACAATTATACATGGATTTTGTGACAGCTCCAGAACCACTCTGCTTTGAGCCTTAAATATCTCATCATGAGTAGAAGTAAGCGATGCCGGTGAAACCATTTCTATAAATCTGGCAGTGGGAGTATACTGCTCTCCCTCTTCATCTATAACGTCCTTCTCAATCCCGCTTTCTCTGACCGTCTGTCGCACAAAGTCCTTATCGTAGTACGGGAGCCCAAGTTTCTTGCTGAGTTTTTCAGCCAGTACATGCCCGTGTGTTCCATATTCGCGACTGATGGTTATTACTTTGTAATTCATATCTTTTCCCTCACTCATTTTGGATGAATATTCTTTCATACTTATATAATATATCAGATACTCACGATAAGAAACATTTTCTCCAAATTTAGTCATCACAATTATGTCTCTATTTTGAGAGTCAAAGAGATGTTTGGACAGAGGCTGAGGGCATCCATTTGAATGCGTTGAGCCGACTCGCATTCAAATGGACGCCCTCCGGCTCTGTCCTATCTCGTTCCATTTAATTTATTAAGAAGAAACGTATGAAGCTGACCCGATATATAAAAGATTCCCAGAATCGTGTTAATCTGAGGCATCATAAAGAATGCCAGGAAAGACAGAATCACAACCACTGCTTTGGCTCTCGTGATATAAACCTGAATCAGCAGGCTTATGGCGATGACTCCGAAGAACATAAGATAAAGGGTTCCTACTATACCTGCCACCTGGGCAAGACTCTGAACGATTTCATTTTCAAAGGGTTTCACAAATGAAAAATTATAAAGCCCAAAGGCAAATATCCCGAGATATGCAGTCCAGAAAGGTGGTGTATACTCAGCAACAGGCTTCGGCTTCGGGACAGCTATATGAAGTCTTCTCAAAATAAGAAGACTGATTTCATATACGATAAAGCCCTGCATGGCTCCGGTAAGCGCCGTGGATATAAGGAGCATCCTGGCCACAAAATCATCACTCATCATGGACTTCATAAGTGCCATCTGCTGCTCCGTCTGAGGATTGCTTCCCATAACCTTCGTCATCATTTCCATGGACTCATTCATGGCCAGCTGCATCTCAGCCACATACATACTGAGAGTCTGTCCCGATATGGCAGCCAGGATTACAGCATTAAAAAGCTCTGCAATGGTACACAACAGCATCACCAGGAAAAGAGTTTTGGTCATGTCCTTTTTATGGTAGATGCAGGTTCCCAGAACCATGCCCACAAAGGACTGGCAGGCAGCATTTACCGCCATTGTAGGAGTACTCACAATTATGCTGATAAACAGAGACGAAGCCCAGGCCGCAAGACCTGCTCTCCAACCGTACCTCGCACCGTAAGCCACCATTGGAATAGGCAAAAGGAACATCAGTATCCCATTAAACATTCCTCCCGTTTGCCGGTTTATGAGCAGCAATACTCCGAAAAGTGCCACGATCATGGCACCATAGGTTATTTTCAATGTTTTCTGATTCATTTTTACTTCTCGCTTCAGTTTTCTTACATATATAGACATCTGATTGCAAAAGCCCGCCCTGACCCGGATATATGACTCTGTGTCTTTACACATCCTTAGGCACTACCCTCTTTCCAGATGTCATATAATTCTAAGCCTTTTTTGCTTCTCCTACAAGCACTTGGATTTCTCTTTTCTTAAACCTGAGAATAATGCTCATGCTCCGTCAGAACAGCTGCCCCGAAATCCCTATAGCCTCTCAATATTATGTATTTTTTATGTTTTCTCTCAAAATCACAAATGTTTACGGATTTTCTGCCGACAAAATGTATATAGCTTTGACGGCTTGACAAAAAGAGCCTTAATATTACAGTAAAACCTTTACAACAGCACACACTTAACACCATCAGGATATAAATATGATAGATAAATTCAAAAAATCCCTGTCACTTCAGATCTCTTTGATCTCAATACTGTCTTATCTTGCACTTGCCTTAATCACCGTCTTCATAGTGCATATGCGCTTCGAAGATCGAATGATAAAAGATTATACACGTATGGCTGAAGGCGTTACAAACCTTATGGCTGCCGCCTATGATACAGAGAGAACCGAGGAATATATAGAAAGAAACTACAGCATGCCGGAGTATAATGACATCCTTAAGTACTATTATTCTCTTAAGGAAAATTATCCGGATATTTACTATATGTATGTTTATAAATTTGACCCGGTTGATCCCCATGCCACAGTCATCATAGACCTTGATGAAGAGTACACTGATGATCCACCGGAAGAAAGCATAGAATGGATAGGTGACACCTATGATGTGGACCCGCCCTTTGATTCCGATATCTATCTTATGACTACAGGAAAACAAGCTGCAGTCCACAATGTGAAAACGGAAGATGGTGAATATCTCCTGTCCTACGTCAGGCCCATCCTTGATAAGGACGGAAATTATGCCTGCAGCGCCTGCGTCGACTTTTCCATGAACCATATCCATCAGCAGGACAGGGAATTCATATATCAGCTCATAAGCATACTTGCCGTATTCCTGCTCCTGATTCTGGGCGGTAATATATATTACATAAGAAATAAAGTAACCCACCCCCTTGACCGGATCAGCTCCTGCATCGACAGCTTTGTCTATGAAACCGAAGCAAGTCGTTTCCAAAATGTCCAGCGTCTGGAGTCCCTTGACTTCCGGCAGGAGGACGAGATTGGGGTCCTGTATAACAGCTTTGTCAGCAACCTGAAGGAAAGCCTGTACTACATGTCGAATTTCAACAAGGCAAAGGACGAGATCGTAGAAAAGGAAAACGAAATCGAAAAGATCAGCCAGAAAACTTACGTAGACGGCCTCACTCCCGCCAAAAACAAAACTGCCTTTCTTGATGATGAGATAGTTTATGACATTAAAATAAAGAACGGACTCAGGGAAATCGGTACTGTAATGATCGATATAAACAACCTTAAATATGTTAATGATACCTTCGGGCACGATGTGGGAGATAAATATATTCTGGGCTGCTATGACATCATTCAGAATACCTATAAGAATTCACCTATTTATCGAATGGGTGGAGATGAATTCCTTGTAGTGTTAACCGAACGTGACTTCGAAGAACGTGATCAGCTGTTTGAAAGCATTAACATACAGTATCAGCAGTGCTATGATAATACGGAGAAGGAACCCTACGAAAGGTACTCTGCATCTATCGGAATGTCCGTATACAATGATGGGGACCAGTTCCAGGACATCATAAAGCGCGCCGACAAACATATGTATGAACGCAAACTAATATTTAAAAACGAACATGGAAGCTACAGGTAAATTATGACAATAAGTGGAAAAACCAGACTTTACCTATACATTGTTTCAATCACCACCATACTTCTGGTATCTTTGTTTCTGGTCATACTTAACATAAACGAACCCGTGGAATACACACGGGTTCCTTTTTGCGTGCTGGCAATACTTACGGTTCTGTCCTGTATCGCCATAGCACCCTTTTTTGCCAAAGGACCGGTTTTTGATATTAACGGACAGCTGAAAAGCACCAATATAAATGCTATGCTTCTGACTGTCATAATCATCATCCAGATTTCCTTTTTCTTTGAGATCATCTCTGTGAAAAATCAGCTTCTGAACTATCAGGTATATACTGACATACGAAATGATATCAATGTTGCTTCAACCTACCCGGAAAAAAAACTTGACGATCTGCTCCAGTCACTTTGTAAAGACAGCATTACCGAAATCTCTGTAGCGGATAAATCCGGTACAGTTATTTATTCTTCCGATAAGAACCTTATCGGAAGTGCAGCAAAGAACACCGGATATACTTACAGCTTCAACAAGAACAGCAGCATCCGTTTCCGGGTTGATCCTTTATTTGTGCGAAGCAGAATAAAATCAATTGCCCTGAATCTCCTCACTGTCCTGGTCACTTCTTTTTTCTTTTCCGTTGAAATAGTACTCCTTATGATAATGAATGTATCTAAAGGAATGACTAAGAATATGATCAGCAATTATCAGACAAAAAAAGAAGAATCACAGCTTCAGGAAGTAGAGTATGAGAAGTTCAAAGAATCAATGACTAATGCAGATATCCCGTCTGCCCTTTATTACATAAGGCAGATAGCTTTTCTGTTCTATTTTGCCTCCAGGCTTTCCTCTTCTTTTATTCCCATAGTCGCCAAATCCCTTTATAACCCTATTGGAGGAATGGCAACAACTACCGCAGCCGGACTCCCTCAGGCAGCAGAAACGCTTTTAACCTGTTCAGCTATTTTTTTTACCACTGCTCTTCTAAAGAAAAACGGCTGGAAGCTTCCGTTTATTTTGGGGCTTCTCATTGTATCGGCAGGAACATTGTTCTCTGCACTTTCAACCAATCTTGTTTTATTCGCACTATCAAGGGCATTGGTTGGACTTGGCTACGGTTTTTGCTGGATGACCCTCAGAAACCTTTCACTTTTTGGAAAAAATACCAAACAGCAGCTTTTGGGGTTTGCACTTTTAAATGCAGGGATCTACTCGGGAATGAACTGTGGCTCTTCTCTGGGCGCTATCCTGGCAGATATATTTGGCTATAAAACAGTATTTTTTATTTCTGCTGTTTTTACGCTTCTTACCTCGGGTTTTATCATCAGACTTGAAAATGCTTTACTTCCAAAGACAAAGGCTAAAAGCAATACCGCAAAGGACACTCCTGTTCCCGGGATATCCTTCAGTGATAACCTTTCCGTACTTATGTTTGTTATCCTGATGATCGCTCCGGCAAGTATTTCAGCTTCCTACTTAACTTACTATATGCCTCTTTATTTTGATGCCAAGGGCGGCACCATATCTGATGTAGGAAGATTGCAAATGCTTTATGGCATATTCCTTGTATATGCCGGTCCTGCCATATCGGTCTTTATTTCCAGGCTTAAGGGTAAAGCCCTCAAAAATATAAATTATGCTTATAACCTGATCATTTCCTTAATACTTATATTCCCGGTTATGGGGTCGAGTCCGGTTCTTCCTTACGTAAGTGCCTGTCTGTTGGGAACAGCTGACAGTTTTGGCTTCGGTGTTCAGAATACCTGCTTTCTTAAGCTTCCTGCTGTACGTAAGCTTGGACCTTCAAAATCCCTTTCCCTCCTTTCTTTCACAAAAAAAATGCTGGAAATTAGCGGACCTTTCATATTTGCTTCAGCATTATCACTGGGGTATAGAACCGGTATAGTTATTTTGGGCACAACGTTTGCTATAATGGCCTTAACATACTATATTTATTCCAACTTACTTCCGAAATCCGGAAAAGCTGAATTCCTGTGAAATCCTATATCCTATAGAATTTCACCATCACATCAAAGGAACAGATCAATGATAGTAAGTGTAGTTTACGGAGGAACTCCCGAAGAGAGATTACCCTCCGAAAAAAATGCTTCAGATATAGCGCACGCCTTGAAAACAAGAGGACACGAAGTACATCTTTTTCGGATTGAAAAAGACATAATCAGCTCCATAATCAATGTCCATACCGATGTGGTTTACTTATGCGTCCAGGGAAAGGGTTACGGTGACGGAACTTTTCAGGCCATGCTTGAAATGCATGGTATTCCATTCACCGGAAGCCGCATGAGGGCTGCATGTCTTATAAATGACAAAATCCTCAGCAAGCTGGTTTTCGAACGGGCCGGTATACGAACTCCTAAATGGGATATCCTGACCAGAAAGCGGTTCGAAAAAGGCGACTATCCCTACGAGGATTTCGGATATCCTTTTGTTGCAAAGGCCCCTACGCAGGGCGGCAGCTTTGGCATCGAGCTTATAAAATCCGGGGAAGACCTTCACCGTATCGAAACTGTCTTTAAGTATGATGATCCCATACTGTTGGAAAAATTCATACCTGGTGGATTCTATACCGTAGGCATTTACAAAAGCAGAAAGAATCTGGTTTCGCTTCCTGTTGTTGAAGGTCTGGATCTTGACCAAAAGAAAAAGACCGGAAGCAAAGAACTCATTATGTTCACGGGAAACTACGGAATATGCGAAAGCAGACTCAATCAGAATGTCACAAAGGAGATAACCGGAATGGCGCTGGAGGTTTTCCATACCACCGGTGCAAAGGATCTCTGCCGTGTTGATTTCATGGTGTCTGAGGAAGACGGCAAACCTTATGTTCTTGAGATCAATGCCGTTCCCGGACTTAAACGTTGCAGCCTTATGCCTCTGGCTGCAGAGCTTGCCGGCATAGTTTATGAAGATATGATTGAAGATATTCTTTACGCAGCATTAGACAACAGCACAGAATAAGGAGTAAATCCATGTTCAAAAATATGAAGATCAGCTTAAAAATCCTTTTGGTCATACTGATAATGTCTTTAGGTTCACTTATCGTAGTCTTTAGCGCCTCCTACTACTTTATGAATTCCATGGTTAATGAGTTTCAGCAGACCAACATTACCCTGGGCATCAATTCTTCGGAGGTCATCAAGGACTCACTTATGTCCCAGACAGAATATTATCTTCTGCAGCTCACTCAGAAGCAGGCTCATACAGCAAACAATGAACTTCATGAAGTAAACAGGGTAGTCACTGAGGCCTCCAGATATACTCAGAGTCTGTTCGAGACCCAGGATAATTTCATCGGTCATGATATGCCGCACCCTGATGAAACAGTAATGGGTGTAGCGTCATCAAAATACTTCCTGGCAAAAGGCGTCGAAGCCACCCCTGAAGTAATGAAGGAGGTTTACACCTTATCCTACTGCGAGTACATGTTTGCACCCACACTGAAGGAGAATCCTATCCTTGACAATATCTATATCGGTACTGTAAGCGGTATTTCCTATAGATATTCAAGATCCAATCTTTTTAATCCTGATTACGATCCGAGGAAGAGAGACTGGTATAAGGAAGCCATGTGTCATCCGGACCAGCTTGTATGGTTGCCTACCTATCTTGATACCTATGGCAATGTCTGTATCACTGCAGCCATGACCTACAGAGATGCCGGCGGAAACATCGCAGGCGTTGTTGCATCTGATGTAAGTTTAACAAGCATCATTGATGACGTTATGAATCTGAGGATCGGTGAGACAGGCTCCACTCTGATCCTTGATTCCGACCTGAATTTCATCGCCCATCCCGATATGGACAAGGAAGATTTTAATACAGACATCAGCAGCCATTTTGCAGGAAATGATTTCATCAAAGCCTTGTTCTCCTCCGACAATTCAATCGTCCAGACTGAATATGAGGGAAATTACTGTTATGTTGCCTTTTCAAGGATGGCTGAATCCGGCTGGATTTTCTGCGCAAGCATAGAAACAGATGAAGTCAAAGCCCCTGCTTATGAAGCCAAGGCTCAGAATGACATACTTGCAGAGGCTTCACAGAAAAACTTACAGAATCGGATTTTCAATATCCTCGGCCTTTTCATGGTTTTCTTTTCTATCATAGGAATCGTGGTAGTAATGACCTCCTTTGCGGTTTCCGGAACCATTACAAAGCCTATACAAAGACTTGCTGCCGGCGTTATGAAGATAGGCAAAGGTGAATTTAATGAAAAGATCACGGTAGAATCCGGTGACGAGGTTGGTCAGCTGGCAGAAAGATTCAACACCATGCAGGATGATCTCAAAAACTATATGCAGCATATAAAGGAGGTCACAGCTGAAAAGGAGAGGATCGGAACAGAGCTCTCGGTAGCTACCAGGATTCAGGCTCACATGCTTCCCTCAGTTTTTCCGCCATACCCTGACAGACCGGAAATAGATGTTTATGCATATATGCATCCCGCCAAGGAAGTTGGTGGTGACTTCTATGATTTCTTCTTTGCCGACGAAACACATTTTGCAATGGTAATCGCTGACGTATCAGGAAAGGGCGTTCCCGCTGCTCTATTCATGGTTATAACAAAGACACTTATCAAGGATCATGTTCAGCAGATGAAGGACAAAACATTAAGCGAAGTCCTTACGGAGGTAAACAACCAGCTTTGCGAAAACAACGAAGAAGAAATGTTTGCTACGTGTTGGATCGGAATACTTGATATCACTACAGGAAAAGGCGTCGCTTCCAATGCAGGTCATGAGCATCCTGTTATAAGAAGAGCCGGAGGAGAATTCGAATTAGTTATATACAACCACACCATGGCTTTGGCTGCTTTTCCGGGCGTTAAGTTCCGTGAACACGAATTTGAGATGCATCCGGGCGATACGCTTTTCGTATATACTGACGGTGTTCCTGAAGCCACCAACAGCGAAGATCAGCTATACGGTACCGACAGAATGCTGGAAGCTCTTAATAAAAACAAGGATCTTCCGTTAAACGAAGTCCTTATCAATTTAAAGGCTGACGTTGACACCTTTGTAGGCGAGGCCAAGCAGTTCGATGACCTCACCATGCTGATCATGAAGTATAACGGAGAAGATTAGTAATGGTTCAGAACAAAAGTCACCGGGTACGGTTCTCATTTTAGAGAACCATCCCCGGTGACTTTTATATTTTACGACTTACTTTTCATTCGGCATCTTCCATGCGTGATGATCAGTGTGAAGAAGGTGATGCGACTTTTCGGAAAGCGGCTTTCCGAGATAATCCTCATAGATTCTTGTTATGGATGGATTCTCATGTGAGAATCTGAGATCCATTTTGGCATCCTGTGAATAAAGAATCGGTGCTCTTTCGGGAGCCATCTCTACTCCGTCATGGATGGGCTGTCCGCCACCGCCTACGCATCCGCCGGGGCAAGCCATGACCTCAACAAAATCATAGTGTACACGGCCCTGTTTAAGGTAAGTAAGGAGCTTGTTGGCATTACCGAGACCATTGGTTACGGCAACACGAAGAGTCTTTCCCGCAAGCTCAAACTCAGCCTCCTTCCAGCCATCCATACCACGTACTGCCTTAAAGGCATCAGGATCAGGATTCTTTCCTGTTACAAGGAAGTAGGCACTTCTTAATGCTGCCTCCATAACACCGCCGGTTGCGCCGAAGATATTGCCGGCACCGGAGCCGATGCCAAGCGGCATATCAAGCTCTTCCTCAGGAAGCTCCTTAACGATGATCTGATCGGATCTTATGAGACGGTTAACCTCACGGGTTGTAAGTGAACAGTCAACCTCAGGATTTCCTTGATCATCCACCATATTCGGATAAGCGCACTCTGCCTTCTTTGCAACACAAGGCATGATGGAAACGCAGAAGATATCCTTGGGATCCACCTTGAGAAGCTCTGCATAGTAGCTCTTTGTAACAGCACCAAACATCTGCTGAGGTGACTTTGCGGTTGAAAGATTGTCAACAAACTCAGGATAATGAGCCTTGACATATCTTACCCAGCCCGGACAGCAGGAGGTGAACATCGGGAACTTGTGGTTCTCGGGATTCTTCAGCTTCTCAAGGAACTCTGAGCCCTCCTCCATGATGGTAAGGTCTGCTGAAAAGTTTGTATCAAATACATAATCTGCGCCTGCTCTTCTCAAAGCTGCCGCAAGACGCTTTACCGTAGCAAATTCAGGATCAAGTCCGAAAGGCTCACCCCAGGCAGCTCTTATGGAAGGTGCGATCTGGAATACAGTGATCTTGGAAGGATCCTCAAGAGCATCCAGAACACGATCCACATCATCACGCTCACGGAGGGCGCCAACAGGACAGTGAGTTATACATTGTCCGCAAAGTGCACACTGGGAATCTTCAAGAGCGTAAACCCCTGTAACATCCACCGTTACACGGGAACCGGTATTAACCACATCCCATATATTGCTGTTCTGAATCTTGTCACATACCTGGATACAGCGCATGCACTGGATACACTTATCGTAATCTCTGATAAGAGGGAATCTGACATTACCCTTGTTTTCAGGAATCTGTTTCTTATAAGGAAGGCTGTGGATATTGAGATCATTAGCCACCTTCTGAAGAGTACAGTTGCCGCTTCGAACACAGACTGCACAGTTTGTGTTGTGCTGGGAAAGGATCAGCTTAACATTGGTCTTTCTTGCAGCTCTGGCCTTCTTTGAGTTGGTATAGATCACCATGCCCTCGGCTACTGTATTGTTGCAGGCTGTAAAAAGCCTTTCATAACCCTCAACCTCAACCACACAGACACGGCAGGCACCGATCTCGTTGAGTTCCTTCATATAGCACAGGGTTGGGATGTGTACTCCCGCCTTGGAAGCAGCATCCAATATAGTTGTCTTCTCGGGAACCTGCAGGGAGATTCCGTCTATCGTAACGTTTACCATTTTGCTTCTCTGCCTCCTTTAAAGATTCCATAACCAAAGTGATCGCAATGCAGACATCTTCCTGACTCCTGGCATGCCTCTTCGTCGGACATACCGCACTCCATGATCTTGAAATCGTGCTTTCTTTCTTCCGGAGAACGCTCCATCATATTTACTCTTCCGCATGGCTTATGATCATCAAAGCGGACAGGAGGAAGCTCTATATCTGACTTTATCTCATGGAAATATCCGAGATATTCGTCAATGTTTGCGGCCGCAACCTTTCCTGCTGCGATGGCACGGATTACGGTTGCAGGACCTGTAACGCAGTCACCACCCGCAAAGATTCCGTCCTTGTCACGGATATCGCTGGTGTCAAATGCCTGAATCTGTCCACGCTCTACAGGGATTCCGTACTCACCGAACTTACGTGAATCGATACCCTGACCGATAGCCACAAGGACTCTGTCACACGGGATTCTGAGCTCTTCTGTATCAGCTGCCACCGGCTTCGGTCTTCCGCCGCTGATAGGACCTACGATCTGAGGCTGTACCCAGATAGCTGCAACACTTCCGTCCTCTTTCTTCTCGATACGTAAAGGAGCATGAAGCTCTACGATGTCGCAGCCGTCTGCAATGGCACCCTCCACCTCTTCGGGAAGGGCAGTCATATCAATCTTTCTTCTTCTGTAAAGGATCTTTACAGATTTTGCATTGCATCTTATAGCTGAACGGGCAACGTCCATAGCAACATTACCGCCGCCTACGACAACTATATCCATTCCTGTGAAATCAGGATAATCGTCATCACCGATGGCTCTAAGCATCTCAACCGCGGAGATAACGCCCTTTGCATCCTCGCCTTCGATTCCGATCTTCTTGTCTGTGTGAGCACCGATGGCAACAAACATTGCATCGTACTTCTCACGGAGATCTGCGATGGAGATGTCCTTTCCGATGCTTACATCGGTCTTCAGCTTGAAGCCGCTCTTCATGATGCACTCGATCTCGGCATCCAGGGCTTCTCTCGGAAGACGGTATGCAGGGATGCCGTATCTAAGCATTCCTCCTGCCTTCTTTCTCTGCTCATAAACCTCTACCTCATGTCCCATAAGAGAGAGATAGTAAGCTGCACTGAGACCTGCGGGACCGCCACCGATGACTGCAACCTTCTTGCCTGTTGCCGGCTGCTTCTCGCCGATCCTGAACTCATCCTCATGCTCAACCGCATATTTCTTAAGTCCGCGAATGTTGATCGGATCGTCAACCATGGTTCTTCTGCAGCGTACCTCACAAGGATGCTCGCAGATCATGCCGCAGACAGCCGGAAGCGGATTGTCCTTTCTGATAAGGGCAACTGCGTCATTGTAACGGCCTTCATGTATAAGCGAAATATATCCTGGTATATCCACATGTGCAGGGCACTGGGCAACGCAGGGAACCGGCTGATTCTGGTGTCCCGAACATCTTCCGTGCAGTACATGCTCTTCGTAATCTCCCCGGAACCCTCTGATACCCTTCAGTACCATTCGTGCAGCCTCTGAACCTATGGCACAGTCCGCAGAATAGTAAATGCTCTGAGCGGTTTCCTCGATAACTGTCAATGTCTCCATGGTGGCAGTTCCGTCAAGCACTGAATCGATCAGCAGCTCGAGCTGTCCGAGTCCTACTCTGCAGGGTACGCATTTACCGCAGGACTGAGCGTGACAAAGGTGCAAAAATGAAGCGGCAAGATCAACCGGACAAAGTCCAGGCTGGCTCGCCGTGATTCTTCTTTCCAGATCCTTGTACAGATCCTCCACCGTCTTCTGCGCATTGTTTTGAGTTACAATGCTCAATCTACTCATGGTGTTTACCTCCCGAAATAATATAGTTAGTCATAACTTACTGTTATTCTTAGTATTTCAGATATAATTGAACCACATAAAATGCTTTTTGTAAACTTTGCCGAGTAAAAAAAACAAATATATGCTTTAAATGTACATAATAGACAGTTTTTAAATGATGCATTTCCGTTTATACCCGATGATAACAGAACAAGCCTATCCGGAATTCAGGACATAAAAAAACAGAGGTTATTTCACCTCTGATCTAAAAAAGATATCGAATCGGACGGGGCCTGTTATCTTAATGACCTCAGCCCCATCCTTTAATTCTTTTTTCCGCTGCTCTTCTCCATATAGACCTTCCGTTACCAACACAATAAAACGCATGGTCTTCGTAGGCTTTATGATGCTTTTTCAGTCTGTCTTCTATTGAATAAAAACAACAACACAGCCGCAACACCATAAACAATGGCTCCTATCAGCATCGGGCTCAGAACTCCTTCAGTCTGCATAAGCATAAGCTCTGCAATCATCGGTGCAAATGTCAAAAGAACATACGAAAGCACAACAAAGAAAATAAGTGATGTGGATTCATCAATTGAACTTTGTACTATCCTGAGGCTCATAAACCTATCAGTAACCATGGGGGTTCCGAAGCCGTCAAGGAAACCGAGAGCCATACTCGATATTATGACCATAACCGCCACAGGCGGAAGCTTAAGTATGAATATACAAATCGAAGTCAGGGCAAATGCAAAAGCGATACATGGCTGTAATCCGAATTTTGCCTTTGCTCTTGAAACCAGCGAAGGACCAATATAGATTCCTGCGATTCCGTTTGCAATGTAACAGTAACTCAGTACTATCGATGAGATATTATTAATCTGGCATATAGCCGGAATCAATGTAACGCACAGCATTACACCTATATTCAACGGTATTGCTATCACAAGGATAAAGAATATCATTTCCAGAGATGTAAACATCTTTGCAATTCCCGACATTGAGATAGGTTTTTCCTCTTCATCCGCTCCGGCTTTAGCTTCAAGTGACATCCAGGGAACCAGATACCATGTTCCCAGCAGATAGAAAATAAACATTGCACCGGAAATCAGGAATGTTACCGGATAGCCTGCATTTGCAGACAATATAGCGCCAAGACCGGCTCCGCAGGTGGCACCTGCCAGAAGTCCTGCATTATCCTGTGAAATATTATCGCTTCTTCCTTTTTCTGTTTCGTAGCCTTTTGTTATGAGATAATTTGATACTTGTTTAAACCCTGCATAAGAGTATCCTGCAAGAGCTCTGCATATCACTATGGTAAGTGCCCCACCTACAGCAAATGCTGTTATATTACACAATATCATAGCAATAGAAGATACAATGAGAACTTTCTTCACATCATATTTTTTGACAACCTTCGGAAGCGTCAGCATGCCTATCATCTGCGTAAGCCCTTCGATAGTAAGCGGAAGTGCTGCGGTAAAACCAAGGGAAATACCCGGTAATGCTTCACCGCTGTCTCTTATCATCATAGCCGCATAAGGCACACACATGTATTCAGCTGTAGAACATAAAAACCCTGTCAGTCTTAATGCCAGACTTACCTGTTTTTCCGAAAAAGTATCATTACCTTTGGCGCTGATCTTTTCTGTGGAAAGATCCATTACATTATTCAGCTCAAATACAAATATACTCAGAATGATCATGGATGATAGGAGAACAAGTACTATATTCCTCATTTCCCTGGCGATCAGTTCATCTGATATTTCCGCATCAAGGTATAAAGTAGTCCCTGTTTCATCATCTGTGCCAAAGGTAAAGGAAATGATAGCTGAATCCTCCTGGGTTCTTTTCACCTCTGTGATTCGCTCTGTGATCCTTACAGCATGTATTGTCTCAAGTTCAGAAATCTTTTCATCAATATATTCATACAATCCATCGACTTCCCTGAGATCGACTCCCTGCTCCCTAACATGTTGTATTGAGTTTTCCAGATTTTTAAGAGAAGCTTTTACAGAAACCTCTATCCTGCTTCTGTAATCAGACTGATAAACCAGGATCATAACTCCAGACATTATGATTATGCCCAAAGTTATGGCTCCTACCGCCCCCAGTTTTTTTATGGTTTTAACAGTAAAACCGTCATTTTTCAGAACATTTAACCTCTTTTTGACAAATACTACCAGAAAAGCAATGGCTATCAGTTCAGTAACGGCTACAACCAAGGTAATGATCACCGTTCGTTGTTTCAGTTCATCAAAGCGTTCCTTGAAAATTTTGTTCTTATAAATACAACCGAGGTATCCTATGATTTCACCATCTTCATGGATATTGGAAAAAATGGCATTCCATCCATCATAGGATATAGCCTTTCCCTCTTTTTCCATCAACTCCGGAAGACCTCTTTTAAATGTCTTGGATTCAATGAAAGCTCTGACATTATCCGTGTCCTCGTGTGTCTCGCCCTTGTCCAGATAATACAGAAGATTCCCATCCTTATCTATAACAAAGGGGATAGGTCCCTTATACTGGTTGGCAAATGTTTCCAGGACATCCTCCATGCCGTAATAGTTATCAAATCGTTTACCAAAATTGATAGCTGTCTCCAGTACATCTACATTATCCTTTTCAAATTTGGCTATAACAGACTCTTCAAGATTTATTGCCGTAGTCCGATAATTCAGATATCCCATTGTTGAAACAAATATCAGGGAAAAAAAAGCCAGCAGGAAAAGACTTATCAGATATATTTTATTTTCTTTTCTTGTATTAAGCATAATATCTGTCCTATGAATAAATCTCATCACAAATAGTCAGGAATCGGAACTTTAACGGATATCCTATTCTCTTTGCAACTTTGTAATTTACGTAAATCCCCGGTGCACTTATGTATACACAGGGTAAACTTCCTGCCTGAGCTCCGTTCAGAATTTTTGCCGCAGCATCTGCTATGAAACGTCCTACATTTACGGGATCATTTGCAGATATCAGCATCAGCGCTCCATTTCTTACAGCTTCGGAATCATCCATCAGATAAACAGGGATTTTTTTATCATACAAAGGCTTCAGCAAAGGTTCTATTTTTTTCAGGTCATTTATAAGGTCTACCGTAAGAAAGAAAGAATCTATCCCCTCATCCGCCATTTTTTTTATCTTTGTCTCAACCAGCTTATAATAACTGTCCAGTTCTTCATTCGTTTCACGAGGTTGTTCGCTGATATTATATTTTATCAACTCAAAATCCAGCTCTTCAGATGCCTTCTTTATATCAGAAAAACCGGAAATAGTCTCATCCCCATAAATGATCACTCCCATTTTATGAAAATGCTGTAACGAATCATAGTATTTAAGCTGTCTGAAAACCGATGATGGCTCTACATGTGCCCACACATTCGGATTGCCACTGCCATTCTCTGCGGAATCTATGATTCCTGATGCGATGGGATCAGTCGCGAGAAAGTCAAGCATAGGGATACTAAGCTCAAGTTCCTTTACAAAAATACCTGCACTTGTACCAAAAGTCAGAACCATATCTATATCCGTACCTGCGCCCTTTTTTAAGGTTTCTGCAACCTTTGCTTCGTCACTATAGGCAAGAAAATAAAATCCGTTTGGCGAAAACTCAATATAAGGTCCAAGATCCGCATCAAGCAAAGCCATATACATCTCTTCGGATGACATGTTTTTTTCATTAATCTCAGAAATATCAAAAGGAATGCTTCCTTTTTTTATCCATCCCAGCTCCTCAAGTCCTGACAGAATATAGTATAGCTGTCTGCTTGCAGGCATATATTCATCATAATCAATATATGCAAGCCTGAACTTACTTCCGTCAGCCTTTGTATGTGGGGCAGTATCAAAGACTTCCTTTTCTTCTGCTTCCGCAGCCATGACATCAACATGGGCGATACCGGAAAACATCATTGTAAAAAAAAACATAACAGCCAGAAATATGCTGAAATGTTTGTGAGCTATTGTTTTTTTCATATGTATATTTTCTCCAGTCTTCCGGCTGTCATACACAGCCATTCACTATGAACGTACTTTATTCCGTTTCTTTTAAGAATCTCATCAACGGTTACACCGCTTTCTCCCAAAAGAACGGCCTCGTCCCCCACCACTATATCATCATTTCCTGTTACATCAATACACAGATTATCCATACACACATCGTCAGCCAGAGTGAATATTCTGTCACGGATCTTCACCCTTATATCCTTTTGTGTAAGAAGCAATGGATTGTCCCAATATCCTATAAAGATTCTCGCTATCCTGCGAATTCCTGTTGTGTTATTTTCAGGCTCATAAGACAAGGGAACGGACTTATCTATATTTCTTACATCAAAAATTCTGGCACAGATCCTTAAAGCCGGCCGCAATTCCATGTCTGTACCGCATGGCAGACCATACATGGCTGTACCGACTCTTACCATATCGTACGCATACTCCGGGAAAGCAAATACAAGAGCTGAATTCAGGATATGTATCGTAATCTTCTCTCTGTATCGCGGCTTTATTTTCTTTACCATCCGGTCAAACCCTTCCAATTCCTTTTTTATACCGATCCTGTCATTAGAATAGGAAGTATAAAGATGACTGTAAACACCACAAACCTCTACCTTATCCTGAGAAAAAAACTCATCCTGTTTTAATAGAAAGTCTTCATAGGAAATACCCATTCCTGAATTCCAGCCATCAAGTCTTATATGTACTTTTATACACACTCCCAGTCTTTCGGCTATTTCATAAAGTCTGAAAAACTGAGAAACACTGTACACAGAAAAAAAGGTCATTTCCGGCTTGACCTTATGATTTAAAAGACAGTCTTCTATCTCCAGATCATCTGCACCGCCAAGAAGAAGTGTCTTTAGATCATCTTCCCACTTAACAGATGAAATCTGCAATAATTCACTCATTTTTCCAACGGCAATCATATTGACAAGCTTTTGTTCACCGAGAAATTTCCTTATTCCCATAATGCCGTGTCCATAAGCATCCGCTTTTAAAATGCCACAGACTGCTTTGTCTTTTCCCACAACACTCCTAATGGTATTGATATTATATTTGATGTCTGCCGTGCTTATTTCAGCCCAAGCGGCTTTTTGTTGTTTTGGCATTAATGATATTCTCCGTAAAGCAGCCGAACAATTCCTGAGCTGCCGTTTTATACCAGTCCGGCTTTCTCTCATTTTTTACTGTAAGATCCGGATACATCTCATGCAACCCTATCATATGTGCATTCCATAATGTAGTTTTTTCTATACTACTCTTAAGAAAAGACAGATTACATCCTGTCATCAGCATTTCAACCGGACCTGCTGTGGTAGCGTAGCCATCTCCGCCGAAAAGGGCATACATCGGTCCGCTTATATATCCTGTGCAGTCAAAGCCTCCGACTATGTCCGCTTCTTCTTTCATGCCCATCTCATTTAAAAGTTTCATCACAGTTTTTTGCCATGACGGCAGATAAACAGACTGGAACATTCCGCCCATCCATGTAATCCCGCGTTCAAATGCCAACAGTACAGACACAATAAAAATCCCCGGGTAGATTTCCTCTCTTTCCAGAAGACCTTTTATACTGTCAGGATCTGCTATGTATTGAACCTTACTGCCATCTCTGGACTCCCCGATCAGTTCCCCGCTTTCACTTAATCTTAGAAAAACTTTTCTGCCTTTGCTGTCTGCCCCGACAAAAAGCTGTGATGCAATGGGAAGACCATCCTCAGTGGTGATTTCATTAATTATCTTTCTTGCACTTCTGAAAAACATCACTCTGTGAAGAATCGAATTTTCGTCTCCAAGCTCTTTTATCAGTATTTTTTTTATCACTCTTTCTACTTCCAGGTAGGCAAAAGTAAATCCCGTCTCCTCCGGAAAAAGCTTCCCGGATAGCATCGCTCCTATCGCAGTTACCTGTTCGGAATAATTCCTGCACTTTCTTACCAGATCTGTTTCATAGATCGTCTTAAGAAGCTCCTCCAGAGTCTTTTTTACTGTATCATCAGGATTTTCAGTGATAAAATTGTTCCGGAAACGTTCCAGCATTTCTTCATCTATTGCCTTCGCCTTTATAGCCATCTGATTATGATCTACAGCTCTGAAAAAGGGAAGAGCTCCCTTACTTTCATCTGATACATACAGATTTATGCCTCTGGCAAAAGTAACATTTCCCAGTTCTACCTGTCCACCGGAAAAAATCGGAATGATTCTTCCCTGTACTCCAAGCTTGCGAAGCAAAAATCCGTACAGAATATCTCCCTGAAAGGACTGTGAACAGAATACTGCACCATGATGATCTGCAGTTAAAATCACATTTGCCTCCAAGGCAGCAGCTATATCTTTTCCAGCCTTGTCTCCAAGCCTTTCCGTTATAAACTCTTCCGCACTTTCATAAAAATCTGAAGGTTCATATATGGTTTTTCTTGTTTTATTGAATGACACCTTTGATGCCTGTTGCGCCAAAAAACCATCCAGGGTCACAGATCCTCTTTCATAGCAGGACATGACACATGCATTTCTTTCGGCACATAACATGGCCATATCCTGTATGGAAGCTCCTGAGGAATCATTGGTGTCCAAAGTATTAACTCTGTTTATCATTCCGATTGGTTTGCTCCATTCGTACCTAAGAACTTGAAGCCCATCATAGTAATATCGTCAAATTGAGGTGCCGTTCCCACAAACTCATCTATGTCTTTTCTCAGTTCGGGCAGAATTTCAACAGGAACCGAGTTTTTGTTTTTGTTAATAGATGTGAGAAGCCTTTCCTCACCAAACAGTTCATTGTTACTATTCGTTGCTTCCGTTACACCGTCTGTATAAACAAAGAGACTGTCTCCCGGATTAAGGTCAAATTCATCCTGTCTGTATTTGATACCTTCAAAGGTTGCAACAGCAGGTGAATGTTTTGTTTTAACAAGCTCGAAGCACTCATCGCTTCTTCTGATTGCAGGATACTCGTGTCCTGCATTGGCTTCTATAACATGACCTGTTTCAAGATCGATAAGCGCGAGCCATACAGTAACAAACAGTTCTGCTTCATTGCCTTCGCAGAGCTGATTATTTACATTCATAAGAGCCTGTGCCGGAAGTTCTCCCATCTGCATACGGTTCTTAATAAGAGTTTTGGCAATGACCATAAACAGTGCTGCCGGAACTCCCTTTCCGGAAACATCCGCAATTACCAACGCCAGATGCTTATCATCTGTCAGGAAGAAATCATAAAAATCTCCTCCCACCTCCTTTGCAGGAGCCATAGTTGCGTAAATATCAAAATCTTTCCTGTTTGGAAAAGCCGGAAATACTCTGGGAAGCATATCCGCCTGGATCTGTGTTGCGACATTGAGTTCCGCACCAATACGTTCCTTCTCCTTCGTCACTTTCTGAAGATTCACCATGTATTCTTCAAGTGAGTTGACCATCTCCGCAAAACGCTCTGACAAAGATCCAAGCTCATCATACTGACCCTTTTCTTCAGATATTTTTTTCGCAAGATTTGGATTCTTAGTATTTGCATATTCCTCTACATTGTTCTCAAGTCTCTGAATACGTGCAAAAATATATGTATAAAGGAACCTGAATAAAGCAATCGTTGCAACTGCAAAAATCAGGGCAGCAGCAAATGCCTGTCGGAAAACAGAATTAAAAATCATGGAATTGACATGATCAACACTGGTATCCGCGCAAATCAGGCCAATCTTCTCTCCATCTATAATAAGAGGGAAGCAGTAAGTATACATATACCCATATTCGTTATTAAGCGAGTCTATAGCTTTTGTCTCACTTCCCGTTTCCCATGTCTCCCACATATAATGGTGAATCGAGGGATCTTCATATACAACGTCTCCGATTTGAAGTATCTCAGTACCATCAGGTCCTGTCTCAGGCACAAAAGTAGCATCAAGAACATAACGAACCTTATGGTCTTCACCCTCTATTGGGCTGATAAAATATACATAATTCAATTTGAACTCTTCAGCGGAATCCCTGAAGACGCAAAGCCAATATTCATATCTATAGGTTACATAAAGTCTTTTTGCCTCTTCATCCATTTCCCGGTATGTCGGCATATAGTCATAGTTTTTCTGAATATATGAATAAAAGGCATTTCTTACATTTGACAGATCATTACTGAAGTCCATCGGAACATTCAATTTGTAGTCATGCTCATCAAGCCAGTCCTTAATATCCGCAAGTTCACTGCCTTCTTTCTGGATGATTCCGGACATATGCCTTGTAAACTTCTCGAGATTAACGATAACATCTTCATGATAAGATGTTGTCTGATTAACATACGAAATAATACCGCTTATCACGGTAGTTACTATTGCGAACAGAATAAAAAGTACGCTAAATTGCCTTGCCAAACTCTTGGTTTTCATTTTTTCCCCTGCTTTAATGAATAAATTTGTGATACACAATGATTATAAATCTTGCTTAAAAGCAAGCTTTTTCTCTCTGAAACATCGGCTGTCTTATCCTCTATTATAAGCATATTCGCTTAACAAATTTAATTCTGTTATGAATGATTTTACCAAAGCCTTTCCTCTTCAGTAAAAGTTCAGCCGTCCTCCCGCACGGTCTTTGCAAAAGTTGTATACGAAAATCTCAAAGAACTAAAAGTAACCCGAAGATAATTCCTTATCCATAACTTCAAAGATGACGAGTAATATTTATAAGATTGTGTTTCTTGGTTAAACTTTAGATATGGTTTTATATAAGTGAGAGGAGCAGAAGGATGAGAATAAAAGGATGGTTTTACTTATGTATGGCGGCGTTGACATTGGCACTTACGGGATGTGGCGGTAATAACAAAGAAAATGTTGACTACTATGATCCGGAGACTCTGGGCTTCACTGTGACCGGAGAAGCATCTCTTGATGATTTTACGTGGCTTTTTACCCCGAAAAATTATGACAAGAGCTATGATGTGCGTTTTTCCGATCCTTATGCCATAAACGGAGTCTGGGAATTCGCAAACTGGCATAAACCGAATAAAAAATCAGGCTACGTGAAGGATGTTTACTGGATGAATATCGAGGTTGAAGGAAAGGGCAAATCCGGAATCCAGTCCAATGAGAATACGGATCCTGGTGTGGCTGCGGACGTATATGGATATCAGGCATTCAAAAACAGCGATGAAGCGAAGGCAGCCGGTCTTTCCGGCAGTGATACGGCTTCAAAGCTGCTGGACGCCATGAGTAATCTTTATGGGGATGTGCCCTGTAAAGTGACTATCATACTTGCCGGAAGAGAGGATGAAAACGGCAGCTGGAGTGAGATAAAAACCGAGAAGCCCATAGAGTTTGAAGGTAAGTATTATCCTGACCACCAGCTTTTGAAGGTTGAGGATTCCAAGGGCAGTCAGATAATGATAAATGATTTCCTTGATAACGGCACTGAACAGCATGCCACAGCCACCTATGAGGTTTCTAAAAAAGACTTTTCTCTGAATGGTGTTGGCGGATTGTACAGAGCGGATAAGTAAATGGTCCGGAATGCCACCGGGGACGGTTACCGCTATTGAGAACTGTCTACGGTGGACTCGCCGGTTTAAAGAGGTATATGTATGAAACAAGCTCAAATCGTTAAAGATATACAGTCAGAACTGTTTTCAAGACAGGACCTGTCCTATCGGGAGCTGCAGGAAAGGATCATACCTAACATAGAGGCGGATTCAATTTTAGGCGTGAGGACACCGGAGCTCAGAAAGCTTGCAAAGGAGCTTTTAAAGCGTGAGGACCTTCAGGAGTTTCTTGATGTGCTGCCACATAAATATTTTGATGAGAACCAGCTTCACGCTTTTATCATTTCCGAGATAAAGGATTATGACCGGTGCATTTCGGAGGTGGAGCGTTTTCTTCCATTTGTGGATAACTGGGCTACCTGCGATCAAATGTCACCTAAGGTG